>CAMAVD010000005.1 GCA_945861575.1 Akkermansia muciniphila
CTGTTTTAGTGGAAGGATCCTGGAGGGATCCCAGGCCTCGGCAAGCGATGAGCCGTATGGCGGACAGGAGTTCCCTGCCATCATGAACTGCTGGTGCGGCAGGGATTGCAATTCCTCCGGGTCTTTCCTATGACATCGCTGCTCCCAACCACTCTGGATGGGGGGTGTTGCTGATATCTTATGGCTGAAAAAGTGTATCTCGGGGTAGACTTGGGTGCGGAGAGCGGGCGCGTGATGGCGGGGCGCTGGGACGGTTCGCATATGCGCCTGGAGGAGCTGCATCGCTTCCCCAATGGTGGCGTTTGGGTGGGGGACTCGCTGAAGTGGGACGTGGTCCGCCTCTGGGCCGAGATCCAGCAGGGATTAGGCGAAGCGGGACGCCGTTTTGGCAGTGCCGTGCGATCGGTGGGAGTGGACACTTGGGGGGTAGATACAGTGCTCTTATCCCAAAGCGACGAGCTTCTAGGTCTCCCCTTTCACTACCGCGATCCGCGCACGCGCGGCGTGATGGGGCGGGTGTTGGAGCGGATACCTCGCGCGGAGATCTTCGGCCAGACCGGTCTCCAGTTCATGGAGATCAACACGCTCTTCCAGATGGTGAGCCTGCGAGAGCAGCATCCTGAGTTGCTCGACGCCGCGCGTTCTCTCCTGATGATGCCTGACTTTTTCAACTGGTGTCTTTCCGGGGTGCGGAGCGCGGAGTTCACCAATGCGACGACCACGCAGTTTTTTGACCCCCGGAAGCGGTCTTGGGCGACCGATCTGCTGAGTCAGCTAGACATTCCCGCCTCGATCCTGCCACCCGCCGTCGACCCGGGCGCGGTGCTGGGGCCCTTGCGGTCCGGGTTGGCCTCGCGCGTGGGCCTGGGTGGAGTCCGGGTGGTCGCCCCAGCCACCCATGACACTGGGTCTGCCGTGGCTGCCGTTCCGACTGACTCCACCGGAAAGGCCAACTGGGCTTATATCAGCTCGGGCACTTGGTCCTTGATGGGGGTGGAGGTTCCGAACGCGATTCTCAGCTCCAAGGCCATGGAGTTTGATCTGACCAACGAGGGGGGCATCCAGGGAACCTATCGATTGCTCAAGAACATCATGGGCCTCTGGTTGGTGCAGCAATGCCGGAGGTCCTTCGAGCATCGGGGACGGGCACATACCTACGAGCAATTGGTTTCGCTGGCGTCGAAAGCAACGCCCTTGCGATCCCTGGTCAACCCGGATCATCCCAGCTTTCTCGCTCCTGAAGACATGGCGTCCGCGATCCAGGAACGTTGCCGGGCGACCGGCGAGCCTGTTCCGGAGGACGAAGGGGCGCTCGTGCGGTGCGCGCTGGAGAGCCTCGCCTTGAAATACGCCTCTACTCTCCAAGGGTTGGAAGAGGTCACGGGCACGCCGGTTGAGGTGATCCATGTCGTGGGCGGGGGATCGCGCAACGATCTTTTGAACCAGTTCACGGCCGACGCCTGCCAGCGTCCCGTCCTGGCCGGACCGGTGGAGGCCACCGTCCTGGGCAATCTTCTGGTTCAAGCCCAGGCGGATGGGGCGGTCGGGGACTTGGTTCAGCTTCGAAGCGTGGTGCGTCAATCCGGGGCGATCCGGCGGTTTGATCCTTCCGGAGGCGCAGCGTGGTCTGAGGCGGCAAGTCGGTTTGCACGGGTGTCGTCCTCGTCGTTCAGGTCATGATTCGGAGGACGTTCAAACTCAGAACTCCTGAGTGCAGCCTCTAAGGCCAGACGAGTAGCCAGTGAAAGTCTGGTCATGAATGTGAGACGCACGTTCATGTAGTCATAACCGATAAGCTGGGTCAGGTGATCGCGGGCCGGAAATACTGGGCCGACGCCACCCCCGTGGCGGGGCAGCAATTTGAGTATGCCTTCGACGATTAACTTTATGCATGTTCTCCGATGTTTGCTCTTCCAAACTATGATGGCGCTAGCTGCGGCTGCCGTTGCTTGCTTGGTCGTCCCTTTCCGTGACGTCCGAGAGTTTCGTGCTGTAGACCATGCCAATACCGCTATTGGTATTATCGTCACAGTATTGGGTATTACATCGATAGCCTTCGTCGTAGCGTGGAGCGTTTCCAAGCTATGTGGAAAACGATTTTTTCTTGCGGTGAGATTTCTAAGCGCATGGATTTTGGGTGAGTTCGTTGGGTTGGGTCTCATCGTCGATCCGCCAGTGGATTTCTCAAGTCTGTTTTACCGACTGCCATTTTGGTTACACTTCGCTGCGCTGATGTGGTTGGAATTATCAAGAAAGACTCTTATCCTCGAAGAAGCTAAGGAAGTCGCTTGAACCAGTATTCCAGCAGAACGACGCCCTCCTCCGCCGACGTGATCGGAATGGCTCGGGGCAATGCGGTGACGGTGAAGCTCAACGGCAGCAGCGTGGGCGCTCCCTATCGCAAGGGGGAATACTTCTGGAAAGATGTGACGGTGCGCCCAGGTACAAGCCCGGCCACGGGAACGATCAGCTTCGATGTGGATGGGAAGGCCTTCTCCGGCGGAACGGTCACTCTCCCAGCCCAGGTGGAACAAACCGCAGCGCCAGCGAACCTGGCATATGATGCCGACGGGAACCTGACCCTCGACAGTCTCT
The DNA here is from genome assembly GCA_945861575.1 of Akkermansia muciniphila. Classification (GTDB taxonomy): domain Bacteria; phylum Verrucomicrobiota; class Verrucomicrobiia; order Limisphaerales; family UBA11320; genus UBA11320. The sequence goes on from CAMAVD010000005.1 coordinate 2,596, forward strand.
GGAGCTATCAGTGGGACGGGGAGAACCGGTTGGTGGCCATGCTGCGGGTGGACGGGAGCAAGCGGGTGGAGATGGGGTTCTTCCGGGATTGTCTGGGGATTTTCCGTTGGCGGTGGTGTGTAGCGACGGTGAACCGCAGGTAACAGATCACGAGCTGGGTCGGCATTGATACGGCTGCCTTAGCTTCGCCGAAACCCACCGACGGCCCGCTGCCGGGATTTGAACGTTAACCGCGAATGAACGCCAATGAACGCGAATGAGACATTACTGCGGAAGGATGAGGTATACTTGGTAGTTGGGTGCGCCTTGGAGGTGATCAACAGCATCGGCCATGGGTTGCATGAACTCCAATCAACGTTAATCCAGAAGTCACAACCCAGGAGCCTTTTTCGCATTCGCGTCAATTCGTGTCCATTCGCGGTTACATTTATGGACTCTTCCGGGATTGTCTGTCTGCGCCCACCGGGGCCTTCTTATTCTGGCCGACTAGGGTCACCCATTGGAGTATCCCGTCAAGAGACAAAATGTTTCCGTTCTCAAAATTGTTTATCAGTTCACAGGAGTGACGATCTGATGCACAGGACCGTATCGCCAGATCTCTGCATTCTGCCAATGCCTGCACTTGGCAATGGGGAAATTTGACTCATGGCGAGGCCATGAAGAATGGATTGCCCTGGGGGTTGTCATCATCTAACCCTCGAGGGAAATGAGCGGGGGCGTACCTATCGGGCTGACTCGGATCGTGTCCACTTTTTGGAGTTGCTCGAGGAACTGGCGGCGGAAGGGGTCTCACGCAAAGACGCGAAGACGCAAAGGTGGGAAGAGGATGAAGGAGCAGCCGTTCCCATTATGGCAGGGAACTCCTGTCCCCCATACGGCTCATTGCTTGCCGAGGCCTGGGATCCCTCCAGGATCCTTCCACTAAAACAGAGAACCGGTGGTGTCGTCCCGGAGGTCCTCAACCGACCGGCTATGGGCTGTGATCCCTTCGGGATCAGGAGCGGAGAGCGGTGATTTGGCGACCCCTGTGCGTGAAGGCGTGGACGTGCTACAGACTGAGGGATGAAGAAATTCGCCACCCTCCCACGTCGCGGTCCTGAGCCCGCAGCTCGGCGAGGATGCATCCTCGCCGAGTTCAAACGTAGTGGTCTATCCGCCTACGTGTCGGCAGGATTCTTGTGGATGGGATGCATCCTCAGAGTTAGCTTCTCCCTGCATATGCGCCGGTTTGCACAAACGAAGAGCGAGGGGTGTCGGAATGGTGCCTGGACGCCAAGCCTACCGGGACGGCGGTCGAACTGGCATAAATGTAACCGCGAATGGACGCGAATGGACGCGAATGCGAAAAAGGCTCCTGGGTTGTGACTTATGGATTAGCGTTCATTGGCGTTTATTCGCGGTTAGGTTTTAAAGCTGGGTGCCGACCCTATTCCCACTGGGCATGGGGCCGGCTGCGGAGTTCGTTTCTCGCGAGCTAACCATTGGGAATTGTCGTCACACGTTGCGCACATCCTTCTCACCGTTTGAGGTGTTTTGCGCATGCATTCCCTGGAGGTCGGTGTATAGTTCCTCAACTCTATTTATGCGCTACGTTGTTCTCCTCTGGCTGTGTGGTTTGATCCAGGTGGGGACGGCGGCATCTCCGGCCGTGATTCTGTCCGAGGTGATGGCCGACAACCGTGTGGGGATCACCGATGCCGAAGGGGACAACTCCGATTGGATCGAGCTCAGCAACACCGGTCTCGAGGCGGTGGACTTGTCGGGTTGGTATCTGACGGACGATCTTCTGGCCCTGACTCGTTGGCGGTTCCCGGCTACGAACATCGCTGGCGGCGGGCGGCTCGTCATCTTTGCCTCTGGCAAGAACAAGCGGGCTCCCGGAGTGGAGCTGCATGCCAACTTTCAGCTGGCGAGTCAGGGAGAAACGATCGCGCTGGTGCGCCCGGATGGCGTGACCATCGAGGACTCCTTCGCGTATCCAGCCCTGGGGCCGGAAGTCTCCTTTGGTCGATCTGCCTCTAGCGAATCGGTGCAGGTGATCGGCAATCGTTCCTTCTTGCGGTTTCGCGTGCCGTTGTCTGAGGCCGATGTGCGCCTGGATTGGAAGCGCCTCGACTATGACGACACGGCCTGGGGAGCGGGGGTGTTCCCAGTGGGCTTCGATGCCATAGCACCTACAAACGCCCCTGGCAGCCTGACCAATCTGGCGCGCGGCAAATCTCCGACCCAGTCTTCGAGCTTGTCCCCCTTCCTCGCCCCATTGGCAGTGGACGGTCGATCGGAGACCTACACCCATACTCTCGCCGGTCAACAGCTCCCGTCCCGCTGGGAGGTTTCCTTGCGCGGTACGTTTCTCATCGAAAAGATCACCCTCCGCAATCGGGCTGACTGCTGTGCGTCCCGTTTGCGTGATATCACCCTCCAAGTGTTGAACGAGTCGGGCAGCCTTACAAATTTCCACTCGTCGCTCCTAAATCCTGAAAACGCTCTTAACAGCCCAGCTGCCCTTGTCCTGGATTTTAATCTGCTGCCTCAGGGATTGGTCTCCGGAAGTAGGGTGCGCATCCTGCGCACCCCCGATCCCGATCTCTCAGGAGGGGGCAATACGGGGGATGACGTCGATGTTCTCTCGATGTCCGAGGTGGAAATTCTTGGGCGACCCATTCCCGCAAGCTATGGGTATGTGATCGCTACGGATCTTGGTCCCTCGATGTCGGGCCAAGCCTCATCCGCTTTGCTTAGGGCTCCATTCCTCCTCCCGGGATCCGAGGTCATCTGGCAGGAGATGCGACTTCGTTTCCGCTACGATGACGGATTCGTTGCCTATTTGAATGGTGTCGAGGTGTTGCGGAGGAATACGCCAACGAATCTGCTCTGGGATTCTAAGTCGATCACCAATCGGTCCAAGACCGTTGGTTATATTATCGAGACCGTCAATCTGTCGCCCTTCGTCACCGCCTTGAAGGCTGGATCGAATCTTTTCGCGGTGCATCTGCTCAATGCCACCCAGTCCGACCCCGACCTTCTTTTTGCCCCACTCCTGGAAGTATTGGGAGCTCGACTCTCAGCGCCCCGCTTTCTGGGTAGCCCTACACCCGGCTCGTTGAACTCCGAGGGGTTTACGGGATGGGTTGAGCCTGTGAGTTTTTCCGTTCCTCGTGGGTTTCAAGAAACCCCTGTGGATCTGGCCCTGAGCACTCTGACGCCTGGTGCGGTGATCCGCTATACTCTCGACGGTTCCGCTCCCGGTCTGGCCACAGGGCTTTCATACGATGTGCCTATCCGACTCACCAACACCACGGTCATTCGCGCTGTGGCATTCAAGGCGGGTTTCAAGCCCAGTGTTTCCATCACCCACTCCTACCTTTTCCTGGAGGACATCCTGCGTCAGACGGCCCAGTCGGCGATTGCGAGTGGCTTTCCCAATACCTGGGGTAGCGCGACCTCGGACTACGGCATGAGCGCTCGGGTGATTGGGCAGAATGGGACCGACGGCTTTGGCGGCAAGTATGCTCGTACGATCCGTTCCGATCTGCGCTCCATTCCAACGCTGTCTCTTGTGCTGAACCGGCAGGACTTCTTTGGAGCCACAGGCATTTATAGTCAGAGCGACGCGCACGGGGATGAATTCGAGCGAGACACCTCTGCGGAGCTTATCGATGATCCCCAGGGGGGCGGGTTCCAGATCAATGCCGGGCTGCGGGTTCAGGGAGGTGCTTTTCGGAGTGATGGTCTGACGAAAAAGCATTCCCTCCGGTTGGTCTTCAACAGCAGTCGAGGGCCTTCCAAGTTGCGTTATCCCTTGTTCGGACCGGAAGGGCCCCAGCGTTTCAACACCTTGACACTTCGAGCGAACTCGAACGACGGCTACTCTTGGGATGCCGCCGCTGGGCAACCCCTCTACGCGCGCGATACTTTCGGACGCGAGACCATTCTCGACATGCAGGGCGTCGCCTCGCATCACCGCTTTGTTCATCTATACATCGACGGTCTGTATTGGGGGCTCTACGAGATGGTCGAACGGCCCGATTCTGCTTTTTCTGCGGACAATTTCGGTGGGGAGAAGGAAGAGTATGATTCACTGAATAGCGGAACACCTACCGAGGGGGATGGCCGCGCCTGGGACATTCTGACCGGTCTTTCGGGGCGAGGTTTCCTGAACAACAGCAATTATTTCGCGGTTCAGGGTAGGAATCCCGATGGCACGCGGAATCCGGCTCTCACCAACTACTTGGATGTAGAGAACATGATCGATTACATGATTGTGAATCTGTACGGAGGAAACACCGATTGGCCGGCGAAGAACTTCTGGGTGGCGCGTCGGCGAGGACCCCAGAGCACTGGGTTCAAATACTTCATGTGGGACTCCGAGTGGACTCTCGGTCTGAGAAGTGATCTGACCACGGATCGCACCGTGGTCTCCGAAGCGGTGGCAGCCGCCTATGCCGGTTGCAAAAGCAATCCCGAGTTTCGGATCCTGTTTGGCGATCATCTTCACAGGCACTTCTTTAATGGTGGGGTCCTGGCGGTGGATCGTGTGGATCCTCGATGGAATCCCGAACATCCGGAGCGCAATCAGCCTGCCGCGCGGCTCTGGAAAATCACGCGGGAAATTCGCAGCGCGCTGGTCGCAGAGTCTGCGCGGTGGGGGGATATGCATATCTCGCCGGGCTTTACACGGGATGAGCATTGGGACGCGGAGCTTGCCCAGTTGATGGCCGGATACTTTCCTCAGCGCTCGGAGGCTGTGCTGCAGCAGTTTCGCAACGAGAAGCTCTATCCCGCTGTGACGGCCCCGGTGTTCAGCCGTCATTCCGGACCGGTTGCGTCAGGCGATTTGTTGGGGATGGGAAGCCCAGCGGGTCGGATTTACTACACCTTGAACGGAGAGGATCCGAGGCTTCTGGGTGGGGGTATCTCCGGCTCGGCGGTGGCGTATGAATCTCCGATCCGGCTCCCGGGACGTTGCGTGGTCAAGGCTCGCGCCTGGGTTACCAATACGTGGAGCGCGCTCCAGGAAACCGCCTTCTCCAGTCTTGATCCGTTTCCGATCCGGGTCACAGAGATTCACTATCGTCCCTCTCCGGAACCTCCTGAGTCGGGCTTCTTCCAGGATGACTCAGAATTTGTAGAGCTCGGAAATCTGGGTTCGACGCCTTTTGATTTGCGAGGTTTCGCTTTCTCTCACGGAATTCAGTTCCAGTTTGGCGAGGGCGCACTTCGAACGGTAGCTCCGGGAGGGTTCGTGCTGGTGGTGAAGCGGAGGGCGGCATTCGAGGCGAGGTATGGAGCAGGACTTCCAATCGCGGGTGAATACCTCGGCAGTCTGGTCAACGGAGGTGAGCGGATCACCCTTACAGCTCCCACGGGCGAAATTGTTCAGGAGGTCGCCTATGACCCTCGCTGGCATCCCACCACGGACGGATTTGGGTTTTCGCTGGTCAGCACCCATTCCTCAATGCCCGCTTCGGCCTCCAGCTCACCGGAGGCGTGGCGTTCCAGCAGCTTGCCTGGCGGTTCACCAGGCCGCGTCGATCTCGAACATTCCTTGCCTCACATTCAGGTGACCGAGGTTCTGTCGCGGGCTTCAGCAGCCAATGGGGATTTCATAGAGCTTTTGAACGCCTCGGACACAGAGGCCGACATCGGTGGGTGGTATCTGACCGATGATCACACGGTCCCACGCAAGTATCGTATCCCTGCCAATACCCTTATCGCTCCTGGAGCCTACTTCGTTATCGGAGAGAGCCAGTATGGTCGGTCGACCCCGGGATCGTTGGGCTTTGGACTTAGCGCCCTGGGTGAGGAGGCCTATCTATTTTCCGCGAATGGGGCAGGAGAGTTGACCGGATACTCCCACGGGTTTCGCTTTGGCCCCTCCCCTCTCAATGTCAGTTGGGTGCTCACCCCCAGTGCTGAAGGGTTCAGCGAGGTTAGGCTTTCGGCCTCCAATACTCCGGGCCGGGTCAACGGGCCGCCGCAAACAGGGGTAGCACTTCTCACTCAGATCTACCCTGGCGAGGGCCAGGCCGACCCGCCATGGATCGAGATTCAGAATCTTACGAGCATTCCCCTGGACCTGTTTGTGTCGGGACGACCGGAGATTCCTTGGCGCGTCACGGGCATCGATTGGAAGTTTCCCGCTGCATTTACTCTGCCGCCTTCGGCCTTTTGCATTCTTTCCTCCGATGAGCCTTCTCGATTTCGAGCACGTTGGGGTGTCGACGACTCGATCCCGGTGCTCGGGCCATTCCTTGGAACTCTTTCCGCGGAGGGTGAAACATTAGAGCTGCAAAGGCCCGAGGCCTTTGGAAACGCCATTGATTATGTAATGGTGGACCGAGTGAGCTTCAGGAGTTCCCCGCCTTGGCCGAATGTCGCAGGGCAGGGTGCCTCATTGCACCGAGTTCTGCTCGGCGGTATGCGTAACGGTCCGGAGGAGTGGTATACGGCCAACGCCTTGCCCGGCGGACCACGTTTCTCGGGCGTCGATACGCCAAAAATTCTAGAGCAGCCACAGTCCTTGACTGTGGGTGAGGGGCAGGCGGCCGCGTTGACCGTTCGGGCAGAAAGCGAACCGACGCATCGTTACCAATGGTTCCGTCACGATTTTCCCTTGCCCCGCGAGACGAATGCGGCCTTGGTGCTTCGGTCATTGGTCTCGGGAGATGCGGGAGCCTATAAGGTTCGGATCAGCAGCGTTCGGGCATCCGTCCTCAGCGAGGTGGCCCTGCTGGGCGTCATCAAGGCTCCGTCACTGATTCGGGCTCCGGTGGGTCGACGGGTCCCGGCGGGAACAAATGTCAGTTTGAACGTTTCTGCCGCAGGCATCGGCCCGCTGAGGTATCAATGGATTCGTGACGGCCGGGAAATTTCGGGAGCCATCGAAACGAACCTTGTGTTTACCGCCATTCGTCCAGAAGAAGGTGGGGAGTTCTCGGTGCGGATTTCGGACGACTGGGGAAGCCTCACGACGCTGCCAGTGACATTGCTGGCCTTTGTTCGGCCTTCCATCTTGCAACAGCCTTTCTCTCAAACCGTCCTCGAAGGGCAGACTGTCACTTTGCGAGTGGAGGCGCAGGGAACGCTTCCGATGACCTACCGCTGGCGCAAAGAGGCGAAGGGACTGACGAACGCAGTCTACCAGCTCATGTCGGGTACTTCGCGACTGACTTTAGCCTCTGTTGCCAAGGCTGCGGCAGGAACTTATTCCGTCTCTGTCAGCAATGTTTCCGGGGTGAGCCTGATCAGTTCCAACGTCCTCTTGGTTGTGCTCGGCGATGCGGATCGGGATGGCATGGCGGATGACTGGGAGTTGGTCAATGGATACAACCCATCCGACGCGGGCGATGCCCTTTTGGATGCGGATGGAGACGGGGTCCTGAATCGTGATGAGTATGCGGCTGGCACTGATCCGAAGAACGCCTCCAGCCTGCTGCGGTTTGATGCCGTGCAGTTGCTTGGAACGGACTTGCTGCTGCGTTTCCGGGCTGCCTCCAATCGGAACTATAGCATATTTTACCGTGACGGCTTGGAGCTTGGGTGGGGACGGTTGGTTGATTTTCCAGCAGCGCCCGCGGCCATCACCCGTGAGTTGAGAGACCCTATTCAGAGCCGGACCGGACGCTATTATCGCATCGTCTCGCCTGCTGATCCGTAGGCGGAGAGCGCAGGGGCTTTTCGTTTGCGACGCGAGGCAACCTGAGCCTACTCAGGAACACTTTCAGAATCACTTGGCGGCGAGCGATTTAGAAAGTGTTCGTCCGGAGGTTTGGTGCCATGGGTCTCACGCAAAGAGCGAAGACGCAAAGGTGGGAAGAATCATGCAAAAGGCCTCGGTCAGCTGTGCTTTTTTTGCTTCTCCCGCTTCGGGCGATCGACCTCGCTGAGATGTCGGTTGACCGCGTGGAGATAGGCACGAGCACTCGCTTCGACGATGTCGGTGCTGGCACCCTTGCCCGTGATCAGTTCGCCGGTGCCAAAGTCCGCTTTGATGGTGACTTCGCCGAGTGCGTCCTTGCCTTGAGAGACAGCCCGCAAGGCATAGTCTATGAGCGTGCCGCGTGTGTTGGTGATCCGATCGATCGCCTTGAGAGTGGCATCCACCGGTCCGTCGCCCGTGCCGGCATCCGTCACCGGCTCCTTGGCGTCGGCTTTCTTGAGTCGCACCGTCGCTGTCGGGACAGCGCGATTGCCGCTCGTGACATTGAAGTAATCCAGCGTCCAGATTTCCGGGGTCTCTGTGATATGGCCCTCGACCAAGGCAGTGAGATCATCATCGTAGACGAACTTCTTCTTGTCCCCGATCTCTTTGAACTGGTTAAAAATCGCGCTGACCTCGGGGTCAGTCATTTTGAAGCCAAGATGCTTGAGGCGAGCCGAAACGGCAGCCCGGCCGCTGTGCTTTGTGAGCGGAAGTTGAGTGGCACCCCAGCCGACCTCGCGCGGATCCATGATTTCGTAGGTTTCCCGCTTCTTGAGGATGCCGTCCTGATGAATTCCGCTCGAGTGAGCGAAGGCGTTTTCACCTACGATCGCCTTGCTGCGCTGCACTACCAAGCCGCTCATCCGGGATACAAGGCGGGATGATTTTACGATCTCCCGTGTTTTGACGCCACATTCAAAGCCCTTGTAGATGTCAGGGCGCGTTTTGAGAGCCATGACGGTTTCCTCGAGCGAGGCATTGCCCGCACGCTCGCCGATTCCGTTGATCGTGCATTCGATTTGGCGTGCGCCGTTTTGGATGGCGGCGAGTGAGTTGGCCACAGCGAGACCGAGGTCATTGTGACAATGCACGCTGATGACAGCCTTTCCGGACTGGAACGCGGGCACGGATTGGTAGAGTTCGCGTATCAAGGGCCCGAACTGATCGGGGACTGCCCAGCCGACAGTATCCGGAATGTTGACAGTGGTGGCACCTGCGTCGATCACCGCCTGGCAGACGCGAATGAGGAAGTCGGGTTCGGTGCGCGACGCATCCTCAGGGGAGAATTCCACGTCGCTGACGAATGACTTGGCGCGTCGGACTCCTTCCACCGCGAGGCGGATGATTTCGTCCTGAGCCTTGCCGAGCTTGAACTCACGGTGGATTTTTGAGGTGGCGAGAAAGACATGGATTCTTCCGCGCTTGCCTGCGGGTTTGACCGCTGCGCCGGCGGCATCGATGTCCTTGGACACGCATCGTGCCAAGCCGGCGATGATGGGTCCCTTGATTTCACGCGCGATGGACTGGACTGACTCGAAGTCGCCGTCGCTCACCACTGGGAAGCCAGCCTCGATCACGTCCACGTTGAGTCGGGCCAATTGGCGGGCGACTTCAAGCTTCTCCCGCAAGTTCATGGAAGCCCCGGGGCACTGCTCGCCATCGCGAAGAGTGGTGTCGAACACAATGATTCTTTGATTTTTCATGACCTGATTCGGTGTTGCGGCGGTGCTGTTTCCGGCTTTCGACACACTCGGTTCCGTGGTAGAAAACAAAAAACCCCACCGCCAGTTTTGGCAGTGGGGTCTTGAAATCGTTACTCCAACTCAATGCCCAACTGCCGTCCTGCTTAGAAGCAGATCGGTGTTCAGCAGCAGTCGAAGATTCAAGATCCTACTCACGGTTGGAACTAATACGGTCTTCCATGGCTTAGGTCAAATAGTTTTCTGGATCCTGTCAGGGGCAGCAGTTCTCGTTTAGCAGGGAACTCCTGTCACCCGCACGGCTCATCGCTTGCCCAAATCTGGGATCCCTCCAGAATCCTGTCCAATCAAACAGAGAACCGGTGGTGTCGTCCCGTCGGTCCTCAACTCACCGGCTATGGGCTGTGATCCCTTTGGGATCAGGAGCGGAGAGCGTGGCTACCCGTGTGAACGATCGCTTCTGCCGCCGCCCCCGGAGGGGTCGAAGCCGGTAGCCCCGGGTTGACCGAAGGGATACCCGGGGTTGTCGCCCAGCCAACATCACGACCCTGGCGGGGTCGCACGGAAGCGGAGCGGATCGGAGGGTGCCCACTCCCAGTGAGAGGTACGCCGATCTTCAAAATGGAAAGAACTCCTGTTGCCTGCATCGAATCGGTTGACCTGCCCTCGGCTGCTTGACAATGATCTCGCCGCACAAGGATCAGTTTCGGTGTGCGCTAGAGACCTGCCAAGGCGTTGTGTTTTGAGAACAGGGCTACCTTCGACACCAAGCCATCCTATAATCTCTTGAGATCTTCAACCAAGGCGACTTACCTTTGTGGTAACGCCCAGCCAAGTCCGTTACCAACCCAACGTCGACAAAGCAAGCCGTTCCATCCAAGTATACAATGTTCGAAGGCTTGATGTCGCGGTGAATGCGCCCGTGTGAGTGAAGCGCCACCAGTGCCGTTCCTAATTCAATTCCAATCCGGACCACCTCTCACTTTATCCAGCGTGATGAGAATGTCGCCCTGAATATCCTGACTGGTCATATTTGTGGCGACTCTCGGGATTGCTCAAGACCGCGTTGGCCTCGTTGATCTCCTTGAATGTTTCCTCCGCTGCCTTTTTGTCCTTGGCGACATCGAGATGATGTTTGCGCGCGAGGGTGCAGAAGGCGTTCTTGATTCCTCATCCGTCGACTTGGTCATAACACCGAGATGAACCCAGCCAACAAGCCGACGATCACGGTGATGACGCTAATGCTTGTCAGCGATGCCGAACCTAAACCAGATTGATTTGATCGAGGAATTTCATGGTTTGACAATATCCGGCGTTGCATTGGGAGAAGGCTTGGCTTCCATCGGCAAGTCCGCTGCGAGTGCGATGCTCGCTCCGGCAATGGCCTCGCTGAGTCGCTCTGCCAATTGCGCGTAGCTTTTTCCGTCCCAAGTCGCTTGGTCCACGGTGAACCCGCCGCGTCTGGTGGCCGTAGAGTTAGTTCCGACTGCTCGAATTTCCCACGCCGCGGCAAAACGAATCGAACTCGATCCGCTCTCCACACGCACGCCCTCGCAGGACACAATGTTGATTAATAGTTCACAATCCAGTATGTTGTCTCCGTGCGGGTTAAAAGTCACACCCGCCACGTTGCGAGCAGTGCTGAGATTCTGCCTCATCACACGACCGATTCCAAGATCGAGAGGTTCAGCCCATCGGTCAAACTCCGCGAAGTGAATTTCATTCGTACCCGTCCGGACCACCATGCATTTGCTTCGTAGATACGCAGGCACTTCCACCGGCTTCAATCCTATCTTCAATCGTTTGAATTCGCCGGGAACGAGGTGCTCAGTCGCGGCGGGCGGAACGGTCAGTACATAGAAGCGAGTTGGGTCGTCGTGAGGACGCAACAAACTACAACCACCCAGAAGGGCGGATGCGATAACGCCCAGGAGCAGATGAAAAAGGCAGCATGGCAATTTGCAGCTTGGAGGGTTGGACGTTTGAATGGACCTCATATTACGCTTAGTTGTCAGGACGCTTCTTCCCCGTGATTAAGGCGCTGGGATTTCGTTCCAGGAAGTCCGCCAGCCGTTGCAGCGACTCGGCGGTTCCCGTGACCTGCTGAAGTGTACGAACGGCTTCCTCGCGAAAGCCACTCTGTGGGCCCAGGAGTTTGTGGACGCTCTCGGCTGCGTCGTGAAACGAATGCAGAGTCCGAACAAGATCCGCCCGCACCGGCTTAACTTGAGCATCGAGCTTGGCCACGAAACCCTGCAGGTCGGCTGCGGTCTTGTTCAGGTTGGCGAATGCCGCCTTGGCATCGCTAGAACCCGCTAACGCTTCAATCGACGCGGCAGCTGTCGTCACTTTGGCCACCAACTGCTTCATGTCCACCTCGCTGATTTGATGCTTCACGGTCGCGAGGAGCGATTGGAGTTCGCGGGAAAGTGCGGCGAAATCAACCTTGTTCAAATTGCCTGCGATCTTGGAGAGGTTCGCGACTAGTTCGGACATTCCGGAGCGCGATGTCGGCACGAGCGGGTATTTACTCTCGTCATCCCGATGCGTCGCGGGGAACTCCTGCGGGTCGAAGAAATCCAGCTCCACATATTGCAAGCCGGTGATGCCGACCAAATCAATCTTGGCCCGCATTCCTTTCTGGATCAGCCCCTGAAGCGCGGTTCGGTCAGTAAGATTGATGCTCTCTCCCTCACCATCAGTGACCGTACTTTTGTCAAGTTCAGCTATGACCGCGACCTTCGACTGCCGGGCATTCGCATCGTAATGAACCTGGATGCTCACCACGCGGCCCACGCGGACACCCCTTAATTTCACTGGACTGCCGACATCCAATCCCTGCACCGACTCATCGAAGTAAGCAACGAATCGAGCCGGCTTGGAAAACAGGTTAAGAGAGCGAAACGAGAGGAGCGCGACGACGACAAGCAACAGGCCACCAAGCACAAACGATCCGATCAGAAAGGGGCTGAGTTTAGTTTTCACGGGGAATGAACCTCCGTTGCGACCTCCGGAGTGCGGCTGGTGGGTTTTGCTGAATCCGTGTCCTGATTGAGAAAATCCCGGACGCGTGGATCTTTGCTGTTGGCGGCCAATTCTTTGGGCTTGCCTTCGGCAATGATTCCCTTGGTTTTGGGGTCCAGCATAATGACGCGGTCAGCCAGTCGGAAAATACTCGAGAGTTGATGCGACACGATAACCATGGTCGTCCCCAAGATGTCCCGTACTTGCAGGATCAATCGGTCCATCTCGCGCGAGGTAATCGGGTCTAAACCTTCTGAAGGCTCGTCGAAGAATACGATCTCCGGATCTAACGCCAGCGCGCGCGCCAACGCTGCTCGTTTCTTCATGCCGCCGCTGAGTTCCGAAGGATAAAGTTTCTCCGACCCGGACAAGCCCACCTCGTTCAATTTCAATGTGACGATCTCTTCGCGGTCGGCGCGCGACAGCGACGTGTGCTCTTCCAGTGGCAGCGAAACATTCTCCGCCAGTGTCATGGAACTCCAGAGCGCGTTGTTCTGGTAGAGCACGCCAAACGTTTTCAATATCTCGCGCCGCTGCGTAGCATCCGCCGCTGTGAAGCTCCTTCCGAAATGCGCGACATCGCCCTGAAATGGTTTCAACAATCCGATCAAGCAGCGGAGCAGAGTGCTCTTGCCACAGCCGCTGCCACCGATGACAAGCAGCACTTCGCGCGGATGAACAACAAATGATACGTCCTGCAACACCACGGTTTCGCCGTAGCCGCAAGTGAGGTTCTTCACTTCGATCACGGGTGCTGACGGGTTGGGGTTCATGGGTTGATCAAATGCCCAGCACATTGAAGATGAGGGCGAACACAGCATCGGCGATCACAATCAGCAGGATGCCGGTCACCACCGCCGAGTTCGTCGCCTGGCCGACACCGGCAGCGCTTCGTTTGCATTTCATTCCCCGCAGACACCCGGCAAGGCCGATAGCGAGGCCGAAGAAAACGCTTTTGATCAGGCCGCTGGTGACATCCGAAAGGCCCACACGATTCTGGGTTTCCACCCAATAGGCGGCGGCCGGAATGTTGAGCATCGTGGCGGAGACGAACATGCCGCCGAGGATGCCCAGTACGTTCGCGTACAACGCGAGAATGGGCATCATAAGCGTCACCGCCAGCAACCGGGGTAACGCCAGAAAGTCCACCGTCGAAATGCCCAAGGTCTCCAAGGCATCAATTTCCTCGTCCACCTTCATGTTGCCCAGTTGGGCGGCAAAAGCGGCTCCGATGCCTCCTGCCATGATCACCGCCGCCATCATCGGTCCCATTTCCCGCACTACGGACAAACCGACCAAGTCCGCCACGAAGACAGCGGCACCGTACGGCCGCAACTGGATCGCGGCTTGAAAGGCCAGAATGACGCCCACAAGAAAACTCACCAGACTCACAATCGGCAACGACGACACCCAGCATTGCTGCATCTCGACCAGACAATCCATCCACCGAAAGTTTCGTGGGTGTTTCAGCACGCTAACGAAGCCAAGCGCGCATTCGCCGACGAACGAAATGTTCTCCTTGGTCACATTGGAAAAGTGCATCGCCAAGGTTTGGGCGCGTTCCGAAAGCCCCGTTGCTGTTGGTATTGCCTTTGGTTTGGGAGTGCCGCTTTCTACGACTTTGCGAAGCAGGTTCTGGAGATTCTCTGGCAATGCCTCAGTGACGAAATCGTGTTTCGACTCAACGCACCAAGCGCGACCATGCAAGAGGAACAAGAGTAGCGAGCTATCCCACTTGCCCAATCCGTCAGAGACGACACGCACATCCGTTGCGGTGTGTTGGCCGAACAATTCCTTCCATGTGGGCACTGAGGTGCTCAACCGCCAATCGCCTCCAACCTTGACCACGCAATCACTACCTGATGAGCCGGTTGCGAGTTGCGCCGTGGCCACATTGTGTCCCGCGTTTCCCGCTGGCGATGGGTGAGCCGCGGTCATAAAGCGGAAATCACGTTGGGTGGAAATGCTGCGCGCAAAGCATTCAGCACCGCGAGCACGTCAATGATCTCTTGCGTGATCGCACCACTCACCGGACTCAAGTGTCCCGTTGCGGCAAAGATCCTGCCAATGACGCTCGGTGCCATGCCGCCCACGGCACTCTGCAGCGCGATGATTCGCATCCGGCGGCTGATGTGGATGAACTCGTCCACTTTCTTAGGCGAGTTATCCATGACCCCCACCCCGGCAGCCTCGGCGGTCACATCACTGTTCTGGCCAATTGCCATTCCGACAGTGGCGGCCATCATGGCCGCAGCATCGTTGATGCCGTCGCCGACGTAGAGTGTTCCGGTTTTGTCGAAGATGGCGGTGCGACATCCCGCGATGTGCTCCAGCACCGCAGGGCTCTTAACAATTGTGGATTCTCCAATGTGGACTTCATAAAGTTCGGTTCGAGACGGTGGGATTAGACAAAAACTTCTGTTGGTAGCGGTTCCCGCAAAGGTAGAACTTGTGCCAAACCTAATGCTGCGCCGACTATTAAACGGGGTGTGGTCCCACCATACATCCAACAGGAATCAAGGGAGACGAGGTGTTAACAGAGGGGAGCCCAATGTACACCTCATCAACCTGAAAGGATCGGTTCTTGCGTACGCGCTCTTCTGTCTTTTCGTTCGTCATAATCAAGTTTACCCATCGACAGGATGCACAGGAGGATCTTGCTGGCACTATGGGGTGTAACCCTACCGTAAGGTCCGTGTGACCGGTGAAGGATGCGATGGGCTATTTCCGACTCTTTCGATTTTGCACCACCTTCACCAGTTTCAGACCGGCAGCGGGATGCTTCCCAGCGCGAAGAACCAAAGGCAATCCACCAATGGCATGATGATTCGTTTGCGTCGGCTCATTTGGTTTCCATCGAGGCTGTGTATTCGCCACGCCGGGCCGCTCGGTTGCACCGGGCACGATGAAGCAGAGCTTGCTGCGCTGCTTTCACATTGCCCACCTGTCCACTCCACATTTCCAAAGCCGGCTGCTGGATGGCGCGGGCAAATGAAAATGCCAATGCCCAAGGCAAACGCGACTTGAATCGATGGTTCATAACATTTAGACGGGCTGAGGCTAGTTCGGCGGATTGGCCGCCGGATAAAAAGGCAATCCCCGGAACTGCGGCGGGAACAGTGCGCCACAGACTTTTCACCGTGGTATTGGCCACCTCGTCCACGGATGCCTGCGCGGGGCATTTCAATCCCGACAACACCATGTTGGGTTTGAGAATCAAACCTTCCAGCAGCACGCGCTGGCAGTTCAGCTGGATGAAAACATTTCGCAAGACTTCCTCCGTGACCTTGCGGCAACGTTCCAAAGTGTGGTCACCGTCCATGAGGACTTCCGGTTCGACGATGGGGACGAGTCCGGTTTCCTGACACAACGCAGCATAGCGAGCCAGCGCGTGCGCGTTGGCCTCCAAGCCACTTCGGCTGGGAAGGGCGTCGCCAATGCTGATGACCGCGCGCCACTTGGCAAAGCGCGCGCCCATTTGAAAGTATTCTGCGAGGCGTCCGCGCAATCCGTCCAGACCTTCGGTGATCTTCTCACCAGGATGCCCGGCCAGGTCCGTCGCACCGGTATCCACCTTGATTCCGGGAATGATTCCCGCATCCGAGAGGATTTCTAGAAAGGGCGTGCCATCCACTTTCTGCTGACGAATGGTTTCGTCATGGAGAATCACGACACAAATGCAGTCACCGAGACCGGGCGTCGTCACGATCAACTCTCGATATGCGCGCCGAGCCTCCATGGTTTGCGGGATGTTGAGCTTGGCAAATCGTTTGTTGCAGGTGGGATTGCTTTCATCCATCGCCAGCACGCCCTTGGCGTCGGCCACCAGCGCCTGTGCGGTGTCCCTGAGAAGTTGCGTGTTCACTTCTGAAAATTGTGGGCCAACTCGGCGCGTAAACGTATGGGGTATAACCCCACCGTGGGTGACGGTTTCCGACCGCATCGTCAACTCACCTATGGCGTCCAAGTCGTGATTGGTGCGGCGATAGGTGGAATCGCTCTCCCAAGAAGCCCAATGGGTAGTTGTCAAGTTGCGATCAGACCGCAGCCAATTCATCAATCCAGTAAGCTTTGCGGTCATAGTGGCGATGCAGACCAGTTTCATAATCCCGCGTGAGCAGCGACTCTTCTGTGTATTCGGGTGACCGTTTGATGCTTTCGCAAGAGAGGTTGAGGAAGAGTTTTGACTCGCTCCAGCTCACGCGCTCAATCCACAATGGCGATACCAAAACCTTCTTAGCCGGCCACCAGTTCTTTGTTCCCACAATCAGGTAACGGATCGCCCACGTCTCGTCATCAATCACAAAATCCTCGATGTGCCCAATCTCGCCGTCCAATGCCTGGAGGTGGTAGCCCGTCACTTCGTGTGTGCTGCGCAGGTGGCGATCCCACGATTTTTTATTCTTGGTGAATTCCCCCCATTTGTTGCGGTCTCGCTCAAGGTAGGTGGAATTGCCCCACACGGATGAACCGCTCCAATACGTCGGCCAGCCATAGTAGCCGTAGTATGCATCCTCGAATTGCTTGGAAACAGGCTTGTGACTGTCCAGCGAAGGACTCTTCTCGATCTGCTTTTTAGTCAAATTAACCGAGAGATGCTTTTCACCCTTGATCACACCTTTCAGTGCATATGGGGAAATGAGCACTTCGCGGCCTGTCAGCCAGGTCCCCGTATCGGCCACCAGATAGCGAATGGTCCAATGCCGATCATCGAAGTAGAATTCTTTTACTCTCCCGATTTCGCCGTGGAGGCTTTCCAGTTTGTAGCCGTTCAATGTTTTGACTTTGCTTAACATGATGGGTCCTTCGTTCTATGTCGGTGCTGTCATCCGGCTGACTGCGTGTGTGAAAACTCGCTCTCACAAGCGAGTGGCCCGGAATCCACTGACAAAGTAGTGCTTGGAAAAGCCCTGTCGCTATGGGGACTAACCCTACCGTTATGGATTTTTACAAGTAAGGCGTTAACAGCCGCGCAATGCCGTCGCGAAGGCAAATTGGCAGAGGCAGCGCATGGGTAACACCTATTCCGACTTCCTCTCGATCAAATAGGCTGCCCGCTCGACTTCATGAAGCTCCGGACGCGCTCCAGCACGGCGAACGCCGCATGGCCTTCATTCGCCTGACAGACATCGGGTTTGATGCTGAGCGCGACGAGCAACCGCCAGCCGCCAATTCCGAGCAGCATTTCCCGCTTGAGGCGCAGTTCCGGGCCCCCACCGCAAAGCCCGCCGGTAATGCCGCGATGAGCGGGGAGGTTTGCAGCGTCATTGCTGTCCAACAGGAGAAGCTTTACCCGACCAACCTGCACCTGGCATGCGCGCAGCCTGACCGAGTAACCCCGCAAGGCGATTTCCAGCCTCAACCACTCGCCATTCGGTTCGCCCACCGGTGTGATCGGCAACGCCTTGCTCAGTTTTCTCAATCGCACGGTTCGGCCAGCCAGATGCATGGATGCCCGTCTGCTCCAACAGATGGTATTCCCACAGCCGATGCGCACCCACTGCGCTTTGCACCTGAATTCGGTCCCGTAATTTGTGCTGGGCCGAATTTTCGGATGCCTCAGTTGGGGTTTCCCTCGTAACGCCACACTTCCTTGGCTTCGCTTACGGTCTGCTGATGAACTCTCGGCGGTGGGTGACCGCTGCTGCGCTCAGGTGACACTGCATCCACAGCGTTGGCGACCGCAGCAGGGTTGCGTGATGACGTGATTGTGCTGCCATCAACGATCCCTCGCACGGGGACCAGAGTTGTGGAGTGCAGAACCTGCCTCCCGCTAAGCGACTTATTTGGCATCCACAACTTCAGCGTCAATGATCGGATCTTGCTCTTTTTTGTTGTCGTCGGGAGCGCCGCTGGTTCCCGATTGCGCTCCGCGGTGTTCCCCAGCGCGGTCTTTACCCGCCTTAGCTTTCTCCCCAGCCTGCTTGTAAAGTTCCGCCGAGACAGCCTGCCAGTTTTCGTTGAGCTTCTCGCTCGCAGATTTGATGGCCGCCACGTCGCTGCCTTTGATCGCTTCCTTTACCTCGTTGACTACGGATTCAATCTTCGCCCGGTTCGCCTCAGAGATTTTGTCCTGGTTGTCCTTTATCATTTTCTCTGTGCGATAGACCGAGTTGTCGGCCTCGTTGCGCGTTTCCATTTCTTCCTTGCGCTTCCGGTCCTCGTCAGCGTGAAGTTCGCCATCCTTGCGCATCTTCTCGATCTCGTCTTTGGAAAGGCCGCTGCTCGCCGTGATGGTGATCTTTTGTTCCTTGCCCGTGCCGAGATCTTTTGCGCCGACATGCAGGATGCCGTTGGCATCAATGTCGAAGCTGACTTCAAT
Source organism: Akkermansia muciniphila (assembly GCA_945861575.1). Taxonomy (GTDB): domain Bacteria; phylum Verrucomicrobiota; class Verrucomicrobiia; order Limisphaerales; family UBA11320; genus UBA11320. The sequence goes on from CAMAVD010000005.1 coordinate 21,347, forward strand.
CTGCGGCACACCACGCGGGGCGGGTGGAATGTCATCGAGCTTAAAATTGCCGAGGGTCTTGCTGTCCTTGGCAAACTGGCGCTCGCCCTGCAGAACACGAATCTCTACGCCGGGCTGATTGTCCGCAGCTGTCGAGAAGGTTTCCGACTTGCGACTTGGAATCGTGGTGTTGCGCTCGATCAATTTGGTAAAGACTCCGCCAAGTGTCTCGATGCCGAGGGACAGCGGCGTTACATCAAGCAAGACCACGTCTTTGACCTCGCCTTTGAGAACGCCCGCTTGGATCGCTGCGCCGACCGCCACCACTTCGTCAGGATTGACGCCCTGATGCGGTGGTTTGTTGACGAGCGTATGCGCCGTTTCTACCACACGCGGCATTCGTGTCATGCCGCCGACCAAAACCAGTTCATCGATTTTACCGGCTTCGATGTCGGCGTCCTTCAAACACGCTTTTACCGGCGCAATCGTGCGCTCAAAAAGCTGGTCGGTGAGCTGTTCCATCCTGGCGCGGGTAAGCGTCTTCTGAATATGCTTCGGGCCGCTGGCGTCCGCGGTGATGAACGGCAAATTGATGTCGTAAGTCGTGGCGTTAGACAAAGAAATCTTGGCTTTTTCCGCTTCCTCCTTGATGCGCTGGAGCGCGTCTGGATGCTTACGCAAGTCCATGCCGGACTCCTTTTTGAACTCGTCCAGCATCCAATCCATAAGGCAGTTGTCCCAGTCATCGCCTCCAAGATGCGTATCGCCGTTGGTGGCTTTGACCTGGAAAACACCGTCGCCAAGTTCGAGCACAGAGATGTCGAATGTGCCGCCGCCGAGGTCATAGACTGCGATCTTCTCGTCCTTCTTCTTGTCGAGGCCATAAGCCAACGATGCCGCGGTCGGCTCGTTGATAATGCGAAGAACTTCGAGGCCCGCAATGCGGCCCGCGTCCTTTGTGGCCTGGCGTTGCGAGTCATTAAAATAAGCCGGAGTGGTGATGACCGCTTGCGTAATTGTCTCGCCTAGCCGCATTTCCGCGTCCGCTTTGAGCTTGCTGAGAATCATCGCGGAGATCTCCGGCGGGCTGAATTGTTTGGGCTTGCCGTTCACTTCCACTTCGACCGCCGCATCGCCGTTGGCGGCCCGGACGACCTTGTAGGGCACGCGTTTGATCTCCTCCTGGACCTCGTCAAATTTCCGTCCCATGAACCGCTTAATCGAATAGATAGTATTGCGGAAGTTGGTGACAGCCTGCCGCTTGGCGGCTTCGCCTACCAGCCGGTCGCCCGTTTTCGTGAAGGCGACCACCGATGGCGTGGTGCGTTTGCCTTCGGAGTTTTCGAGCACGGAAGCTTCCCCGCCCTCAATAACAGCCATGCAGGAGTTTGTCGTCCCTAGATCAATGCCAATTACTTTTGCCATAGAGTGTTAAACGGTTTCTGTTTCTTAAGTGTGTTGTCGCGTTAGACTTCGGGGGGCCGCCCCACACTACGCGAGAGCGATAGTGCTTACCTATGGGGTGTTCTGGTCAGCCTGATTCCACTCTTGGTCAGGAGTTCTGATACTACCGGGCATGAAAGGTCTGGTCGTTCTGCGATGTTTTCATTTTCCGCGTCCCGCGATCCTCACGCACATCGCGGGATTTGGAGAAGGTATTATCCCTCTTGGGCGGCTTGGCGCTCACGGCTGCCTTGGGAACTGACCGAAATTGATGCAGCGTTTTCGGGAAAACCGGTGTTTGCACAAGTGCCGCAAATTTGGTGGTTGGTTTCTTTTTCATGTTTTTAATTCGTTGCCTGTGAATGGGCTTCGACGAACCACAGCCACTTGTCCGTGCCGCGCGAGACCTCGGTGAACAAGTCCGCCGTGTCGGCGTCGTCCAAGGCGTTCGCCTCCTCAATCGAGGAGCGGGCCTCCTGGCCGAAGGTAGAAAGTGCGCGGGCTACGGCCTCGACATGGGCCATGCCGTCCGCGATCTCAAGCGGATACTCGACGAGCCGTGAGCGCGCCGCCGATACGCGCACCGTGCCTTCGGCGATCCCGCCGAGCTGCACGATACGTTCGGCGATCATATCCACGTAGGACTCCACGGCCTCGTCCACCTTGTCGAACAGTTCGTGCAGGCCGATGAAACTCGGCCCTTTCACATTCCAGTGCGCCTGTTTCATCTGCATTTGCAAATCCACGGCGGACGCCAGCCGCTGGTTCATAAGCTTGTTAAGTTCCGACCGGCGCTGGAGCGAGAGGTCGTTTTCGGTTTCGTACATCTTGGGATTTTCCGGGTGAGTGGCTGCGGATGATTTCATGATGCGATTCTGTTTGCGGTCGGTTGTTCAAAAGAGACGCTTTATGTCTGGCTATGGAAACCGTGGACCCGCGTGAGATTGCGTTCTGCGATCAGTTCTGCTTCCGCTGCCAACCAGCGCTGAACCTCGTGTCCGGGCAGCGACCCCTCGTTCACATACATAAAGTAGGCCCTTCGGGCTACGGCGTCCGCTGACGGCGCGAAATCCGTCCTGGCTTGGTCTAATTCCTCAGATGCGGCCGACCTTGCTGCGCCTGTGTTCTTTGCGTTTCGGGCCTGGGAGGTGCTTTTGTGTTTCACGCACTGAAAATAGGCAGTCAGCGGCGCGTCAGCTATGGGGTGTTCACCCCAAACTCGTCTCCATAACAAGTCCGTCCATTCCAAGCTGAGTATTCTAAGAATATCAGAACCGGATGCACCACCGCGAGATCGTGAGGGCCCACAAAGTTGTTGATCGTGGCACTGTAACAGAGGGACACGTTGGCCAAGGCCAAAGAACCGGTCGGGGTAGGCCCAGGTTTAGGCGCTCGTGGGAGAACCGGGCAGCTGAGTGGTGGCGCGGCCTTGAGCTGTATGGCGTCGATGCGCTGCGACACCGACCATCCCCACGCTGCCGACGAGGACCAGGATTGCTCCGATGGGTAGAATGAGGGCTAGGAGTGTGGACGCCAGGGAGGCCCCAAGCTCAATGGTGGCGATCAGAGGGTTTCCCAAGCCGCCGGTAGCTAGCCCTGAGGCGAGTCGGGCGGTTACGGTGGACGCTTGCACGGCCGCCGATAACCCGCCGCCCGCAATGATCGCTAAACTCCATCGGAGCAGGGGGCTCATATCCGTCATGACGGAGGCGGTGACCATGATGCCCGCAACCACAGCGGCCGGGGAAGCAACGACATCCAGAAAGTGGTCCAACCACGGGACATAGAACGCTGCGATCTCCAACGCGGTGGCAAATCCAAGGGCCACCGCTGCGGGGGTGGAGCCCAACCATTGGAAGTCCGAGGCGAGGCTCAGATGGCCCGAGTGAGCCGCTAGGCTCAAGCCGAAGAGGGGTATGAAGACCCGAAAGCCGCAGGCGGCGCTCAGACCTAAACCTATACAGAGGGCAAGCAGTGTTTCCATAGATGTCTCGATCGACAGACTTGTGATCAGGACACCAACACTTTCTGGAAAGTTTCAGGGAGTTGGTAAGAAAAACTGCGGACGGCAAGACCGGAGGATGAACCGGTAGGACCGGGCAAACTTTAATGATCCTGCCGTCCGCATTAGACCCATTAACCCTAGCCCTCACATTTAAAGAAGACCAAGCAAATAGGAAATCGTTCCGCGGGTCCTTCACATTGGCTTTTTTCCATGAACGGCCCTCTCGGACGCAGCGTTTCGGTTGGGATGGATTGACGCTAGGGTCTGCAAGGAGAGGTCAATGCCTGGCCTGTCCCAATCGAATCTTGTTTTGTTCAGGGCTTCTCTTTCTTGGGAGTCAATGGCCAATGGGCTTCATCGTTGCGCGCGCTTCTGAGGATCTTTTCAAAAGCCACCACCCATTCGGGGTAGTGGGCGGCGAGGTTATTGGTTTCGCCGGGGTCACTCTTCAAGTTATAGAGCTCCAGGGGTTTGCCAACTTCCGTGCGAAGACCTTTCCATTCCCCTTTTCGCGCCGCTTGCTTGGAGCCCCCTTCGTGAAACTCCCAGTAGAGATGGTCGTGTCGATTGGTCTGTGCCAAGCCGACCCACTCCCGATAGAGGGAGAGTCCGTCGATGCCGCTTGGTTGGGGGAGTCGAGCACACTCAGCCAGGGTTGGTAGGAGGTCCCAGAAGGTTCCGACCTCATCGCTGACCCGTCCCGCAGGGACTTTTCCCGGCCATCGTACGATGAATGGAACCCGAATGCCCCCTTCATAGAGATCTCGCTTGATCCCTCGCAGGGGGCCGCTGCTTTTGTGGAAGGCTGCTTTAACACCGCCCTCCGAGTGAGGTCCGTTGTCACTGGTGAAGATGACAATTGTGTTGGTCTCAAGCTTGTAGGCCTTGAGGGCAGCCAGCACTTTACCGACATCGGTGTCGAGGCGAGTGATCATGGCGGCCTTGTTCCTCTCCGGGGCGGGCCAAGCCTCCTTTGAGTAGGGGGCGTCGGAGGGGATCTCCATGCCATTTCCGGTGGCGGCCCCCCGCTCGTTGTTTGCGTGGGGGAGAGTCCAGGGGAGATAGAGGAAAAAGGGGCGGAACTGCGCGGTGCGGATATAGTTGGTGGTCATTTGGATCATGAGATCCTGCACGTAGAGACCTTTGCGACCTTCGGCGTTCTGCTCAAGGGGCCAGACTTCGCCATTTCGGTAGAGTTGGGCGGGGTAGTAGTCGTGAGCATGAACCTGGTCGAGGTAGCCGCGCCATTCCTGGAAGCCCTGTCGGGCCGGATCGCCGGTGGTACCTAGCAAGCCTAGTCCCCATTTTCCGAGCATGGCCGTCTGGTAGCCTCCTTTGGCCAACAGTTTCGCCAGGGTGAGATCCTCGGGGAGCAGGGGATTCTGCTCGTTCCCTCGCACTCGGTTATGACCTGTGTGGCGCCCGGTCATCAGCACAGCCCGGGAAGGGGCGCAGACAGTGCTCCCGGCGTAGAACTGGGTGAAACGTGTTCCTTCACGGGCTAGGGCATCGAGGTTCGGCGTTCGAATCCGGGCTTGCCCATAGGATCCTAAATCACCGTAGCCCAGATCATCTGCCAGGATGAGGACGATGTTGGGCTGCCCGGTGCTGAGCGCGGCTTGCAGCCTTGCGCGCGGATCGAGTGCGGCGTGGGCATTGGAGGAGCCTAGCAGCAGCAAGGACAGGAGCACGAACATTCGGACCGTATGCAGGCCAGACGAGGGCGGGCTGGGAGTGACATTCATTACAGGAGAGTTTTCGACAGATGCCACATCCGCTTCATTCGGGGAGACTTTAGAATCCACGGGCACGAAGGAGAAGCGAATTTCCGATCAGGGTCGGCGATGGAGACCTGCTGACTTTATCCGTTCGTGGGCTGCAATCAGGAGTCGCTCCACGTCGACGGAGTTCAGCGAGTGTGCTACTTCATTCCCCTCCCTATCCTTCAGTTGGAGTCTTTGGACCATGGGTGCGGGCGCGGAAGGCCTAGTGGGCCCTGCAGGGGGAAGCTCCTCAGTGAGTGTGATTTCAAAAACGCCGGTGCGAGCGACGAAGCGCAGCTCACATCGGCTCTGGCCCCCTCCACCCAACTCGATAATGGCTAGATTCCAATCCGCCACTGAGAGCTCTCGAATGGCCGTCTGCAGTTCGAGAAAGTTGGCCTGGGGAGACGAAGAGGAGCCGGGGGCAGTTGGCGGGTCGATTTCGAACAAGACCGGATTGTAGACGGCCTCGCCGATGAGCAGATCCCGCGTTCGCTCCTTGGTGAGAAGAAAGAGCTCGCGCGCCCGGTCTCCAACCGCCAGGCACTTGGGCTCTCCGGGAGGATGCACCTGTTGAACCACGACTTGGAAGGATTCCTCGACGCGGGTGAGTAGTGTTGGCTGTTCTGTAGAGTCGAAACGATTTCGATTGATCGACAACTTCCAGACCTCTGTAGGGGTTGGACACAGACGTGTGAACGCGCTGCTTAAAAATGTCCGACCGTCTGCCGCAGTTCGCGACTCGATATGACAAATCCAGTCCTCCGGGGAGGCGATCAGAATCTCGGACGCGAACTCCTCTTGACCCCATGCGCGAGCTGTAGCCGGGGCTTCGTGCTTTGAATCGGCCATTCTGTCCATGATTGGTGTGGAAACTAATGCGAGGCGGTCGGCACCGCCAGCGGAAAGTCAGCCGTTCTTTCCATGCGTGCTGGAGGAAGCCCAGAGCCCTTGAAACCAATTCTTGATGAGATGCGTCCTGTTCTTCATCATATCCAGTCGCATTACTGAATCAAATTTCTTCCGACAACAAACCAAATGACCCGAACTGTAATCCTATGAAACAGACCCTATTCCTGATGGCGTTAGCCTTGATGACCAGCTCTCTCGTCGCCGCCGACACGACTGCCAAAGACGACGTGATTGCAGCCGCTAAAAAGCTTGCGGAGAAACCCAATTATAGTTGGAAAAGCAATACCGAGATGGGGGGCGGAAATAATCGAGGTGGAGGCCCTATGGAAGGAAAGACAGACAAGGCCGGCTACAGCCTGATCCTTGTGATCCGCGGTGAGAATACCATCGAGGCTTTGGTTAAGGATGGCAAGGCGGCTGTGAAGATTGTCGATGGATGGCAGTCTCCACAGGAGATGGCTGACGCCCTCGGGGCTGCCGGTGGGAACCGCAATCCAGGGCGTATGATCGCTCGTCTGGTCCAGAGCATTCAGACCCCGTCCGCGCAAGCGACGGACCTCGCAGGTAAGACCAAAGAACTCAAGAAGGCCGATGACGCCTACTCAGGCGACTTGGAGGAGGCAGCCGTCAAGGAGATGCTCACCCTCGGACGTCGCCGCGAAGGCGCGGAGGCACCCACAGTCACGGGCGCCAAGGGGTCGGTGAAGTTCTGGCTACAGGAAGGAATTCTCTTCAAGATGGTTATCAAGGCTTCCGGATCCGTGAAGTCTGGCGACAACGAGCGGGAGGTGGAACGTACGGTCACCGTTGATATCAAGGACGTCGGTGCGACCAAAATGGAAATTCCTGAGGACGCCAAGAAAAAGCTCTCATGATCACACCCGTATGAGATCCTTGATCCTCTGGCTTTGGCAAAGAGCTCCCGGTGATCTAACGGTTCAATGCTCGCCTCGCTCTGGGATCCCTCCAGGATCCTTCCAATAAAACAGGGAACCGGTGGTGTCGTCCCGGAGGTCCTCAACCGACCGGCTATGGGCTGTGATCCCTTCGGGATCAGGAGCGGAGAGTGGGGCTACTCGTGTGAACGATCTCTTGGGCAGCCGAACCTGGAGGGTTCGAAGCCGGTAGCCCCGGGTTGACCGAAGGGACCTGTCCTCCATCTTGTCAGCGATGATTCCTCCAGTCGGCCTTCTGAATGGGATTCGGGGATTACTTTTAACGGCCCATTCTCAGGGCGCTGGCTGCGTCAGTGGATTGGTGGCGAAGCGGAAGTCCTCCACGGGGCGACCGGCGATCAGGTGCTCCTGGATGATTCGCTCCAAGACTTCAGGGGTGCAGGAGTGATACCACACGCCTTCTGGATACACTACGGCCACGGGTCCTCGGAGGCAGAGTTGCAGGCAGTTGGCTTTTGTTCGGTAGATGGGGCCGACAGGGGTGGCTAGGCCGAGTTCCTTCAGTCGCGCTTTCAAGAAATCCCAGGACCGGAGGCTATCCTCTTTTGCGCAGCACTTGGGCTTGGTCTGGTCCGCGCATAGGAAGATGTGGTGGTTGCAGGTCTCGACCCCGGTTTGCTTGACCGCTTGTTCAAAGGCGTCCATGGGGCTTTGCCTAGGGGTTGCCGAGCTTTCGGAGATATTCGAAGGAGAAAATGCCGGTGGCATGGCCGTCCGCCCAGGCGGGTTGGATGCCGTAGCTGCCGACGGAGGTGAATCGGACGAGCTGAAAGGACTCGGGGCGCAGTTGGATATCGGGCCCCCGATGGACATTTCCCATCACATCGGTTTCCCCCTGGCAACCCGCGCAGGGACACCGACGACGCAGTGTCTCAAGAGAGACAAACGATTCTCCGCCGTCAGGCCATCGGGCCGCCAGGTCGGTCCCAATCACTTCCAGATCCGTAGGTCGCATGGGGCGAGACTAGCGGGTGCAGAGGTAGGCGTCGATAGCTCGCAATCATTTTGACATCCGAATCCCGCGTGGGAAGACTCAGCCATGCACAAGGCTCACTGGTTTCTGGCGACCGCATTGTTGTCGCTCACATCCATCCTCTCGGAGGCCGCGTCAGCGCGTCCGTTGAAGGCCCTCATCGTCACTGGCGGATGCTGCCATGATTACAGCGCGCAAAAGAACATCTTGGCGGAAGGTATCGGCCAGCGGGCGAATGTCGATTGGACGATTGTTCAGGATCCCAGCACGGGGACCACGGGTCGCCCGAGCATCTATTCCAAGGCGAACTGGTCGAAAGGTTTTGACGTTGTGGTGCATAATGAGTGTTTCGCCGATGAGAAGCAGTTGGCCTGGCTGGAGAGCATCGTGAAAGAGCATCGCCAAGGCGTGCCCGCGCTCGTCGTGCACTGCGCCATGCATTGCTACCGGGCTCCGACCAACGAATGGTTCAAGTTTGTGGGGGTGACCTCACACCGGCACGGCTCTCACTTCGCCTACAGCCTGAGGAATGTGAACCCGCATCACCCTGTGATGAAGGGGTTCCCTGCAGAATGGCAGACGCCCAAGGAAGAGCTCTACAATATCGCTAACCTCTGGCCCAATACGGTCACGCTCGGGACTGGTTTCAGCCCGGAAACCAAGCGTGATGAGACCTGTGTCTGGGTGAGCACTTACGGCAAGGCACGCGTTTTTGGCACTACCGTGGGCCACTACAATCAGACCATGAGCGATCCGGTTTACCTGGACCTGCTGACACGCGGTCTGCTCTGGGTTTGCAATAAGCTAGACGACGAGGGTAAGCCGGTCGTGGGCTATGGCCCGCGGGCTCAACCTGTGGCCATTCCTGCCAAGTAAGGGCCTGTAGGCTGCAAGACGGACGTCTTTATGATCTTTTGGAAAATGGATTTTTGAGGCCTCCCCCACTGTCACCTCGACTCATTGCACGCAAACCGAGCTGAAAGAGTTATTCAGCCATGAGCACACAAAAACCTTCGTCCGACTCGAACCCACGCTCGGTTGTGTTTGGACCGGTGCCAGACGACAAACGGGTCAGCATCGAGGAATTCCTTTTTTTTCTTTTTTGCTGACAGCTTTCGAGACGTCCAGTATCTGTCTCCCGCTCTTTGATATAGTGCCATCCGCAAGGGTGGTTTTTGTGAACGCAGGCAGGCGTCAGGGAATCCCGTGAAAGTCGGGAACGGTTGCGCCACTGTAACGGGTTACGAGCCCCCAATAGCCACTGGCCATACGGCTGGGAAGGCGGGGGTAAGGTTTAAGCCCGGAGTCAGGATAACGGCCTGTCTGCGCTCGTCTGGAATTCCCCACGGATGTGAGGGATTCCGCTTCTCCGACAAAGAGAAGGATGAGACTTGGCCGGGCACGGGTGTGTACCGGAACTGTTGAATGCCTTCATTCTCTGCTTTGTTGAGGACTGAAGGCTTTGTGCTTTCAGGCCCCGACACCAGTCTCGAGTTTGGTTAACCCGCCCCGTCGATCCTTTCGATGGAGGCTCGAAGTACTGGTCTGGCTATGATGCGTTTAAACTCTCTGCTCCTCCTGGGTGGGATGGGCCTGTTCCCCCTCTGTGTCTCCGCCGTTCCCTACGCTGATAAGGTAGTGGATTACACCCCTGGGGTAGGTGCTGCGACAAAATATCAAACTCCTGACCGGGCTCTTGGTGAGCCTTCCCGTGTCACTTCGTTCGCAGGAACCGACTCCGAGGTTACCCCCTTCAACCCTGCCTGGACAACTGACCAATTGGTCTCCGTAGGCAAGGGTGGCTCGATCACTCTTCATCTGGGTGAGGCTGCCCGCGATTCGGTAGCGAATCCCTTTGGTGTCGACTTCATCGTTTACGGCAACAATGGGTTCATCGTATCGGACTTCACCCTTCCGGAGTCGCAGTGGTCCACCGATGGATCCCTTTTCAACTTCGATCCGCCCGGGAAAACCAAGGTTTGGGTGAGCGAGAACAACGTCGACTATTTCGAGTTGGTGGCTCCTGCCGGGGCTTCGAGCACAATCGATGGTCACTTTCCAATCGACGGATCGGGCTCATTTTTTCAGCCGATCCATCCGAATCAGGCGCTGGGGGCCTTTGATGGTCTCACCCTGTCCGGGATTAGGGAGGTCTATGCGGGTTCCGCTGGTGGGACGGGTTTCGACCTCGCCTGGGCGCGTCTCTTGGATGGCTCGAGCGCGGGGCTTACGAGCGCCGGGTATGTAAGGATCGAGGTGCTGGAGGGGAAGGTGGAGATCGATGGATTGTCGGTCGTGCCTGAGCCCGGGATGTTCGGGTTCGCTGCACTCGGCGGTGGATTGCTGCTGAGTTGGCGTCGACGATCGTCGATTGCCTCAGCCTAGCCGAACAGAAAACGGAGCGCGCATGCGTCACCGGTCTTTCGAACTCTTTCCGCACGCCGCGTCCCTCAAAGGGGGGACGCGGCTGCGGCTGTGCCCTTTGGGTGCAGGGACAACCGCGTTCTCGCTTGTAGAGCTTCTGGTAGTCGTCGCGATCCTGGGTGTGCTTGCCGCGATGATTTTACCAGCTTTGTCGGCCTCGCGCCACGCCGCGCATCGCGCGCAGTGCGGTAGCCAACTTCGCCAGTTGGGAGTCGCGACGCAGCAGTATTGGGAGGATAACGAGGGTTTTTGTTTTCGCTACAAGCTGGGCCTGACCAATCAGGGGGACCAGTACTGGTTCGGTTGGATCGAACGGGGAGCCGAGGGAAGCCGAGAGGTGGACCACCGACAAGGGGTGCTCTTTCCCTATCTCACTGGTCGCGGGGTTGAAATTTGTCCCTCCCTTAGCTACAGGAGCCCTCAGTTCAAACTGAAGGGCAAGGGAGCTACGCATGGCTATGGGTACAACTTGGAGCTTTCCGCCAAGCCCCGACGCCCCTTGATCTCCGTGGCCTCCATACCTCGCCCTGCGGCGACCGCTCTCTTTGCAGATGCGGCCCAGATCAATGATTTTCAAGCCCCTGCCTCACCCGAACAGCCGATGCTTGAGGAATTCTATTATGTCAGCCCTTCGGAGCCTACGGCGCATTTTCGGCATTCTGGGCGTTCCCAGGTGCTGATGTGCGATGGTCAAGTGGAGTCTGAGAAGGCGGTCGCGGGATCTTGGGACCTGCGCCTACCCCGAGAACGCGTGGGTAGGCTGCCCCGGGAGATTTTGGTCCTAAGGCCTTGGCCGGTGGTTGCGGCACCCTGACCGGTCCTCGACGTTCAACGTTCGACGTTCAACGTCCAAGGATTCATATCACGGGGGGGAGTTTGACTTCGTCCGCTGGGAGATTTTCGTCGATGACCTGAATGAGTCTCTCGGCGCTCACAGGCTTGCTGATAAAGAGGCCGTCGCTTCCCGATGGACCGCGGTTTCCAGATTCGCTCGCGGAAATGGTGGCGGTGAGAAAGATGATCGGAACGGTCTTGAGATTCCGGTTTCGGCGGATCTGGGCTTTCACATCGCCTCCGTCCATGCTGGGCATGAGCACGTCGAGCAGGATGAGATCGGGTTTGAACTCCCGCGCCGCCGTCAGCCCGTTGGCTGCAGCGTTCTCCTCTCGGACCTCAAACCGGCCGGTCTTCTCCAGATTCAATCTCACCATCCGCGTGAAGGTGGATTCGTCGTCGATGATCAGAATGCGCTTCTTTTCCATAGCCCGCTCAAACCTTTAGCCAGATGCTGACCGTAACACCACCATTTTTCCGGTTCCGTATGTCGATAGTGCCACCGTGCATTTCGATCAGGCGGCGAGTGACGGTCAATCCTAGCCCGGTACCCTTGCCGGGTTCCTTGGTGGTGAAGAAGGGATCGTAGATATGAGCCAGCTTGTCCGAAGGGATGCCTGGGCCGTTGTCCTTGATCTCCAAAATTGCGACACGATCACCCTCATGGAACACGTGTGCGTTGCGCGAGTCTGTGGTCCGAGTGAGATCGGTCTTCTCCAGAACTTTGAGCCGCGTTCGAACCGTCACGGTGCCGCCGTCGCTGAGGGCGTGGATGGCGTTGGTGAATAGGTTGAGCAGGACCTGTTTGAGTTTGTCGCTATCGACCCACACCTCAGGGAGTTGGGGTGAAAGCTCTCTTATGAATCGTACCTTGGACTGCTTGGCTGGATAGCGGAGCATGTCCACCGTCTTGTCGATGATCTCATTGATGTTGTAAGGCTTGGCGCTGATCTCGCGAGGCTTGGCGAAGTCCAGCAATCCCAGGATGATTCCGTCAGCCCTTTGAATGGCTTCACGCATGTCACGGACGGTGAGCTGGGCTTCCGTGTTGGCAACGGGGATTTCCTGGGCGAGATGGTCGAGCCCCATGCGGATGATGGCCAGAGGATTTTTGACCTCATGGGCCACCCCTGCGGCTAGGCGGCCGATCGACTGCATTTTCTCCGCCTGGATGAGTTGGCCCTGGGCCTCCTTCAGTTGGCGATGGGAGCCCTGGAGATCAGTCAGCGCTCGCATGAGCTCTTCCCGATTCCGCGCCAGTTCGCTATACGCCTTCTCCAGACGCTCTTGGCCTAGCCGCGTATCGGTCACGTCGCGGGTGATGCAGACTAGACCGCTCACGCTTCCCTCGAGGTCACGAAGGGGGATTTTGGTGGTGCTATGCCAGCGCTGATTGCCCATCTGATCCACCGCCGGCTCCTCGTGATTGATCAAGGGTGCACCGGTTCGCACGATGGCCTGGTCGTCGCGGTCATACTGCGCGGCCAGTTTGGCAGGAAAGAAATCGACTACTTTGCGACCGAGTAATTGGTCCAGACGACCAATGCCCAGCAGGCGACGATGGGCTTCGTTATCAAGGGTGTAGCGGCATTCCTTGTCTTTTGCGTAGATGTAATCCGGCAGATGATCGATCAGGCTTCGCAGGAGATTTCGCTCGGTCGCGAGCGCCTCCTCGGCGTCTTTGAGGGCCGTGATATCGCGCGAGATGCCGAAGGTGCCGGCCGGCCGACCTAGCTTATCCCGGAGCGGCAGCTTTGAGGTGATCACCCAGTGGGTGGATCCGTCGGGCAGCGTCTCCCGTTCCACCTTATCCAACATGGGTTGACCGGTCTCTAGAATGCTCTCCTCGTCCCGCCTGGCGATTTCGGCATGTTCGAGGGCAAAGAAATCGGCATCTGATTTTCCGATCATATCCCGGGGGTGGGCCAGGCCGAAGCGGCTGGCCAAGGATTGATTGGTCTTGATGAAACGACTGTTCAAATCCTTGATGAAGATACGGTCGGGGACATTGTCGATGATGGTGTAGAGGAGGTCACGCTCGTGAGCGAGAGCGTCTTCGACCTGTTTACGGCCGATGGCGTAGCGGATGGCGCGCGCCAAGAGGCGACTATTTACCTCCCGCTTTGACAGGTAGTCCTGTGCGCCTTGCTGCACGGTGCGCAGGGCAAGGTCCTCATCCTCGTGGCCGGTCATGACGATGATGGGCACCTCCGGGGCCAGGGCGTTCAAGGTGTTGAACGTGGCCAATCCCTGGCTGTCGGGCAGCCCAAGATCGAGCAAAATCAGAGAGGTGTCGCCTTCATGGAGGATTGCGATCGCCTCTTTGAGGGTCCGGGCATGCAGAAGATCGAAGGGGTGAGTGGGGACCTCTGCGAGATGCGAGCGCATGAGGCTGGCGTCACCTGGGTTGTCCTCGACCAGGAGTAGGCGTTGCCGCGGGGCGGAAAGAGGATCGGTCACGCAATCTTGGATGGACTCTTCGCCGGTTCTGTTCAATGAGAAAATGCCCGCCCTCGCGGGCTTTTCCATTGCCTGCGAATCTTGAAACCTCTTAGCTGTCCTTACAGTCCAGTCATGAACGCATGAGTTTTCTCGCTCCACTCTTTCTTGTCGGAGTGCTGGCCGTCGGCCTGCCGATCCTCTTTCATTTGATTCGGAGGACTGTGCGCGAGAGGCAGGTTTTCAGCACCCTGATGTTCCTGGTGCCGACGCCGCCTAAGGTTACCCGGCAGAGCCGCCTTGAAAACCTTCTCCTGCTCCTCCTGCGCTGTTTGGTCATCGGGCTTCTAGCCCTGGCTTTTTCGCGACCTTTTGTTCAAAAGCCTGTCGATCTGGATCCCAACCAGGCAGATGTGAAGCAGAAGGTCATCCTGATCGACGTCAGCGCCAGCATGCAGAGGGAGGATCTCTGGGCTCAGGCGGTGAAGCGCGCGGAAGCCCAGATCCAGAAGGCGGAGGCAGGCGATGTTCTTGGACTTTACAGTTTCGATGACCGGTTGCACCCCGTGGTGTCCTTGGAACAGTCGAAGTCGCTCTCCGCTGGTGTCCGCAAGTCGACCCTCCTTCAGTCGCTGTCGACTTTGAAGCCGGGTTGGGGGCGAACCCAACTTGGGAAGGTCGTGGTTGCCGCCAGCGAGAGTTTGGAGTCTGGAGGGTTGGGGAAAGTCTCCCCGGATGCCATCCGCAGCGTCGTGGTCATCTCGGACTTTGCCGAAGGTAGTCACTTGGAGGGCCTTCAGGGGCATGAGTGGGCCAAGGGTTTGGCGGTGATCCTGGAGCCTGTGAACGCTGGTAAACCGACCAACGCGGGCCTGCAGCTTTTGGCTGAGAGATCGGAGGACGAGGTGCCGGAGGGAGTTCTTGTGCGAGTGCGGGTGAGCAATTCGTCGGACGCCAAGCGGGAGCAGTTTCGTTTGATGCCGGGGGAAGGCTTCACCCCGGTCGGTCCGATGGACGTCTACGTGCCGCCGGGACAGAACCGTGTAGTGACCTTTACAGCTCGGTCGAATGTAATGTCGAAGGTTGTGCTGGAAGGGGATGATGCCTCGTTTGACAATCAGCTCTCCTGGAGGCCTGAGGAGGTCCAGAAGACGCGTGTGCTCTGCATCGGAGGAGGTCTTCCAACGGATCCGAATCAGCCGGCCTATTACGTGCAGCGAGCCTTTCCCTCCTCGCGCGCGCGGAGCTTTGAGGTTCTGACACGGACACCGGCGGACTTGGTCAGTGCCACAGGGTTCGATGACGTCTCGCTGGTGATTTGCGGGGCAGTCCTCACGCCTGCGCAGGCGGGAGTGATTCGCAGCATGGTCGAGTCGGGGCGCACGTTGCTCTACGCCCTTCCATCGGCTGAGGTAGGGCCGGGTTTGGGTGCTCTGCTCGGGACGGGGGAGCTGCAGGTGCGAGAGGCACCGGTGCGTAACTTTTCGCTGCTAGGGCAGATTGATTTTCAAAATCCAATCTTTGCTCCGTTCGCGGATGCCAAGTTCGCTGATTTTACTAAGATCCATTTCTGGAAACATCGAGTGCTCGCCCGTGAAACGCTACCAACCGCAGGAGTTGTGGCGGCGAGCTTCGACGACGGATCTCCTGCGCTGGTCGACATTCCTCTCGGACGGGGCAGTGTCGTTCTCCTGACCGCAGGTTGGCAGCCCACTGACAGTCAGTTGGCGTTGTCGACCAAGTTCGTTCCGCTGCTCTACTCCTTGCTCGAGCGGAGCCGCCCCAGCGCCGCAAGGGTGGGTTGTTTTGTGGTCGGGGACCCGCTGCCGCTGGCTGCCCCAGGGGGGGCGTCATCCGCTGAGGTCGTGGTGCTGCGGCCGGATGGCAGCTCGGAGACCGTGCGGTCAGCGACCTACGAGGGCACGACGATTCCAGGGGTTTACCGAGTGGGCGAGGCGAAGCGAGAGTTTGTGGTGAATCTGCCTCCCGAGGAGAGTCGGACAGCCCCGCTGGCCCTTGATCATTTTGAGAAGCTAGGCCTTCCGATACCGCGCGAGTTGACGGCTGAGGAGCGGACCTCTGCTCGTGATCAGAAGAGGCTCATGGCGGCCGCGGAGCTCGAGAATCGCCAGAAGCTCTGGCGCTGGCTTATCGTAGCTGGTTTCCTGTTTGTGGTAGGCGAAACCTGGCTAGCAGGCCGGGGCAGCCGCGTAAGTTCTGTCTGATTTTCAAGTTCACGGAGTGGGTGGTGCTTGGCACTGTGGTCACGGACCATCACAGCCTCAGCGTGACGGCCAGAAATATCAGAGACAAGAGATCTGCCTCCAACGGCGGGAGCGGAGCGGAATTCATATTAAGGAGATAGAAGCGCGTGGGAGAAACAACAAGATTATGAGGGAAAAGATTAAGCGGTTCTGTCCATCTAAATCAGCATGGCTCCACGAAAATTTAGCCGTCACATGAACCTCCAATTGCTCCTGAAAGAGTATCAAACTCTGCCTGAGTTCGAGGGAATGATCCTAAACTCGGTCAATCAAAAGGGTCACTTCAGCAGTACACCTCTTCACATCGCCATTTACAGATCTAGTTTGGATCAAGTGGATACCCTTCTGGCGGCTACGGCTGATCCGAACGTCAGAGGCGAGTATGGTGAACGTCCTCTGCAGGTTGCGGTGGCTTGCGGGAACACTGAGATAGTAGAACGGCTCATTCGTGCCGGCGCGCGTTTAGAACTCACCGATGACGATGGTATGGATACGTGGATGTTGTCCGAGGGCTTTGGATTCACTGAGCAGCTTAAAGAAATTGTCAAACGCGTGACCAGCGAGAGTTGAAGGAAGAAACAGTGATCACGTAGAGCCAATGTAGTGCAGACCTTTGGAGGCTAAGAGCCGATTTTACTCGGCTTTCGCCTGGGGCCTAGCCCCAGTTGCGAAACTCGGGCTACAGCAGTTCTCATTGTGGCAGGGAACTCCTGCCCCCATATGGCTTATCGCTTGCGGAGGCCTGGGATCCCTCCAGGATCCTTCCACTAAAACAGAGAACCGGTGGTGTCGTCCCGGAGGTCCTCAACCGACCGGCTATGGGCTGTGATCCCTTCGGGATCAGGAACAGAGAGTGCCCGACCAACCGGGGTCACCCAGTTGAGTATTCCGTCAGGAGACAAAGTGTTTTCGTTCCCAAAGTTGGTTCTTCCGGGAGTGTCTGGGGATTTTCTGTTGGCGGTGGTGTGTAGCGACGGTGAACCGCAGGTAAGGGATGACGAGCTGGGTCGGCATTGATACGGCTGCCTTAGCTTCGCTGAAACCCACCGACGGCCCACTGCCGGGATTCGAACGTTAACCGCGAACGAACGCCAATGAACGCGAATGAGACATTACTGCGGAAGGATGAAGTATACTTGGTAGTTGGGTGCGCCTGGGAGGTGATCAACGGCATCGGGCATGGGTTGCATAAACTCCAATCAACGTTGATCCAGAAGTCACAACCCAGGAGCCCTTTTCGCATTCGCGTCAATTCGTGTCCATTCGCGGTTACATTTATGGCCTCTTCCGGGATTGTCTGGGGACTGTCTGTTGACGGTCGTGGAAAAGCGGGGTCATATCCGACCATTTGACAATTGAGTTGCAATCCGATTGCGACCCCCTTCGCCAGTCGTTTGCTAAAGCGACTGATGACTGCTATAGGGATACCCTCCGAGGACCTTCAACCATGCCTCAATCAGCCCATGGTCGCTCGCGATCGCGGCGGCAGACCGCTGCCAGGCCCGATCCTGCTTCGACAAGCCCAACCGCCCAACACGAACCGGATTCAGACAGGTGACAATTTGCGGGAAACGAGCTATACAGCCAATCGCTTGAACCAGTATTCCAGCAGAACGACGCCCTCCTCCGCCGACGTGATCGGAATGGCTCGGGGCAACGCCGTGACGGTGAAGCTCAACGGCAGCAGCGTTGGGGCTCCCTATCGCAAGGGGGAATACTTCTGGAAAGATGTGACGGTGCGCCCCGGTGCAAGCCCGGCCACGGGAACGATCAGCTTCGATGTAGATGGGACGGCCTTCACGGGAGGAGCGGTCACTCTCCCAGCCCAGGTGGAACAAACCGCAGCGCCAGCGAATCTGGCGTATGATGCCGACGGGAACCTGACCCTAGACAGCCTCTGGAGCTATCAGTGGGACGGGGAGAACCGCTTAGTGGCCATGCTGCGGGTGGACGGGAGCAAGCGGGTGGAGATGGGGTTCTTCCGGGATTGTCTGGGGATTTTCCGTTGGCGGTGGTGTGTAGCGACGGTGAACCGCAGGTAAGGGATCGCGGAGCTGGGTCGGCATTGATACTGCTGCCTTAGCTTCGCTGAAACCCACCGACGGCCCACTGCCGGGATTCGAACCTTAACCGCGAATGAACGCCAATGAACGCGAATGAACGTTAATCCAGAAGTCACAAGCCAGGAGCCTTTTTCGCATTCGCGTCAATTCGTGTCCATTCGCGGTTACATTTATGGCCTCTTCCGAGATTGTCTGTGAATTTTCCGTTGGCAGTCGCGTGTAGCCACGGTGAACGCAGGTAACGGATCACGCGCTGGGTCGGCATTGATACGGCTGCCTTAGCTTCATCGAAACCCACTGCCGGCCCACTGCCGGGATTTGAGGGTTAACCGCGAATGAACGCCAATGAACGCGAATGAGACATTACTGCGGAAGGATGAGGTATACTTGGTAGTTGGGTGCGCCTTGGAGGTGATCAACAGCATCGGCCATGGGTTGCATGAACCCCAGTGAACGTTAATCCAGAAGTCACAACCCAGGAGCCTTTTTCGCATTCGCGTCTATTCGCGTCCATTCGCGGTTACATTTCTGGCCTCTTCCGGGATTGTTGAGCGGTCGGTAGAAGCCGCAGCCGTTCTCATGCTGGCAGGGAACTCCTGTCCCCAACACGGCTCATCGCTTGCCGAGGCCTGGGATCCCTCCAGGATCCTTGCACTAAAACAGAGAACCGGTGGTGTCGTCCCGGAGGTCCTCAACCGACCGGCTATGGGTTGTGATCCCTTGGGGATCAGGAACAGAGAGTGAATCAGGGTTCTTCAAGTTCATCGAAAGGGAGGTAGAACCGCTAATTCGCGCTAATCTTCGCTAATGGGAAATCGCAGGGCGAATATCTGTCGGCCCTCAAAGCGTGGATCAGCGTTGATTAGCGGTTTCTCCTCGGCCGTTCTCTAGGAGCGGAACACTCAGGATCGACTATCATTGAATGCGAGAGTGGATCTCCAAGTGGCAGCGACGGCGGAAGCTTTAGCGATGGGGTGGAGGAAACCTCGGCCAGAGGAGCCATCCCATCGTTCGCAGGCTCCGGGCCCGCGAACCCGAAGGGTTCGAAGCCGGTAGCCCCGGGTTGACCGAAGGGACCTGTCCACCATAGCTTTAGCGACGGTGGAAGCTTTATGCGACGACGGAAGCTTTACGCGAAGGAGGACACCCGGGGTTGCCGCGCAGCCAAGATCACGCACCCCGGCGGGGTCGCACGGGAGCGGAACGGATCAGAGGTTACCGACTCCCAGAAAGAGGAACGCCGATTTTCAAAATGTGAACTGCTGCTCGGGCTAGCGGTCCAGGCAGTCGATGATTGATTTGAGAGAGAGGAAGATGACCCCGATGTTTTCAGGGGCATCCGCAGGATCCGCCTCGTGGCCCTCCATGAGCGCCTGGAGCAAGGTTCCTAGCAAAGGGGCCTGGCGGTAGCTCGCCATCAGTTTTGCCACATGTTCGCCCAGGTCCTGTGCGTTGCCTTCCTCGAGGGATTCGAGGGCTTCCAGATTTTTGTGCTCTGCGGCCTCGATATCCTCCTGCTGCACCTGACCGCCCGCGAAGCCGTGATCGAGCATGGTTTTCACCGCGCAGTAACCGATCATCAGGACCATCCCTTCATCTTCCGGGGATAACAATTCCTCCTCCACGTACAGGAGATACGCGGCGATGGCGGGTTGTGCGTCGAAGAGAATCTGGAACTGGTCCTGGGCAGAGTCGGGGGGCGTGGCCATGGCCTCGTCCCAGACCGAATCCACAAGATCCTGTGAAATGGTTTTCATCAATGCAGCGTTACTGAGGGTAGGGTAAACTTCCCGGGGAGGGTGAGGGTTCCGTGGATATAGGAGAGAGGCGAGCGCTAACTTTCGATCACGTTGATCTCGACCGGTTCCACGCTCACGCCTTGCTTCTCCAGCCAAGCCACTGCTTGCTTGATCACCGACCGGCGTCCACCCAGCTCCAGGCATAGAATGCCAAGCACGTCGGAGACGCTGGCCTGGCGGATATTGGTGATCACCTCGAACTTATGGCCCAACTCCCAGATCACCGGGGAGGTGATGAGTTTGGGAGGATAGGTTAACCAGAAACGGCGGCTTTCCTTGGCATCCTTGCCGGGCTTGGCAGGAGCGATGGTCTTTTTTCGAGCTTGAGGCATGTGGCGAGAGTTTAGCCTCCTGCAATGGCGGGGATGATGCTGATCTCATCGCCGTCTTTGAGGGCAGTGGCCTGGTTTTGCAAGAAACGGATATCTTCCTCGTTCACGTAAACATTCACGAACCGACGGACTTCACCCGTTTCATCGATCAGGCGCTCCTTGATTCCTGGAAAGCGCGACTGGAGCTCTAGGATGGCCTCGCCGACAGTGCCGGGCTTGACCTCGACCACCTCTTCGTTGTTGGTGAGCTTTCGGAGCGGTGTTGGGATGCGTACTTTGACTGGCATAGACTTAGGCGATGGCAGGGGAGGCTTCGTCGGTGGACAGGAGTGCTTCAAACTCCCGGAGGCTCGGACGGATTTCACGGGCAGTCCCCGTGTGTCCGGCGATGGCGTCGAGGGTTTTTAACCCATTTCCTGTGATACAGAGCACAGCTGAATCCTTCGCCGGAATGCGTCCGGAGGCAATGAGTTTCTTGGCCACAGCCGTGGTCACTCCGCCTGCGGTTTCTGCGAAAATGCCTTCGCATTCTGCCAGCATTTTGATTCCTTCACGGATTTCGGGATCCGTTACATCATCGGCCGACGCGCCGGTCTCGCGCATCACTTTCAGGGCATAGAAGCCATCGGCGGGTGTTCCAATCGCCAGAGACTTGGCAATGGTGTTTGGTTTCACCGGCTTGAAGAAGTCGAGCCCTGCCTTCTGGGCGGCGCTGATCGGGTTGCAGCCGGTGGCCTGGGATCCGTGAACGCGGTAGGGTCTCTCCTCCGTGAGGCCGAGTTTGATAAATTCCTGAAAGCTCTTATGGATCTTGGTCAGGAGCGAACCTGAGGCCATGGGAACCACGGTGTGCTCGGGGATTTTCCAGCCCAGCTGCTCTACGATCTCGAAGCCCATGCTCTTGGATCCCTCGGCGTAGTAGGGCCTCATGTTGACGTTGACGAAGGCCCATCCGTACTTGCCTGCGATTTCGGCGCACAGACGATTCACCTCGTCGTAGTGGCCTTTGATGGCAATGACCTGAGCGCCGTAGACCAGGGAGTTGATGATCTTGCCCTGTTCGAGATCGGAGGGGATGAAGACATAGGAGCGTAGTCCAGCCGCTGCGGCGTTGGCGGCTACAGAGTTGGCCAAGTTCCCGGTCGAAGCGCATGCCACGGTGGTGAAACCCAGCTCGCGCGCACGGCTGAGCGCCACGCTGACCACACGATCCTTGAAGGATAGGGTCGGGTAATTGACGGTGTCGTTCTTGATCCAGAGCTCGCGGATGCCGAGGCGTTTTGCCAGGCGCTCGGCGCGCACCAGGGGTGTGAATCCTACCTGGGTTCCCACGGTAGGTTCCTTGGCCACCGGCAGGAGCTCGCGATAGCGCCACATGGTCTGAGGGCGGCTTTCGATCGCGGAGCGTGTCATTGACTTCTTGATGGCCGCGTAGTCGTACACCACCTCTAGCGGGCCGAAGTCAAACTCGCACACATGCGTGGCGCTGAGAGGATACTCGCGCCCGCACTCGCGGCACTTCAGGGCTTTCATGAAACCGTTGGTCGACTGCATATCGTTTCTCTTTCTGCTCGCGTATTCTGGGATGGGAACAAAAAACCCCTTCCCGTTTCGGAGAAGAGGTAGGAAATCAACGCCTGAGCGCTCTTCTCATTTTCCCCGACGGATTCGCCCGCCAGGCTGGAATTGGCACCTGGCCATCGCTTACGCAAGCGACCGGTTGCCGTGGTGTCGTCGGGCCATCTCCCTCGACCACTCTTAATGAGTCCGTTTCATCAACGGATGCGGATAATGTGATTGCAGAGGGTAGCTGGTGTCAAATGATAAGTTTGGCGCCAGGAGGAGCCCCCCTTGGATTCGCTCACGCTCCGATGGACTGGGCGTACTCGGGAGCCCCCATGAGCTTCGAGGCTTCCTCGGGCTGGCTGAGGCGGATTTTGTAAAACCAGCCGCCCTGGTAGGGCTGAGTGTTCACGAGATCCGGCTGGTTGCTGACCAGGGCATTGACTTCGATGACCTCGCCCGATACGGGGGAGTAGATGTCGCTGGCGGTCTTGACCGACTCCACCACGGCGCAGGCTTCACCTGCTGCGACCTTGCGGCCGAGCGTTGGGAGCTCCACGAAGACCACATCGGTCAGCTCATGCTGAGCATGGTCGGTGATGCCGATGGTCGCGACGTCGCCTTCGACGCGCAGCCATTCGTGTGATTTTGCGTACTTTAGTTCAGTGGGGACCTTCGAGCTCATAACGTGGTACCACGAATAGCGGAAATCTATCCGGGGACAAAGATAATTTTAGGATCGGGAGAGGATGGGCTTCTTAACGATGGTGGCCGGCCAGCGGCGGCCCCGGATCTCGATTTCGATCGTGGTGCCTGCCTTGGCGTGTTCGACCGGGACGTAGCCTAGACCGATGCCACATCCCAGGCTCGGGCTCTGAGTTCCGCTGACCACCTGGCCAATGGCCGCCATTCCACCCGGAAGCCAGATGGGATACTGCGGACGTGGAGGGGCGGTCTTTTCGGCCATCCTGAAGGCGACACATCGGCGGGCCACCCCTTGAGTCTTTTGCAGTTCCAAGACTTGGCGGCCTATAAACTCGCCTTTGTCCAGTGAGACGAACACGCCCAGCCCTGCTTCGATCGGCGTGGTGCTCTCGTTCAGTTCGTGTCCGTAAAGCGGGTAGCACATTTCCGTGCGAAGAGTGTCTCGCGCCCCGAGACCCGCCGGCTGGCAGCAAAAGGCATGGCCCACTGATAGAAGGCGGTTCCAGACGCCCTCGATGCATTCTGAACGTGCGATGATCTCGAAGCCGTCCTCCCCCGAGTAGCCCGTGCAGGCGATCAGCAGAGGTCCGTAGTCTTGGGTGGAGATGCCGGCAATCTGGTTTTTCTTGAGCGCAGCGGCATTGGCGACGGGAGCGCCTAACTCGGACGCGCCAGGGAAGGCGAGGTGGATAAAGTCACGCGACCGTGGTCCTTGCAAGGCGACAGCACCGTAGGCGTCCGACATATTCCGAACCTCCAGGTGCTGCGGGTCCCCCTCCGTCAGGGCCTGGGTTTGTATCCAGGCGACGTCTTCTTCGATGCGGGACGCGTTGATGATGAGGAAGTATTCTCGCTCGCCAATCCGATAGGCGTAGAGATCATCGATCACGCCACCCAGTTCATTGCAGAGCAGGGTGTATTGACCCTGACCGATTTGAAGTTTTCGGATGTCGTTGGTGAGTATGCGGTTGAGGAACGCTTCAGCCTTTGAGCCACGCACCTGAACCTCACCCATGTGGGAAATATCAAAAACCCCTGCCGACTTCCGGACGGCGAGGTGCTCGTCCACAATGCTCGAGTATTGGACCGGCATCTCCCAACCGCCGAACTCGATCAGCTTTCCTCCTGCTTTTTGATGGGCGGCGAAGAGTGGGGTGCGCTTGAGCGTCATGTTGCGGCGAACCTAGCAAGATCGACGAGGGCGTCAATGGAGACGTCGTTTGTGGGCGGGATTGCGAGGGCGGTCGCCGAAGACGGAGTTGGGGGCTCAGAGCAGCGAAGACGGTCAGACAAGCCATTGGACATAGAATAGGGTTCCGGGAGGTGCCCTGCGGCGCCATCCTTTGGTCCCGAGGGGTTGTGGATGTCGACCTGCCCGCTGCCAGAAGTCTGTTGTTGCTCCCTGAGCGCACTTGCCGTAAAGCCAACAAAGCCCCTGGGCGATCTATGCAGCAGCCAAATCTTTCAAGTCTCCTTCAGGGATTGCCCGTGGTGTTTGCCGTCGGAATTGGGTTTGGACTCTTCCTTCTGTACATGGCCATTAAGGGTGCGATATCCTTCACCATTATTGGCGCGCTGAAACGTGTGCCCGCTGAGCATCGAAAGATTGAGCCCGCCATGGTCTGGCTGCTCATGGTCCCTTGCTTCTGCTATGTGTGGAACTTCTACGTTTTTCGCCGCGTTCCCGCCTCATTTCAGAGTGCTTTCGCCGCGCGGGGCCGTACGGAATTCGGGGACTGCGGAGCGAGTCTGGGCTTGGCGTATGCCATTGTGGAGTTGGGCTTCTTGGTTCCTTGGATTGGTCTGATCCCGTGGGTGGCCGCGTGGGTGATGCTTATTCTCCTGCTGGTCCGGTTCCACGATTACAAGGAGAAGCTGATTCAAGCTCAGGAAGCGCCGCTGCAAAACCCCAACCTTTAGGCTAAAAAGGAGCGGCCTTACTTCCCTGTTTCCAGGGACTGACCTGCGATGACCTCATCCAGGTGATGCTTCTGCTTGAACGTGAGGTAAACGATTCCTCCTACGAGGCTCCAGAACAGGCTCCCTGCGTAGGCCCAGAGTGAGAGCGACAGAGCCGCCGTCGCATCCAGCCCAAGTGGCGCAGCGCTGAGGAGATAGACGAAAAGGTATTCCCGCATCCCGAGGCCATTCGGAGTGATGGGCAAGGCGATGATTACGGTGATGACGGGAACGATGAGCGCCGTCAGGAGCGGGTCCAATGGCATCGACTGCAGTCCGTTGGCGATGACTTGGACATGCAAAACGCTGAGTAAGTTCATCCCCATCGAGATCGCCAGAATCCTCCGAAAGAACTTGGGCTCCTTTCCGAATCGCCGACAGGCGCGGAGGGAACGTTCCAACGTTGCGGCCAACGGCAGTTTTGCCAATAACTTGCGCGGACGCTGCCAACGTGCGGTGAGCCCTCCCCGGAAGGCGAGAGCGACAAGAACGGTTCCTACCACAGTCATTCCAATCACCAGGAGGCAACAGGACTTTAGATAGGTGTGGTTCAAGATCAGCGCACGGTTGGGGATCATCATCAGGCATGCGAAGATCAGGAGTGACCAGAGTCCGAGGATGCGATCGACGAAGACAGTGATCACCGCCTCCGTCTTCTTGTGATGTGTCTCCCGTGCGGCGTAGATTGCTCGCATCACATCGCCTCCGGCGGAGCCGAGCAGAAAGGAGTTGAAGAAGTGCGCTACCAAGCTGATTTCCAGCGCGCGGGACCAGGGGAGATTCAGCCCATGGACGCTGAGTACCATCCGCCATCGGGCGGTGCTGAAGAGGAGGATGGCCCCCATGACTGCCAGAGAGCTGACCATGGCGGAGCGTTGAAGTCGGCTGAGAGTGTGAAGCAGTTCCTTGGGTCCCTCGGTCCAGCTAGCGGTCCACTGCTCGCTTCGGCTCATCGTGGCCCAACGTTCCGGCGGTGTGGAGTGGACGGCTTGTGAGCGAAAGATGGCGTGGCAGATCCATGCCAGGAGCAGGAGGCAGGTACTAATGCGGAGGATTCGTCCAAGCCCGCTGCCTCTTTGGGCGGTGGAGCGGGTGAGGGTCACTGGATCGGGCTGGGGCATGGGGCGCGATTGCCGTCGAGCGTGCTAATAATGAGAACAGCCGGATGTGCGCGAGCACATCCGGCTGCCGTTAAATCCTGAAAGGATTACAGGTCAGCGTAGCGAGCGCTGAGCATGGCCGAGAAACGGGCCGCCTTCATCTTGCGGCGCTTTCTCTCGCTCGGCTTCTCGAAGTGCCGGTGGTTCCGGACTTCCTTAAGGGTGCCTTCACGGTCGATTTTTTTCTTCAACCGGCGCAGCGCCTTCTCAACAGACTCGCCTTTTTTGAGCTTGATCTCTGTCACTTTATGTCACTTCCCTTCGATCTGCACGCAGGTCCTGCATTACCCTTCATGAGCAACGCTGCCTAGCGTCAGGGCGGGCAAATTACGTAGGGGCGCTGGGGGTGTCAACGGGCAAATCTAAAGGACTTCTAAGACTACCAGTCCCCGTCGGCCAAAACCGAGGTCGCTTTGCGGGCAATCACCTCGGCAAGGAGGGGGATGGACTCCCGTTCAGCACTGTTGACATCGGTCCCGACTCGCACGGTGGTCCTTCCGGATAAGGGTCTATCCACCAAGACCTTGCCTGTGCCGCGCTCGGTGGCCTGCAGTTGCATGGTCAGGATCATCTGATAGTCCCGCGGGGTGATCACGTCGCGCGGGTTCAGCGAGAGGTAGGTGCGTTCCAGCCGTAGAATTCGGCTGGTCACTAAAATGCCCGCCTCGTCCTGGGTTTCCAGCCGGAACGTGCCGTCCTGCTGGATCTGTTTGCGCAGGGCGTTTCCCACGGCTTCCGAGAGCCGCGGTTCAATGGTGTCGTTTTGTACCGGGGCGATCTTGATGCTCGTGTCTCCGGACTTCCGACCATTGGTCGGGCCTAGGGTGTAACTGGCGCAGCCGCCCGTGAGCACCAGCGCTGCCACGATCACTAGAGCGCGCAGACTAGAAAGCAGGGGGTGTCGGTGCGCGGTCGGAGATGGAGGGAGGTAGCACATGGGCATCCAAGCCGAGCCTACTTGGCTTTCAGGCGTTTCTTCAGAGCGTCCAGACGAAGCCGAGCCTGCTCCGCCAACTTGGAATCAGGATCCTTAATCAGGACCTCATTGTAGTACACTTCTGCGCCTTCCCAGAGCCGGCGCTTTTCGTAGAATCGCGCGACCTGCAGGCTCCCTCGGGCTTGCTCTGAGCGGAGCGTGCTGATGGCGGTCTTCGCTTCCGGGACCTTTTCGTTGTCGGGATAGAGCGTGGTGAAGTCCGTGAAGGTGGACACTGCCTGAGAGGAAACGCTCTGGTCGTACTCCGCCGTCTTGACTTGTTTGAGATACGCTTGGCCTGAGCTGAAGAGCGCTTCGGCTGCGATCGGCTGGCCATTGTAGCGGTCGGCGACCTTTTCATAGGCGCGTGCGGCCTCGGAATAGTCCTTCACGAACTTCTTCTCCTGCGCCGCGCCGATGTTCATTTGGGCCTGAGGTCCGACAGCGCTGTAGGGGCCGCTTTTGACGATTTGGTCGTACATTTTGATGGTGCGATCCATCGAGGGGAAGAGCGGGATGGTGCCGAAAACCTTGAACCATTTGCCTGCCAGAAAACGGTTGGCGATTTCGAACTGACGCTTCAGGGACTCCTCGTAGTTATCGATCTTGGGATACTTCTCCACCAGCTTTTGATAGGCTTTGAAGGCGCGTTCGTCATTGCCGAGAGCGTCCTCGGATTTGGCGATCAGGTATTGGGCCTGGGGCGCGTAATCGGAGAAGGGCCACTGGTTGACCGTGCGGCGGGCCGCCTTCTTTGCCTGAGAATATTGTTTGGTGTCGAAGGCTTGCTGCGCGACTTCCAGTTGGTCCTTGGCTCGGGTGCGGACCCACTTGCCCTCCGATCCGGCCTTCTCATAGCGCCAGCCTTCACCCGGGGTGTAGATAAGAGGAGCCGGCGAGCGATACGGCAATGCCACACACAGGACGAATACGCTGAGCCAGAGAAAGCGACAAAGCTTCATGCGTGCGAACCGTAGTCAGGACACTGGGGTGAGTCAAGCGAGGCGAACTGCTGTCTCCGGCAGGGATCGACCTGCCGGAGATGCCAGGGTGTATGCCTTCAGGGCTTGAACACGGCGTGATTCCGATTTCCCATCGACTCTATGTAGGCGAGTAGATCCAGGATCTCCTCGCTTTGGAGCGTGTTCACCAAGCCCGCTGGCATGGGAGAGACGGCTGACTTGCGGCGGGATTTAACGTCGGACTTGTTCAGCTCCAACCGGGTTCCTTTCAACGGATCCAGCAGGAGGATGAAACGGTCCGTGCGTTCCTCTAACAATCTTCCCGTGACCTCCTCCTCGTCCTTTTGAACAAAGGTGGTGTTCTCAAACTGTTCGCTCACCACTTTGCTGGGTTCGAGGATGGAGGATAGGATATCCAGGCGGGAGAAACGGCTGATCACCGAGGTGATGTCCGGACCGACGGCCCCACCTTCATTCCCGAGCTTGTGGCAGGCGTTGCATTGGCCGATCTCGAAGGCGGCCTTCCCTCGTTCGAAGCTGCGTCCTTTAGAGACCTGGGGCAGGGAAGGGGTGAGATCGCTCATCCGCCAGTCCTTGACCAAGCTTCGCACCGCTGCTGGCTTCGCCTGTGCGGGCTTCTTGGGGGCAGCATCTCCAAGCAGGCTGGCGAAGAGTGTCTTCTCCTCGGGTGTCATGCTCTCCGCGAACTCCTTACGGATGCCCTTGAGGAAGCCGTTGAAACTGGCGCCGCTGGCGGGGGCCATCCCAACATCGATAAACCATTGGTCGAACTCCGCCGGATGCTTTGGCGTGGCTTCGGTTTTTTGGAGCCAGGTCAGCGCGCGTCCACGCTCTTCCCCGCTCCATCCGCTCCTAAGTTTTCGGAGGGTTGCGGTGTAGTGCAGCTTCTCCTCTTGGGTGGCGGCCGCATCCCGCAGCGCGAGAATCTTGCCTGCGGTCCCGGGGGCCTCAAGAGCCACCAGGATTTGCGACAGCTCGCGGTTGAGTGGCCAGGTGGCAGCGGGGAATTGCCGGGAGAGCTTCTCGACCGCTCGTTGGCGCAGTTCGCCTGAAGGAAGGCCTTGGCGTGCTAGGCTCACCTGAATCACGCGGAGCTTCACCATCTTCAACTCGTCGTCCAGCGTGTCGAGGGGCCAGCGTGCCAAGCCCTGAAGCAGAGCGGGCTGATCGTCTCTCGATCCCAGGCGAGCTAAGGCGAGCAGGGCGTGGAGGCCGGCCATCGGGCCGGTTTCGGACAGGGCTTTGGATCGCCACTGCGACACCGGCTGTGATTCCAGAGCAATGCGGGCTGCGTAGCGGATCCAACGATCCCCACTGCCCAGACCGGCCCACGCCTTGTCGTCCCCACCCAGGGAGGCGGATCCATGGAGTTTTTCAAGCTCGTGTCGAGCAGAACGCGCTAGGACGGAGCTGGCATCTGAGACGACCGGGGCGGGGGAAGTGGTCTCGGTGCCCACATAGCTCACGCGGTAGAGAGCCGCTTGGGTGCCACGACCGCCGATGAGGAAGTAGAGCGCTCCATCTGGGCCAATCTCCAGATCGGTCACGTTCAGCGGCTTCCCTTTGACGAAGGTTTCGAAGGAGGCGGTATAGCTGGCGCCTGCTTCCCGTAAGTGAACGGCGAGGATGCGGCCATAGCTCCAGTCCATTACGTATAGAGCGCGTTGATACCGGCTCGGGAACTTGGCTCCGGTGCCAAATTTGACGCCGGTAGGTGAGCCAATTCCGATGTTTACCGTGGCGGGAAGCGCGTCCGCATAGTACTCGGGCCACTTGGCGGAGCCTTCGCGGAAGCCTTGATCGCCGCCGCTCACGATATGGTAAACCCGTGTGGGGCGATACCAAGGCATGCCCCAGTCCCATTCCATGTCGCTGTCGAAGCCGAAGAGCTCTCCCTGGGGATTGAAAGCAATGTCGTAGGTGTTGCGCTGGCCGGAGGCAAAGAGTTCGCACTGGCTGCCGTCCGGGTTCATGCGGACCACATAGCCGCCGGGCGGTTTACGTCCGGCCCCGAAGCCGTTTCCATCCTCCATGCGAGGCAGGGCGAGATCGTCTCCGAAATTCTTGTGCGGGGAGGTGGGTGCGACGTCCTGGGGCACATCGACGAAGTTGCCGTTTACGCTGTAGATCTTGCCATCCTGTCCCTGCAACAGGCCATGGGCTCCGTGCTCCCCGGGGCCGCCGCTCCATTTGCGGATCAGATCCGTGGTGTCGTAACGGTCATCCCCATTGGTGTCGCGCAGACGATAAAGATGATACCCTTCCTTGCCTTGCCCGTTCACGTAGAGCCCACCGAAGGCGTGGAGAAGGCCCATGGCCCCGCTAATTGGGAGGTCGATGGTTTCGATTTTTGAGATCTGTCCGCCAGCGCTGAGGGTCATACGGAGCAGGCGTTCTTGACCTTGGGGCGAGACGATGAGCCGACCCTTGTCATCGATGGTCATGGAAACCCACGAGCCTTCCCCTGGCTGGGCGGAGCGGAGGAGTTCGGCTTTGAAGCCAGGCGATAGTTGGAGGGAGTCCGCCGATACTCCGGTCGCGGGCTTCAGGACGTCTCCCCACGGCTCCACGCCCAACTTGCCCAGACTTTTGGCGGCAACCCAGCCGCTGGCGGGGAGATCGGTCAGAGCGTTTTTCCCTGAGGGACTTTCGGCGGTCTGCCAGGAGGCGTCGCTGACCACCGTGATTCTACGTCCATCCGGCTGTTTGAGAACGATGTTCAAGAGCAGTCCGGCCAGGCTGCCTTCATTCTCGGCGGACACGACCAACTCGTTCGCCCCGGGTTTGAACTTGGAAGTGGCGTCAGCCGTTCTGGGGCGCGACCACTCCTGATTGCCGAGCGCTCGCTGTCCATTGACGTAGAGTTCGGCGGAATTGTCGCAGGACAGTGTGACAATGGCCTGATCAACTGGGCCCTGGATCTGCACCGTCTTTTTAAAGAAGCGTGACTCATTGTCACGGGCCTGGGCTCCCCAGATCCATTCGGGTGTCTGCGCGTGGACAGCAGCGGGGATTATAACGCTGCAGAGTGCCAGGGCGCGAACCAAGGCGAATCGATGCAGGGCTGGAATAGGAGGCGTCATAGGTAAGAGTGTATTCGAAGTCCGACGGCCTGATCTAGATGTGCACCTTGCGCTTGGTCGGGTCGGGGTTGGCTCGGTACAGGACGATCACATTGCCGATCAGGGTCACCAGGGTACTCCCTGACTTTGTCGCCAACTCGGGAGCGAGGGTGCGGCGCTGATCCTTGTGGTCGATCAGCTTCACTTTAATCAGCTCGTGTTGGTCGAGAGCCGTGCCGACTTCCTGAACGAAGCTATCGGTGATTCCATTCTTGCCGAGCTTGAGGAGGGTGTCGAGGCGCTGCGCTTGGCTGCGCAGCACGCTGAGTTGGCGTGTTGTCATTCGCGGGGGGGGGTAGCTTAGGTGGTGCGCCAACCCCGACCTGGGATGAATTCGCGACTCCCCGAGGAACGGCACCCGGTACCCCACGCCGCAATCACGGCGAGGGCGACAACGCATAGCAGCAACTTTCGCATGGGGCCCATTCTAAAGACTGTTGTCATTCCCGCAAGCCTGACTCACAGTGTCTTGCCGATGGCAAAGTCTCAGAAGTCGTTGAAGGGGTGTTTCCTCCTGGATGGGGGAAACCTTTCGGGTTCTTTCTTTCACCGAACGGTGGTCCTGATTTGCAAGCACGACGCCGAGGGGGCGTTCGGGCTGATTCTAAACCGTCCTTTGGGGGCGACGGTCGGTGAGGCGGTTCCAGGAAATCTTCCTGAAGCTCTTCGTCCGCTGCCACTTCTCGCGGGAGGTCCTGTTCAGGAGCACGCGCTGAGCTATCTCTATTCCGAGCCGGGGCTCACCGGTGAAACGATCCTTCCCGAGCTTCTGTTGGGGCATGATTTGGACCAATTAGTGGACTGGGCCGAGTCTCCCTCCCTCACCCGCAAGCTCTTGGTCTTTGCTGGCTATGCGGGTTGGTCGCCTGGGCAGTTGGAGGATGAGATGCGACGCAGGGCCTGGCTCACACATCCCGCAAACCACGATTGGATCTTCTCTCTGCAACCCGAGACACTCTGGCGGCGAATTGTCAGCAGGAAGGGCTGGCGTCTCCGGCTCCTCGCTGAGGAGCCCGATGACCTCTCATTAAACTGACTTCTTGGCTTAGAAATTCTCAAACAACGCTTGCGCCGAGCCCCCTGCAAGGTAAAGACTTCACAGATTTTACAGTAGCAGAAGGGCTCCTAAAATGGAGTCCTAGTTTTTGTGATGATGGAAGAACCGAACGTGAACAGCGCCGATATGAACATTGACCGTCTGACAGGCCTGCCCCGCAAGCAGGGACTTTACGATCCGAGCTTCGAGCATGATGCCTGTGGTGTAGGGTTTGTGGCCAATGTGAAGGGTAAGAAATCTCATGAGATCATCCGTCAAGGGCTAGAGATCCTGGTCAACCTGGACCATCGTGGGGCGTGCGGCTGTGAGGTGAACACGGGAGATGGTGCTGGGATCCTTTTTCAGATGCCGCATGCTTTTCTGAAGAAAGCAGCAGCCGACAGCCGGATTCAGCTGCCGGAGCCAGAGCACTATGGGGTGGGCATGCTCTTTCTGCCCCCGGACGCTGCGGATCGTGCGCGATGCGAAAGTATTTTTGAAAAGATCGTGGCGGAGGAGGGCCAGATCTTCCTCGGTTGGCGTAGCGTCCCTACCAACAACACCACCCTGGGCGACACGGCGAAAGCCTCCCAGCCCGTGGTTCGACAGCCCTTCATTCGGCGAAGCGCGGACCTGAAGGATGCGCTGGCTTTTGAGCGTCGGCTGTATGTGATTCGCAAACGGGCCGAAAATGCCATTCGCTATGGCGAGGGGCGTCCATCGGGCGGTGAATGGTTCTACGTCTGCAGTCTGTCCTATCGGACGATCGTCTACAAGGGCATGCTCATGCCGGCTCAGGTGGACGCCTTCTTCCCTGACCTGAAAGACGATGCCATGGTTTCGGCGCTCGCTCTGGTCCATTCACGCTTCAGCACCAACACGTTCCCAAGTTGGGGTCGCAGCCATCCCTACCGCTTTATTGCGCACAATGGTGAGATCAACACCTTGCGGGGTAACGTGAACTGGATGCATGCCCGCGAGGCCTTGCTGGAGAGCGATCTCTTTAGTGATGATGTCCGCAAGATCCTGCCCATCATCAACGAGGATGGCAGCGACTCGGCCATGTTCGACAACTGCCTGGAGCTTCTCGTTCTGGGTGGCCGCCCTCTGGCTCATGCCATGATGATGATGATCCCGGAGCCCTGGGCAAATCATGAGAGCATGAGTCCCGACAAGAAGGCGTTCTATGAGTATCACAGCTGCCTGATGGAGCCCTGGGACGGCCCGGCCTCCGTGGCCTTCACTGATGGTACTCGCATCGGCGCCTGCCTGGATCGAAATGGACTTCGGCCCTCCCGATTTTACGTTACCAAGGATGACTTGGTGATTATGGCCTCAGAAGTCGGGGTGCTGGACATCGAGCCTTCACGCATTCTTAGCAAGGGTCGGTTGCAGCCCGGCCGCATGTTCCTGATCGACACGGAGCAGGGGAGAATTATCTCGGACGATGAGCTTAAGCAGTCCATGGCGACCGGTCAGCCCTACCAGGAATGGTTGGGTAAGAATCTATTAAAGCTGGCGGATGTGCCGGACGCTCCGCACATGGCCGAGCCGAGCCACGATACCGTGCTTCAGCGCCAGCAAGCATTTGGCTACACCTTCGAGGATCTCCGCATTCTGATGGTTCCCATGGCGCGGGAAGGTGTGGAGGCGATCGGGTCCATGGGCACGGACACGCCTTTGGCGGTGCTTTCCAGCAAGGCGCAGCCGCTCTTCAATTACTTCCAGCAGCTCTTCGCGCAGGTGACCAATCCACCGATTGACTGCATTCGCGAGGAAATCATCACGGCGGTGGAAACCACCCTGGGCACGGAGCGCAATCTTCTGGATCCAACAGCCGGGAGCTGCCATTTGATCGAGCTGAAGAACCCCGTGCTGACGAACGAGGAGTTGGAAAAGCTCCGGCATATTGATCGCCCGGGATTCAAGTCGATCACGCTTCCCATCCTCTTTCCAGCAATGGCGGGTCATCAGGGCATGGCCAAAGCTCTCGATGCGCTTTGCGACGCGGCATCGAAGGCGATTAAGGATGGCGTCAACATCATCATCCTCTCCGACCGTGGCATCAGCCGGGATCTGGCACCCATCCCCTCGCTTCTGGCGGTGTCGGGCGTGCACCATCATCTCATTCGTGAGGGAAGCCGAACCAAGCTGGGCTTGGTTCTGGAATCGGGCGAGCCTCGCGAGGTGCATCATTTCTCGCTGCTGATCGGATACGGCTGCGGCGCGATCAATCCGTATCTGGCGTTCGAGACTATCGACGACATGATTCATGAGGGATTGTTGCCTGGCATGGAGCACAAGTCGGCCTGCAAGAACTTCGTCAAGGCTGCTGTGAAGGGCGTGGTGAAAGTGATCTCCAAGATGGGGATTTCGACCATCCAGAGCTATCGTGGCGCGCAGATTTTCGAGGCGATCGGCCTCCAACAGGCCTTTGTGGATCGGTATTTCACCAAGACCCCATCGCGGGTTGAGGGCGTGGGTATCGAGGTGATCGCTGAAGAAGTGTTGGTCCGTCATCGACAGGCATTTCCGGAACGCCCGACCGCCGCCCATACCCTCGAGGTGGGCGGTCAGTATCAGTGGCGCGCGGACGGCGAGCTTCATCTCTTCAATCCGCAGACGGTGCACAAGCTCCAGAAGGCGGTCCGCATGGCGGACTACCGCACGTTTAAGGAGTATAGCGCCCTGGTGAACGAGCAGCTGAAGAACCACTACACCCTTCGAGGCCTTCTGGACTTCAGGCCAGCGACGGCCATCCCTATAGAGGAAGTGGAGTCGATCGAGTCGCTGCTCAAGCGCTTCAAGAGCGGGGCGATGTCCTATGGGTCGATCAGCTCGGAAGCGCACGAGTCGTTGGCGATCGCCATGAACCGTGTCGGGGGCAAGAGCAACACGGGCGAGGGTGGCGAAGATCCGGAGCGCTATACCTGGAAGAATGAGCGGGGCGATTCCAAGAACAGCGCCATCAAGCAGGTGGCCTCAGGCCGCTTCGGTGTGACGAGTCTTTATCTGACCAACGCTCGCGAGTTGCAGATCAAGATGGCGCAGGGCGCGAAGCCGGGCGAAGGCGGTCAGCTGCCAGGTTCTAAGGTGTATCCGTGGATCGCCAAGGTCCGTATGTCCACCCCGGGCGTGGGACTGATCTCGCCTCCGCCTCACCACGATATTTACTCGATCGAGGATCTGGCTGAGCTGATCCACGATTTGAAGAATTCCAATCGGGCCGCGCGGATCAGCGTGAAGCTGGTCTCCGAGGTTGGGGTGGGTACGATTGCCGCCGGTGTGGCGAAGGCGCACGCAGACGTGGTCCTGATCAGCGGTTACGACGGCGGAACGGGCGCGTCCCCCCAGACCAGTATCAAACATGCGGGAATCCCCTGGGAGCTGGGGCTCGCTGAGACGCATCAGACCTTGGTCCTAAACAATCTGCGCAGCCGTATCGCGGTTGAGACCGATGGCCAGCTTAAGACCGGCCGGGATGTCGTCATCGCCGCGATGTTGGGCGCCGAGGAATTCGGCTTTGCCACCGCACCGTTGGTGGCGTTGGGCTGCATCATGATGCGTGTCTGCCATCTGAACACCTGTCCGGTGGGGGTAGCGACTCAGAACCCCGAGCTGCGCAAGCGCTTCACGGGCGATCCGGACCATGCCGTGAACTTCATGAAGTTCATCGCCATGGAGGTTCGTGAGCTGATGGCACAGCTGGGCTTCCGCAAGCTGACCGACATGGTCGGCCGCACGGATTTGCTTGAAGCTCGAAAGGCCGTGGAGCATTGGAAGGCCAAGGGGCTGGATTTCTCCAGCGTCCTGTTCCGGCCTCCTGTGGGTTCGGATATTGGCCGCTTCTGTCAGATGGAGCAGGATCATGGACTGGACAAATCCCTGGACCTTACTGTTCTTTTGGAAAAGTGCAGACCTGCGATTGAGCGCGGTGAGAAGGTCGTGGTGGATGCGGCCATTCGCAATGTCAACCGTGTCGTGGGGACCATTGTAGGCAATGAGCTTACCAAGCGGCACGGAGCCGAGGGCCTACCGGCGGATACCATCAAGCTCAACTTCAAGGGGTCGGCGGGACAGAGCTTCGGTGCCTTTGTGCCAAAGGGCATGACCCTGCAGCTGGAAGGCGATGCGAACGACTACTTCGGCAAGGGTTTGAGCGGGGGCAGGTTGATTCTGTACCCACCGACGACCAGCACCTTCGTGCCGGATGAGAATATCATTCTGGGAAATGTGGCCTTCTACGGAGCCACCAGCGGAGAGGCCTATATTCGAGGCATGGGCGGCGAGCGGTTCTGCGTGCGCAACAGCGGAGTGGATGTGGTCGTGGAAGGCGTGGGCGACCATGGCTGCGAGTACATGACGGGCGGCAGGTTGGTGGTCCTCGGTGCCACCGGACGTAACTTCGCCGCCGGCATGTCAGGTGGCGTGGCGTATATCCTGGATGAGATCGGCGACTTCAAGACCCGCTGCAATATGCAGATGGTTGGTTTGGAAAGCGTGCAGGACGCCGAAGAAATCGCCGCGCTCCGAACCTTGATTGAGAACCACGCCCGTCTGACGCGGAGCAGCAAGGCTGAGCGTGTGTTGGCGACCTGGGCGGACTCTTTGCCCCGGTTCGTGAAGGTGATGCCGAAGGACTACAAGCGGGTCCTGACATCGCTGAAGCGGGTCAAGGAAGCTGGGCTGACGGGCGAAGAGGCGATTATGGCCGCGTTCGAGGAAAACTCGCGCGATGCGTCGCGTGCTGGGGGAGGATGATTTCTGGATTCCCGCCGATCGAACGATTAACACTAGAGTGCAACGACTGAATTGAGACCATGGGCAAACCGACAGGCTTCATCGATTATCTTAGAGAACTGCCGCTTGACCGTCCGGCGCTGAAGCGCATTGAGGACTGGAACGAGTTTCATCTCCATATGGAGGACGAGGCTCTCCGTTCCCAAGCCGCGCGCTGCATGGACTGCGGTGTTCCTTTCTGCCACAGCGGCAGCCTCATCAGCGGCATGGCCGCTGGCTGCCCGATCAATAATCTGATCCCGGAGTGGAACGATCTGATTTATCGCGGGCTTTGGAAGGAAGCGCTCGAGCGTCTGCACAAGACGAATAACTTTCCGGAGTTCACCGGGCGTGTTTGCCCGGCCCCCTGCGAGGGTTCTTGTGTGCTCGGGATCAACTCTCCTCCGGTGACGATCAAGAACATCGAATGCACGATCATCGATCACGGTTGGGAAAAGGGCTGGGTGATCCCCGAGGCTCCACCCAAGCGCACGGGCAAAAAGGTGGCCGTGGTGGGGTCCGGTCCTGCGGGTCTTTCTGCGGCAGCGCAGCTCAATAAGGCTGGCCATAGTGTCACGGTTTACGAGCGGGCTGATCGCCCGGGGGGCTTGCTGATGTATGGCATCCCTAACATGAAGCTGGACAAGAAGGAGGTCGTCCTCCGCCGTCTCGCTCTGCTGGAAAAGGAAGGCGTCCAGTTCGTCTGCAAGACCGAGGTGGGGGTGAATCTCGCCGCCGAGAAGCTGCTGTCGGATTTTGACGCTGTGGTCCTCGCGACGGGTGCCACCAAACCCCGCGATCTGCCGATCGAGGGTCGAAACCTCAAAGGTATCCATTTCGCAATGGACTTCCTCACTGCCAACACCAAGGCAGTGCTGGGTGGAGAACGCAACGGAACTTTCATCGATGCGGCGGGTAAGGATGTGATTGTCATCGGTGGTGGCGACACCGGCACCGATTGTGTGGGCACGTCGATGCGCCATGGCTGCAAGAGCCTCGTCCAGGTCGAGATCCTTCCCAAACCTCCTCAGGACCGAGCTAAGGACAATCCCTGGCCGGAATGGCCCAAGGTCTACCGCTTGGACTATGGCCAGGAAGAGGCTCAGGCCAAGTTTGGCGATGATCCGCGCATCTATCTCACAACGGCCAAGAAGTTCATCTCGGACGAGCAGGGAAATGTGAAGGGTGTTCTTTTGGTGAACATCAAGTGGGACAAGAACGAGAAGGGCCAATTCGTGCCGGTGGAGCTGCCAGAGACGGAGCGAATCGTTTCCGCCCAGCTGGTTCTTTTGGCGATGGGCTTCCTTGGACCTGAGCAGCCGCTTTTGGAGGCGCTGAAGGTTGAACGCGATCCTCGTTCGAATGTGAAGGCAGATCACGGCAAGTTCACCACCAACCATCCGAAGGTCTTTGCTGCAGGCGACTGCCGCCGCGGGCAGAGCTTGGTCGTCTGGGCGTTCAACGAGGGACGCGGTGCCGCACGCGAGTGCGATCGCTACCTCATGGGCGAGACGAATCTGCCCTAGAAGCACACACACGGCCAGCACAGGAGCCTTGGCTGTCGTGAGGGGTGGAATCGGGAGCGGCTCTTCTGCAGGCGATGTGTGC
>CAMAVD010000006.1 GCA_945861575.1 Akkermansia muciniphila
AGCAGGCCCCATCTCGACCCCAGCCGAGAGGCCAGGTCCCACCTTCAGAGCCTTAGTCTTGGCGATTAAACGTTCATTGAACTCCTCCAGAACGCTTCGCTCCACGATCACCCGACTTGTGGCCGTGCACGCCTGCCCCGTCAGACCAAAGCCAGCCCGTACCACCAAGGTGGCGGCCAGGTCCAAATCTGCATCCGCCAGAACAAGGGTGGGATTCTTGCCGCCCATTTCCATCTGAGCCCGAGCCATGCGCTTGGCCAACTGCTGATACACCCCATGCCCCACCGCGTGCGATCCGGTGAAAGACACCGCCGCAACCCGGGGATCATTTGCCAGCACGCCGCCCACGGAAGGGCCGTCCCCCACCACCACATTGAGTACCCCTTTGGGTAAGCCAGCTGTCGAAAGGATTCGGGCCACCTCTACGGAAAGCGCAGGCGATTGCGACGCGGGTTTGAGAACCACGGTATTGCCGCAAACCAGCGCGGGGGCCAATTTCCAAACAGGGATGGCGATCGGGAAATTCCAGGGGGTAATCAGGCCCACCACACCCAAGGCCTCACGGCGGGTGTAAAGCAGGTTGTTCGGAAGATCGTGCGGAATGGTCTGACCTCCGACTGTGTAGCTCAAACCGCCGAAGAAGCGAAAAATGTCCACCGCTCGCTGCACCTCACCGGTGGCCTCCGCCAGCGTCTTCCCCTCCTCACGCGTCAACAACTCGGAAAGCTCGGGCTTGCGAGCTTCCAGAAGCTGGGAGGCCCGGCTTAATACGCGGCCCCGGGCAACAGAAGTCTGAGCGGACCAGGCAGGAAACGCGGCCGCAGCCGCAGCAACCGCCTGGCTGGCGTCGGCAGCGTCGCTCAGCGGGTAGGAGGCGACAACCTCCCGCAGATCCGCCGGGTTGCGAGTTTGGAATGTCCTTCCAGAGGCCGCCCCTGAGGCGTCGCCATCTATCCAGTTTGAGTAGGTGCGCATGTGAAAACAGGAGGGATTCAAGGCAGGCCTCGCTCTCAAAGGCGAGCCCCTTTTACAGAAGCAATGCGAACAGAGTTGCGCCCGGCCTCTAATTCCCCTACACCGTGCCGCCGATGAATGTCATCGGTGTCATCCCTGCCCGCTTTGGCTCCACCCGGTTCCCCGGGAAACCTCTTGTACCCATCGCCGGAAAGCCCTTGTTGCAATGGGTGGTCGAGCGCTGCCGCCTCGCCCGAAGTCTCAGCGAGGTCATTGTAGCCACCGACGATGAGCGAATTCGTGCCTTCGCCTCCGCTTTCTGTCGGGTGGAGATGACCTCCGAGCTGCATCCGAGTGGGACCGACCGCATCGCCGAGGTGGTTTCGCGCATGAGCTGCGACGCCGCTGTGAACATCCAGGGCGACGAACCCCTCATCGCCCCATCCGTTATCGACGCCGTAGCTAAACTGCTGGACACCACAGAGATGTCCACTGCCGCCTGCCCAATTCAGCGGCTGGAAGACTATGACAACCCCAACGTTGTGAAAGTCGTTGTCAGCCGTGAGGCCCGCGCCTTATATTTTTCCCGTCGCACGATTCCGTATCTACGTGATGCCGCCGGTCGTTCCCTCCCGGAACAGTTGGCGGCGTTTCCTTTTTTGAAGCACTTGGGAATCTACGGATATCGGCGCGAGACGCTCTTGAAGCTGGTGCGTTTTCCGGTCTCCGCATTGGAGCAGGCAGAGAAGCTCGAACAGCTGCGAGCTCTCGAGAACGGCATCCAGATCTCTGTGGCCCGGGTGGCCCATGAGAGCGTGGGAGTGGATGTGCCGGAAGACGTCCGGCGGGTGGAAGCAATAGTGAACGCGACTGTGGTCTGACTGCCATGAAATACATCTTTGTGACCGGTGGTGTGGTGAGCTCCCTAGGGAAGGGTCTGACGGCAGCCTCCCTGGGTACCCTTCTCGAAAACCGCGGGCTGAAGATCGCGCTTCAGAAGTTCGACCCCTATCTCAACCTGGACCCAGGCACGATGAGCCCGTTCCAGCACGGTGAGGTGTATGTCCTCGACGATGGTGCCGAGACCGATCTCGACCTGGGACACTACGAGCGCTTCACCAGCACCAAGCTCACCCGTTTCAACAACCTGACCAGCGGGCAAGTTTACCAGACTGTCCTGGATAAGGAGCGGAGGGGCGACTACCTAGGCAAGACCGTCCAGGTCATCCCGCATGTCACAGACGAGATCCAAAAGCGCATCCGCGAGCTCTCGCAGGTGTCCAATGTGGACGTGGTCATCACCGAGATCGGCGGCACCACAGGCGACATCGAAGGACTTCCCTTTCTTGAAGCGATCCGTGAATTCGCCCTGGATGTGGGCATTGGAAACGTGGTGTTTCTGCACGTGACCTACGTCCCGTTCATCAAGGCCGCTGGCGAGCTCAAGACCAAACCCACCCAACAGTCGGTCGCCAAGCTCCGAGAAATCGGCATCACGCCCCACATCCTGGTCTGTCGCTGCGAGCAACCTCTCAACAAGGAACTGCGACAAAAAATTTCCCTCTTCTGTAATGTGCCCTACGAGGGAGTCATTGAAGAAACGGACGTAGAACACTCCATTTATGAGGTTCCTCTCATGCTCCAGCGGGAGCGCATGGACGACCTGGTCTGCCGACTTCTCCATCTCCAAGTGCCTCCCGCGGACATGTCGCACTGGCAGGACATCATTCGCAAGCTCATCGCTCCGGCTCATCGGGTGCGCATTGGGGTGGTGGGCAAGTACGTGGAGCTGAACGACGCCTACAAATCCGTTTACGAAGCCGTCATCCATGGCGGCATTGCCAACGACTGTGGAGTGACGATCGAGAAGATCGAGGCGGAGGAGATCGAAAAGGAAGGAGCCGAGAAGATTCTCGGGGGGTTGGGAGGCATCCTAGTCCCGGGCGGCTTCGGAGAGCGTGGCATCGAAGGTAAAATTCTCGCAGCACGCTACGCGCGGGAGGCCAATGTGCCCTATCTGGGACTCTGCTTAGGGATGCAGATTGCAACCATTGAGTATGCAAGAAATGTTCTAGGACTGACGGGGGCACACTCCACCGAGTTCGACGAGGCGAGTCCTCATCCCGTGATCGCTCTATTGGACGAGCAGCGCAATGTAGCGCGGAAGGGAGGCACCATGCGGCTCGGCTCCCAACCCTGCCAACTGACCGTCGGCTCGCGCGCGGCGCATCTGTATGGGGCGTTCCTGATCCACGAGCGACATCGCCATCGTTACGAGTTCAACAACGCCTACCGGCAGCAATTTGAGGACGCCGGATTCCGCTTCAGCGGCACCTCCCCGGACGGCAATCTAGTGGAGTTGATCGAGATACCAGGACACCCCTTCTATCTGGCCAGCCAGTTCCATCCCGAGTTCCAGAGCAAGCCCAACCGGCCTCATCCCCTGTTCAAAGGATTCATCGCCGCAGTCCACCATCACCTCCATCACAAGCCAATCTCAGGGATGCCCCGCTGATCCAGCGGCCTTCGTTCCTTAGGAACCACGCAACACTAACTTCCTGTTGGGTGCGCCTTGGAGGTGATCAACGGCATCGGCCATGGGTTGCATGAACTCCAAAGAACGCTAATCCAGAAGTCACAACCCAGGGGTCTTTTTTGCATTCGCGTCTATTCGTCTCCATTCGCGGTTAGATTTATGGACTCTTCCCGGATTGTCTGGGGATTTTCCGTTGGCGGTCGTGTGTAGCGAGGGTGAACCGCAGGAAACCCCGGGATGTGAGTCCCCTCCAGTAGGCCCGCCAGCGACATTAAGTCTCCGGTGGAAGTCGCGACTAGCTTCCCGTGTACGAGCTCCCACATAAGGCGATGTCCAGGCTCGAGGGCTAGCTCCTTTCTAAGCTCTTCTGGAATGGTCGTTTGACCCTTTGTAGAGATAGTAGAAACATTGACTGCCATATCCACATAGGCTTACGCTTCAATAGAAGCTTTACGCAAGCGATTACAACCCTACCTAAGAGAAACATCAGGGGTGCATCCAGCTCGATCCTGCATCCATGGGTTCAGACATCCTGCCTGCGTGCTCTCGCACGAGGTCAGGATGTCTGAGACAAGGGGGAGGGACGATCTCACAGACCCTACTCGACCGACAGAACTGCGGGCGGGGTTGTGACGGCTCGGTCGAGGATGGAAACTTTCACTGTGTAGTCTCCAGCATCCTCCGGGCGCACAACGGCCAGAGTAAATGTAGTCCCTTCAGCCCCTGGAATAGGCACCCCGTTGCGGCTCCACTGAAAGGTCAACCCCGTCCCGGAAGCCACCACCGCGAAGGTCACGGGAGCGCCGGATACAACCCGAGCGGAAAGAGGAGCGGACAGGATCAAGGGAAGCCACGACCGATCGGGAACCGCACGCGGTGCCACCACCCGATACAAGCGGCTAAAGCCCTGAGGCAAGGTGTCGTCAAAGCTCACCACACGGGATACCAAGGAGGTGCCCACGCTGGTTAAAGTCTGCCAGGAGGGAGACCCTGCATTTTCCAGGATCTGCAGACTGTAGGTGCGATCGGGAGCCCCAACGAAGGAGAGACGGGAGCCGGATTCAAGAAGCTGAAGGCTCAGCTTCAGATAACTCGACGCATCCTTAGGATTGGTTCCGGCAACATACTCATCCCGATTGATCACACCATCCCCATCCGAGTCGAGCGATGCATCGGCAGCATTCGCGGCGCTGAGCCCGTTGGCCGTCTCCCAAAGGTCCGCCATGCCATCCCTATCCACATCCGCCAACACAACCAAGGAGCAGTTGGCGCTGGTAATTACATCCTTCAGAAGATTGGTCACTTGAAGCGTGTAGTTGCCAGCAGCGCCAACTTGCACATTGGTCAAGACCAGGAAGTTTTCACTGGCGCTGACGTAGCGATTCGTTACGGGTACGGTATTGCGTCGCCATCGATAGCCCAACGGCCAGGATCCGGAGACTCCGGCGTAGAACGTCGCGGTTTCGCCGGCTAACAGCGTGACCGAGAGCGGTTGCGCGGTGAAGGTGGGCTTGGAGTAAACCAGGGCCGCTGCCGGCGCGGATGTCACACTCCCAAAGGCGTTGCTCACTCGAACGGTGTAGAGAGCGTTGGTGGCGTTGCCTGTCGGACCAGGCTGAAGATTCGCGAGCGAAAGCGTTGTCGCGTTCGCTCCCTGGATCAGGGCTCCGTTCTTGAACCACTGATACGCCAGCGCCCCGCTCCCAAACGCCTGAACACTCAACTCGGCCGCGTCTCCCGGACGAACAAT
Source organism: Akkermansia muciniphila (assembly GCA_945861575.1). Taxonomy (GTDB): domain Bacteria; phylum Verrucomicrobiota; class Verrucomicrobiia; order Limisphaerales; family UBA11320; genus UBA11320. Next base: position 5,241 of record CAMAVD010000006.1, read on the forward strand.
CACGCTGACCGGCGGAACGACAAGCGTTGCGGAGATGTTCACGGAAAGACGGACCTCATCGCTCAACACGCTGCCAAAGCGATTGAAGATTGCGATGCGGTAGAGGCCTTCCTGCGTAGGTTGAGCCGGGTTCAGGATCAGTTGAGGTTGCATCGCTCCGGCGACCGCCACCCCGGATTTTAGCCACTGATAGCTCAGTGTATCTGGCCCCATGGCCTCGACCGACAGTCGCGCACTTTGTCCTGCGGTCACCTCCGTCGGCACCGGCTGCACGGCGATGGACGGGGCTAGCCCAATCGCGCCCGGCTGCCCAGGAGTCGGTGCCGCAGAAAACCAGTTACTCGGGTCGTTGCCATACCCAAGCTGATTCCGACGCTGCCAGGAGGCGCCGACACCGTCCGCCGCAGCCATGCCCTCGATAATGGTGTTATACGAAACACGATCCACCGGGATATAGGGCACATTGATGTCGCCCTCGATGTTACCAAACGTTGGCGCTCCAGGGCGGCTTAGACGCAGGTCATCCGCCGAGTTATCCAGCTTTCCACTGTACGGTCCCAGAATGGCCGGTCCGCCCAACGCTGAAAGTCCATAGCGCGTGCGGAACTGCTCCAGCAAACCAGGATTCCCCATCGGATCAAAACCGACCAGGAGCAGCGAGCTCCCTGCGCTCAAGACCACATTGGTCGGGAAATCAAAACGGACTGCCCCCCGCAAGCGCCAGGTATTCTCAGGATAAAGCTCGTCGAAAAGCGAAACGGGAGCGACACCGGAGTTCCGTATCGCGATAAATTCATGCTCTTGATTGTCCCAATACGCCCCATTCGCCAACACATCTGCGGGGTGAAATTGAATCTCGGAAATCACCACCGGGCCGACACGCACCGAGCTATTCGGCTGGCCAAAGGTAGGCGAGAGGAGCACCGGATGATCCACCCGTCCGTTGGACGGCACCACATAACGTCCATAGGCAATGCCCGTTTCAGCACCCGCGAAGGAGAACCCATCGCTATAGCCTGTCAGGGACACACCATTGCCTGAGAAAAGATAAACCTCCTCGCCCAGCTCACTGAAAGCGAAACCCTGCTCGTTCGCGTTGAACTCGGACTCCCGAATGACGAGATAGCCTCCTGCGGCAATTTGGGATCCAGGGGGAAAAACGTATTTCTTCGGAAGGTTCCGATTGTCGGTGAGGAACCAGCCTGTGATGTTCGCTGTCGTATTGCCCGCGTTAAAGAGTTCCACCGCATCTGGCCTGCCATCGTCACCCGTCTGGATTTCATTCACGACGACACGGCCAAACACCGGCGGCGCTCCGGCAGCCAGTCCGGGGGTTCCCCCCACCGCAGCGCTCTGATTCCAAGCAGTCGACACGTTCCAATCGCTGGGGACCTTCGATTCATCCACCAAGTTCAGCGAGAACCCATACCCGTCGGTCAGATCGAACCACCCATCCGCATAGTGCAGGGTCAGGATCGGCTCTCCATATCGGCCGACCAACGCCAGGGTCTCTCCGGCATTGTCCAAGGTCCCCACATAGGGCCCCACCACATTAGGTATTGTTCCATAGCGCGATTTGAAGGCCTCCGGATTGCTGGCAACTACCACCCGTGCACCTGGGTCGAGGCTCATCACTGACGCCCCGGTGAAGTCGAAGGAGACGCCCTGAACGAATCGGATGCCCGTGAGATCCAGCGTCTGGCTTCCCGCATTGCGGAGTTCAATGAACTCAAACGCGTCAGCATCGAACAGCGAGTTGGTCGGCGGAGGCTCCGGATGATACATGAGCTCGGTCACGATGAGCTGAGGGAGTTCGGTGTAGAAGGTGGCCGCTGCCGGCGCGCTCCAGGAATTGGTTCGATGGTAGGCGCGTGTCACCACACGGGCGTTCCCGTTCAGAACGATGGGAGTGGTATAAACGTTGGCAGACGCAGCGCGCGCGCCACCCGAAGCCCGCGGATCGGAGCCGTCGGTGGTGTAGTAGACCGTGACGTTGGTTCCCAGTGTGGCCGAAAGGGACAGAAGCGTCCTGGGAGCGATCAGGCCGCCGGGCAACCCGAGAGCTGGTGCCTGAACCCATTGCCGGTCAATCCATTCGAAGCGGCTCCGAATGTAGTTGGTCATGAATTTGATATGGCCGAGATGGTTGGTGTTCGGATAATCCGCGTCTGCGTTGGGCCAGACATAGACTCCCAGCCGTGGCCATTTCTTGAAGTCACGGGCTTGCGCCTCGCTGAGCAAGCGCGTCCAATCGTCCACGATCGAGAGCAGATTCTCGGTCCGAAACACTCCCTTGCGAAGATCATACCAGCGATCAATGTAGCGCTGCTTGTAGTCAGGATCGTCAAAAAGCCGACCAAACCAGGGATAGTTGTCGGTGCCCCAAATGTCGCCCTGCGTATAGTACCAGCCTTCGGGTCGATCCCCTTCGAGGTAGTTGGCATTGCCGTAGCTCAGATTGTAGTCCCAAATCGGCATCATCTGCACCAGGCCGTTGCGATCCTTGTTCAGGAAGTTGCTCAGACGGTAGCCGTCAATCTGCTTGGCGCTTTCCACCATCCAGTGGTTGTCGATGAACGAATCCACATCGATATAGTTCGAGTAATGATTGGTGGATCCCTTCTTGTTAAACTCTGATCCGTAGAGCCCCTTCTCAAACGCGTTGAGATAGCCCACCAGATATGCTTTTTGAGCAGATGTGATCTCCTGCTCCTTCGGTTCCACGTAGGCAAAATTGCCGTACTTTGTCGTCGTGAAACCCGTATCCCCTGCGTCGAGACGATCCTTCTTGAAGATGTAGCCGCCCGTCACAGCGGGGAACGCGTTGTCCTGCGGGGTGAGGCCAGCAATGTTCACCCGATCTTTTCCGCGTTTGATCTTCTCCAAAAGCACATAAACCCCGTAGTAGTCCGTTGACGCATTCAATTTCCCACCGCTGTCCACGAAGACTTCCACAAAGTGGTGCCGTGCGGACCACCAGCCCATCTGCGCCGCAAGCTCGTAAGCCAGCGCATCGCGCATGAAGCTCTTGTCGGTATAGGGTGCGTAGAGAACCCAATCCGAGCCTGAAGGCATGCCCAGCAACGAAACCGCCAAATCATCCCCGTCAGCGTCCCGGGTCTCGAAGCTGAGCGAGGGTTTTGGGAACCCGGCGGAACTGGACCCACGCTGAGCCACCCCACAGTAGGCGTTGAACTCCGGCTCAACCCTGAAAGAGCTTCGACCTCGCACCGTTGGGAACACGCGGGCTCCCGACTGAACCTCAATCGCATCCTGAATCGCTTGCCCATGGGTACTGATGACGATGATAGGGAGATTTGAGCTGAAGGCCTTCGCGTCCGCGTCGAGGAGCGTGTAGTGCTCGGAAATAGTTCGACTCGGAAGAAATCCAGCACGGAATGTGCGGGCCTTCACCACGGTGGAATTGGTCACAGAGATGGGATTGATGTAGATGGGGGAGGTCTCCGATGGCTCTCGTCGATCGAGCGTGTAACGAATCACAGCGCCCGGCTCAGGGCTTGTGATCACTAAAGTCTGATTCACCTCATAGACCGCCCCTGGAAGACTGAAGACCGGGGCAGCAGCGACAGAGGGTGATCCGATCGCGTTGGCTCCTGCTGGGGTGGGAATAGCGAAAAAACGAGGCGCGTTCGTCAGGAAACGAACCGTCACATTTCTGAGCTCCGGCAACACAAGAAGATCGGTGTCAGCACTGCTCCGATTCGCTCCATGGATCGCTAGGAGATTGCCCCCTGGCAGCAGCAGGCTAGAGAGCCCTGCCGGCGAGAATATCTCAGGCTGGATCGCGTCTGAATTCGTACGCCCCACGGTGGCCACAGACGTGTAGCGCTGATTCAGCGGAACGTTCTTGCGGGCGAACTCCTGTCCATTGAGGTAGGCCACAAACCCATCATCATAGCGCATCGATAGCTGCAGTTCGGAGATGGCGCTGCGGTCGACCACGGTAAACGGCACCCGGACGTAAACTGCGGGGCGCTTGGTGAAACCACCGATCATTCCAGATTCAACACTCAGGCCGATCAGCGAATCGAACTGCACCGCGCTGGAGCTCGCGTCAAAACCCACCGCCGTCGTACCCACCAACCAAGCCGCATCGTCAAAGCCGGGCTTAATCCAGTTCGTGCCGATATCCGATACCGGGACGAATGCCCGTGCAGGGGCCCCTATCGAAAGGACCACGTTCGTCGCCACGGCCTCGCTGCTCAACCCATAGGAGACATTGTCCTCTTGGGCGCCGAAGGTGAACTCAGAGACGATCTCCCCGCCGGGTTTCGACAAAGCCAAGTAATCCCCACCCTTGTTCAGGGCAAAACTGGTGTGGAGCGGCTTTCCGGGCAGGCGACGATTCTTGCCGGAAGCAAACACGATCAGATAGCGATTGGGTGGGAGATTGGTGGCGGGAAGGATCCATTGCCCTGGATTGAGAGGATTGTCCGTCAGACGCCAGCCCGAGAGGTTGACAGTGTTCGTTGATCCGTTGAACAGTTCGACCCAGTCGGAGAAGTTCGCATCCTCATCCTGCAGTCCGGAGACGTTCGCGGCCATGAACTCCGTAACCAACATATCCCCTTGAGCCCGTGCATCTAAGGGAAGCGCTGCTCCAAGCAGCACAGCACATAACAGAGCGAGAGGGAGCTCACAAAGGAAGGAACGAAGTGTTGAACGCATAGACAAACAATTGGGTGCTAGAGTTCTATAATAGATAACAATCTCAGCCTTACTATACCAGTAGAACCTCCAAAAATCGCCTTCGAGCTTCCCTCAATTCTCCACTCCTTTATGCTGGCGGGGTGAAGGCCGATATTCGTTCCCTCAATCGCGAGCAACTGAGCACCCATTTTGAAAGCTGGGGACAGCCTTCCTATCGATTGGACCAACTCCTGCACTGGCTCTACAGCCAACGCGCCACGACCTGGGATTCCATGACCAATCTTCCCAAGGGGCTTCGCGAAAACCTGGCAGAGCACTTCCGGTTGGACGGCATCACCCTCGCCCGCAAGCAAGGTTCCCGGGACACCACCCAGAAGTTCCTCTGGCGCCTTACGGACGGGGCCCTCATCGAAAGCGTCATCATCCCCGCCTCCCCCGCCCTCTACGGAGACGCCAGCGATCGGCACACCCTCTGCATTTCCACCCAAGTCGGCTGCGCCTATGGGTGCAAATTCTGCGCCAGCGGCCTGGAAGGTTGGAAGCGCAACCTCCGACCCGAGGAGATCGTCAACCAGATCCTCGCCACCGAGACCTGGCATCGGAGCAATCAGCCCGAAGGTAATCCAAGCGCTCCAACACCGTCGGACGATCGCCTCGTGAACAATATTGTCGTGATGGGGATGGGGGAACCCCTCGCCAACTACGACAACCTGCTGCAAGCATTGACACTGCTGAACGCGCCGTGGGGAGGAGGCATCGGCGCCCGGAAGATCACCATTTCCACCAGCGGACTCGCGCCGCAGATCCGGCGCCTGGCCGAAGAACCCCTGCAATTCCGTCTCGCCATCTCGCTCCATGGCGCCACGGATGAAGTCCGACAGCAGATCATGCCCGTCAACCGGAAGTATCCCCTGAAGGAACTCGTCGAAGCCTGCGACTACTATCAGGAGAAGAAGGGGCGGATGATGACTCTTGAATATATCCTGATCGCCGGGATCAACGACCACCTCGAGCAGACGGCACCCCTGGCCGCGCTCGCCAAGCGTCTGCATGCCAAGGTGAATCTGATCCCCTACAATCAGGTGGAAGGACTCGCGTGGGAGCGACCCAGCGAGGCGGTCCAGGAAGCCTTTCTCGCCTCTCTGGAACGACGCAAGGTGACCGCCACGCTCCGTCGCGAAAAAGGGCACGATATCGATGCGGCCTGCGGCCAACTGAGGCTGAAAACCGAGAAACTGGAAGCCTAAGAACGTGCCCAGCGCATATTTTTGCAGCGCACCTCGTAATCGTAATCGGCCAGTCGTGCTCGCAGCCGAGGCGTTCCTATCAATACAGGTACAGGTCAGTCGTTTGGCCGCGTCCCCTGCATTGCGGTATTCCCAACCAGGGTTCCGCTCCCCCCATGCTGCTTGTTGGCGCAAAGGCGCTACGTTCGACGTCCAACGTTCGACGTCCAACGTTGAACGTTCAAAGTTCAGGTCCCCGTGAACTCTGTCTGAAATTCCCTTCCTGCCTACGTGCTCTCGCACGAGGTCAGGATGTCTGAGCCTCCGCTCCCGTGCGACCCCGCCAGGGTCGTCATGTTTGCTGGGCGACACCCCCTGGTGTCCCCCGTCGCATAAAGCTTCCACCGTCGCTAAAGCTTCCACCGTCGCTAAAGCTTCCACCGTCGCTAAAGCTATGGTGGACAGGATGGTGGACAGGATGGCGGACAGGATGGCGGACAGGATGGCGGACAGGTCCCTTCGGTCAACCCGGGGCTACCGGCTTTGAACCCGCTGGGTTCGCGGCTGAAGAAGCCGCTGCGGCTCCAAGTTCCATTCTCCGATCCTGAAGGGATCACAGCCAATAGCCGGTAGGTTGAGGACCTCAGGGACGACACCACCGGTTATCCGTTTTGATAGACAGGATCCTGGAGGGATCCCAGAGAGAGGCGGTCATTGAACCGTTAGATCGCCCGGAGTTCTTTGCCAAAATGAGAACGGCTGGAGATCTTGCCAACGGCTGGATAGGCGACATATTGCCTCCCACAATTATGGCCACCATGCACGAGATAGACTACACGATCCACGGGGACGACATGCAGTTCGTCGAGGTGGAACTGGATCCCACCGAAGCCGCTGTCGCTGAGGCAGGCTCCATGATGTACATGGAGGACGGGATCCAGATGCAGACCGTCTTCGGCGACGCCTCCGGCCAGAGTGGGGGTTTCTTTGGATCGCTGCTCAGCGCTGGCAAACGTCTGGTGACGGGCGAATCGCTCTTCACCACCGTTTTTCACAATCAAAGCGCCGGGAAGAAAAAGGTCGCCTTCGCCGCCCCCTATCCCGGAAAGATCATCGCCATTCATCTTTCCACGATCGGAGGGCTGCTACACGCCCAGAAAGACTCCTTTCTCTGCGCTGCCAAGGGAGTAAGTCTCGGCATTGCCTTCCAGAAGCGCATGGGAGCCGGCCTCTTCGGTGGCGAAGGGTTCATTCTTCAGAAGCTCGAGGGAGACGGATGGGTCTTTGTCCATGCCGGCGGCACCCTCTTGGAGAGAACGCTCCAGCCGGGCGAAACCCTTCGTATCGATACAGGTTGCGTGGTGGCCTTCCAGCCTAGCGTCGACTTCGACATCCAGTTCGTTGGGGGCGTCAAGTCCGCGCTCTTCGGTGGAGAGGGCCTGTTTTTCGCCACCTTGCGCGGGCCTGGAAAAATCTGGCTTCAATCCTTGCCCATCAGCCGACTGGCGGACCGTATCATGGCATCCTCTCCCAAAGCGGGCGGAAGCGCCCGCGAAGAAGGCTCTGTTCTCGGAGGTCTGGGGCGGTTGCTGGACGGAGACAACCGATGACCGCCGGGGAATTTTCCGACAGCGCTCTGGTCTTGCTGGGCCACGGATCCACTCTCAACGCGGAGTCGGGTGCTCCGACCTATCAGCACGCCGATGCCCTGCGTGCCCGCGGGATTTTCGCGGAGGTCCACGAAGCGTTCTGGAAGCTGGAGCCCAGCATCAGCGGCGTGCTCCGTGGCGTTCGTTCCAAGCGAATCTTCTGCGTCCCGCTCTTCATCAGCGAAGGCTACTTCACCGAGGAAGTGCTTCCGCGCGAGCTCGGCCTCTGTGGAAAAGGAGAGACCGTGTTTCCCCGCATCCAGCTGAAGGAGGGGCGCACCGTGCACTACTGCCGTCCGGTAGGCACGCATGACAGCATGACCGAGGTCCTGCTCGCCCGAGCCCGAGATGTGGTAGCCTCCCACCCGTTTCCATACGCCCCGCGCCCCGCAGATATCACCGTCTTCATCGCGGGACACGGCACGGGCAACAATGAGAACTCCAGGAAGATCATCGAGCGGCAGGTGGAGCTTATTGCGGCCCGAAAGGAGTACGCTGCTGTGCACGCGATCTTCATGGAGGAGGACCCTCGCATTGGGGAATGCTACGCTCTGGCGCAAACGCGCCATGTGGTGATGGTGCCCTTCTTTATCAGCGATGGACTGCATTCCTACGAGGATATCCCCATGATGCTTGGAGAGCCTGAAAGCGTGGTGCGCGCCCGTCTGGCAGCGCGGCAGCCCACCTGGCGAAACCCCACCGAGCGCAAAGGAAAGCTGATCTGGTATTCTGCCAGCATCGGAACCGAACCCCATATCCCCGAGGTTATTCTGGAGCGCGTCCGCGAAATGTCGACCGAAAGCCCGGTGCCTTCGGCTGCCAACTCCGAGGGGGCCTGATGGAGTTCGGCAGCGGGTGGCACAGACTCTGAGGAGTGACTGTCGAGGCGGGGGACCAGGAGTCAGGAGTCGCGCGCGAGACCTCGACCAGTCCATTGGTCAGGATTACCGTGACGGTGTTGGTGGTGGGTGCAGGGGGGGGCGCGGCGCTGGCGGCGGTCGGCCAGAGCAAGAGGATCAGGAGGTAGTGAGTGAGGCGGTGCATCAGAGCTGCGCTGGAGGCTGGGCGTTCTTCAGAGCAACGGGGTTCCGGATAGGATCGATCGCATAAGAGAGTCCTCGGCGTATTCGATTCGTTCTTTCACACAGAGTTTCTTCGAGAGATGAGATGGACTCTCGCAACTCCGGAATCACTGTCAGCCAAAATTTTCTACCCCAACCGCTTGGCGACGCACCTGCCTGGTGTCCTCCTGAACCTGAAGGTGGCGGTTGGAACCACGGATCGCACGGATGGAAGTGAATCTGAGGGGTTTGCTACCGACACTTTCCGGGTGAGTAACTCAGCCACACATTGCCGAGGAAATCTGCTTCTTTATCCGTGCTACCATACTTTACATTTAGTTATGCTAAACGTATAGTATGGTAGCATGATTCGAAGGTTATTCTGGCAGAACAGGTTGGAGCTTGGGTGGAAGGAAGCGCCTATTGTTTGGTTGGCGGGTGTCCGGCGTTCTGGAAAGACCACTTTGACGGAGTCTCTGGGTTTGGAGCGCTGCCTCTATCTGAATTGTGATCTTCCGGAGATTGAGGATCGGGTGCGGGATCCCAAGCGGTTTTTTGCGGATTGCCGGAAGCCTGTTGTTATTTTTGATGAAGTGCATCAGTTGGGTGATCCGGCGCGGGTCCTCAAAGTGGGGGCGGATTCATTCCCTCATCTCCGCATCCTCGCGACAGGCTCTTCCACCTTGGCTGCCACGAGCAAGTTTCGTGATACGTTGGCCGGTCGCAAACGCACGATCCACTTAACTCCTGTTACAGTGGAAGAGCTTCCGGCATTCCAGACAGCTCTCTCGACCCGCCTGTTTCATGGTGGCTTGCCTCCCGCTCTTTTGGCCACTGAAAAGCGGCCCGCGTTCTATCGGGAATGGCTGGATTCCTTCTTTGCCCGAGATATCCAAAAACTTTTTGGTTTCCGTGATATGAATCGCTTCAATGCCTTGTTCGAGTACCTGCTTCGCCAAAGCGGGGGACAATTCGAAGTGACCAAAACCGCGACCGCGCTTGGGATCACGCGTCCTACAGTGGAGAGTCACCTGCGTGCGCTGGAAACGACGCATGCAATAACTCTCGTCCGTCCTTTTCATGGTGGGGGCCTCAGCGAGCTCGTCAAGCAGCCTAAGGTCTATGGCTTCGACACTGGGTTCGTGAGCTATGCCCGAGGTTGGGATCCTCTTCGACAAGACGATCTTGGAATCCTTTGGGAGCATGTCGTGCTGGAACAGCTTCAGGCCCATTTTCCTGAGCATCGGGTCCAATATTGGCGAGATAGAGCAGGCCATGAACTCGATTTCATCCTTGCCGTCTCGCGTGACCAGATTGATGTGATCGAGTGCAAATGGGATGCAGCTGCATTTAACAGCGGCTCTCTGAGACTATTCCGGGGATATTATCCCAAAGGTCGCAACTATCTCGTGGTTCCCTCTGTGTCTGAACCCTATGTAAAAACCTATGGCGCACTGGAGGTCACCCTTTGCACTCCGGATCAGGTGAACATCCGCAGATCTGCTTGAGTCGGGTCTCGAGGTCAAAAATCGAAATTGCCCAGGCCTTGGGTCCGAGTGGGTAACTTTTGGACCCTGGATGTACAACCAACAGGGACTCCAGTTTCAAATCATCCAAAGCAATGTGCATCGATTTTGTTAAGCTCACTGTGTCGGAGTATTTGATTTCTATTCCAATGGGTTTTCCGTTGATGAAGACAAGGAGATCGAGTTCGTTGCCGGAATGCGTCGCCCAAAAATATGCCTCTCGATCTCCGGTTGTTCGCAAGACCTCTTCGATCACGAAACCCTCCCAAGAGGCTCCTAGTTTTGGATGCCCCTCGAGTCGTGCAAACGATTCAATGCCCATCAGTTCGTGCATGAGTCCAGTGTCTCGCAGATAGACTTTCGGAGCTTTGACCTGCCTTTTACCCAGGTTCTCAAACCAGGCAGGCAGCTGCCGAACCATGAGTGCTCCTGTGAGGATATCGAGATGTCGCTTAACCGTCGTATGTGACTCTCCCAGCGAACGCGAGATTTCGGAGGCATTCCAGATCTGACCATGGTAGTGAGCTAGCATGTTCCATAGTCGGCGGAGCACGAGGGCGGGAACTTCCACCCCGAACTGCCTTATGTCTCTTTCCAGGAAAGTGAGAATGAAGTTTTGTCTCCACTCTCGACTCGCTTCATCACTTTCTGAAAGAAAGGATCGAGGGAATCCTCCCCGCCACCAGAGACTCCGCATTGCGTCAGGTCCAGTTTCCGTGAGGCTGAAACCGCTCATGTTGATGAACGCTACCCGTCCAGCCAGCGACTCGGAGCTCTGTCGGCTTAAGTCGGGTGAAGCGCTTCCGAGCAGCAAAAAGCGCGTAGGTAGGTCGCGGCGATCGCTGAGTACCCGCAAGATGGGAAACAACTCGGGTCGACGCTGGACTTCATCCACGATCACCAGCCCTCGAAGAGGTTCCAACGCAGTCATCGGCTGTGCGAGTCGATCTGCATCCGAGGGCATCTCCAGATCGAAATAGGAATGTGGCTCGGCGGCGGCGATGGCACGCGCCAGAAAGGTCTTTCCACACTGGCGCGGCCCGATCAGAGCTGTCACGGGGTTCCGACGAATCGTTTGCGCTATCTTCTTTGTAAGTGACGGTCTTGGAATATCTTGCGCAAGCATCGTGAATTATGAGCATTCACTATTCAATTTTCACAGTAAAAAGTTAAAGTATTGATATTCAGTAGTTTGAGACATACTTGTTCTCTCGGTCTCGCGTGAGCGGGCGGGGGCGGAGGGGTAGGGTGAGCGGGTTCATTCTGTTGTTACGGTGTTCGGGTCGATCATTCTCTGGGTCGGTGAATGGTGTCACAGGCACCGGGTGCGCACCATTCGCCTTTGGGTGTAGGTTTTCGGGACTGAGTGCCGACCTCTTACGGATTGTAGCGTCGTCCGTGTCGGACGATTCCCTCTGAGCGCAGCGGGCGGAGTACTCGCCCAATTTCAGAAATGAACAATGACCGACCTCACTTGGTGCCCATGCTCGACGGCACGACCCGGAAGAAGCGGTCGAATCTCGAACCAGCCTCCTCATCCCAAAGCCACGTCGCATTGGTCCGAGTGAATGTCCGCAGCCGCTGCCAGTCCTTCAGGTTCTCTGTGGCTTCCAGACTTAGTGCCTCTGGAGTCGCTTCTGGGTAAAGCAGACCGAACCTGCCTTCGCTCAGATTCGTCATTACCTGTAGATCCGCCAGCCTGGCGGCCACTTCGGCCACGACACTGGTCGTCACCCCGAACAAGTTGCTCCTGTAAACTTCGTAGGTCCCCGATTCGGTGGAACGCAGGGTGCCAATTTCCCAGATCGCGTTGGTGGCACCGGGGATGGCCGCTTGATTGAGCCGCCACTGGTATCTCGGCGTCGGTCCCACATTGGTTGTGCCGGCTTTCAACTGGAGCTTGCCACCCACCTTGATCACGGGATGCACGGGAATCTGACTCGGTTAAGGGGTTGTCCACCGCCGAGGTCGCCAAGGCGCTGAGGGTTTCTTCTCCGCAGGTTTACCTCACCAAACATCGTGTGGGAATTCTGGTTAGGAGAGCAGTGAAGGAATTGGAATCACAACATCGTTAGCGAACTTGGTTCCGGGGCTCTGCACACCGCTTAAAAGATCTTGAGACTCCCCGCGACAGCTGCATACTACGAGGATACGTACGAACATCGATCGGGTTTGACATCATCCCGAACGACTGCGGAATACCCACAGTCGGTTTCGGAACCCTTTTCTTGCCATAGTGGACGGAGGAGGGTCCGAACAGTCCGGTCGAGAATGGGCGTGCCTAACACTACGAAGTATGATCAGAGCAGTTATCCGTAACGCGTTTCCAATGTTCGCCACGCTCGCAAGAGCCAAAAACAGCCTCCTCCGCCAGAGCGCCGCTTCTCTACTGGGCGTCGCCATTCTGCCAGGGACCCTGCTAGCCCAGTCGATCGAGGTGCCGAATGGCTCGTTTGAATCTCCGAAGCCGCCGCAAGGATTTCCAGTCACTCTCCAAATTGATAACTGGCAGAAAGCTCCCGAACCGGTCGGCTTTCCTCCCCTGCCCGGAAGCTTCACCTGGGATCAGCTCTCCGGGGCCTTCCCCAACACCCCAGTCGGCAAGCCGGACCACATCGACAACCTCACGGGCAGCCAAGCGGCCTATCTCGTTTCCATTCCAGGCGTTGGTCTCTCACAGGCCCTCACGGCAACCTTCGAAGTTGGCAAGTCTTACGCGCTTGCCATCGATGCCCTCGGAGGCGGAGGCATCGTTGAAGGCAGCAGCCTGCAATTCGGCCTCTTCTACCTCAACGAAGCAAACTCGCTCTCGCCGGTGGCCTTGACGCCCATCACCTACGCGGCCTCCGCTTTCCCCAACCCCACCCATCTCTACAGCTTCGAAGCCTTGTTGGCCCCCGTGGAAGCCAGTGACGCCTGGGCAGGCAAACAGATCGGTATCGGCCTGTTCAACACCTTGGGCATGGGAGTAGGCTACTGGGACGTCGATAATGTCAGGCTGACCGCTGTGCCCGAACCCGGGTCTCTGGCCCTCGTTTCCATCGGTATTGGAGCCTGCCTGCTCTTTCGCGCAAGGTCAGGTCGCCGCGACTAGGCCCCGCTAAAGATGTCGTTCCACGCACTCCAATCCATACTGGTGGCCGGAATGCTTCTGCTGCCTAGTGCGCTGCTTGACGCGGCAGCCATCGCCATTCCCAACGCCTCGTTCGAGTCTCCGGAGACGGCATTCGTGAACCTGAATATAGATTCCTGGCAGAAAGCGGCGAAGCCGCCAGACTATGTCGAGGGGGGTGGTTTCCTCTGGTCTCAACTCACCGGAATTTTCAAGAACACACCGCTAGGAAATTTCGACCACATTGATAACTGTGATGGAAACCAGGCCATTTGGATGTTTGCGGTTCCGGAAGCCGGGGTTTTTCAAGACTACCAATCGGTGGACTGGAACGATCCCGCCCCGACGCATGGCTTCGACCCGACCTTCGAGGTCGGAAAATCCTACACCTTCACCGTCGGAGCCATTGGCGGTGGGGGTGGTATGTTGGATGGAGTCACGGCGGAGATCAGCCTTTATTATCGTTCGGGCCAAGGCATCCCATTGACCCTGGCCGCGACCACGATCACGAACACGTCTGGAGTCTTTGGCGCTTACACTCACTTCGTCGACTTCAACGTGTCCGTCCCTACCGTGGAGGCGGAAGACTCCTGGGCCGGAAAGCATGTCGGCATCCGGCTGCGATCCACCGTGAGCGCTGATCTGCAGGGGGGCTACTGGGACTTCGACAATTTTCGTCTCACATCCCACGCACGGCCTTCCGTGCGTATGCTTTTCGCGAAGGCCACGGAGGGCCTCCGCGTTTCTTGGAACTCAGAACTGGACGCTCGTTATCAAATCCAGGTCAGTGGAGATCTCAACGCTTGGCTCGACTTTGAGGGAACCATCCCAGGCTCTGGTGGCCCCATTTCCAAACTGATTCCGCAGCGAGAAGGCACCGTGTCCTTTGTTCGCATACTGACTCTGCCTACTCCGTAGCCGGCTGGACTTATCCCCAACGGACGTGAGTCCGGCTGTGAAGCACGCTTGTGCTGAGTTATCTCTTAGGAATCGTCGTGCCAGGCCGCCCCCCAGAAAGCCCGGAGCCAAGGAATAGCCCTGGCGGGCACCTCCCGGAACGACATTCTAAGTCAGAAGGCCTGCTAGGGCCCGATGAGCTTCAAGCTACCGTTGCCCTCGGTAAAGTAGTCGACCCCCTCCACTTCATGGATGAGCAGGTTTTGGGTCCACTGCATATAGCCCAGTCGACGCTGCGCCTCCAGGGTTCGCTGTTTAGCAACCGGCAACGGGCCCTGCTCTCGCACCAGTGCCTCACGAAGCACACGCCCATCCATCGGCTGCTTCGGTTCAATTCCCAGAAGATAAAGAATGGTGGGGGCCAGGTCGATGTTGCCGCTAGGAATCTCGCTATAGAGGCCCTTCTTCAAGTCAGGGCCACTCGCGACCAAGGTATTGTTCATCTCAAAGCGGCTCAGGGATCCGTGCGTTCCGCCCCCACGAGCCCCTCCGGTCGCGATCAACATGCCAGGAGCCTCATGCTCGTTCTGCGCGGCCATCCATCGCATGGACACCACTAGGTCGGGTCCATGACCTTCCATGGGATAGTGCACGGCCGAGAGCGGGAAGGTCCCCTCGATCGACAGTCGAGAGAAGAGCACCCCGGTGGAGTCCGACATCTGGAGAGCGGCGGCGGCGGCACGCACGACCGATTCGTCACGCTCTGTCACGTAGATCAGGGCAGCACCGCCCAGCCCTATCACCAAAACATCTCCGCGTTCGGGATTCTCCAGCTTGCTGTGCGCGCTCAGTTTCGCCTGCTTCAGAGTGGCTACGATGTCCGCCGTCCGTGCGATACTGGAGAATCCATGGTCGGACACAACGAAGAGATCCGTCTTCTCATACACGCCCTTCTCCTTGAGTACCTTGATCACTTCACCGAGATGCTTGTCGCTCGCTTCAATGGCGCTCAACGACTCCGGAGCACCTACGCCTTTAGCATGCTGGGTCACGTCGGGATCGCTGAGCCAGAGAAGAGAATACTTCGGCACCGTCTTCCGCCAAAGCCCGCGCGTTAAGGCCTTGGTGGTCCAACTGTCGGACGCGAGATTGGGAGTCGTAAACGTGTCGGGGAAGACCTTGTCATCGTTGACCTTTTTCAGCGGGTCACCGCCCGATCTCGGGAGGATGAGACCCCGGCCCAGCGTGACGGAGTTACTGTGGGCTGCGGTATCCGTACGACGCGCCTTTCGATCATGCAGCAGGGTCACGCTTTTGGTCCCCGCCACATAGGTTGCGTGGCCGGCGTCCTGAATCAGCTCCGCGAGGGTATCCACCGCTACATAGCGTCCCTCGGACGCCAGATCACCTCGCCGAATGGTATCCAAAACCTCCGAGGCCACCGCAGCCTGCGTGTTCAGCTCTTCGCGGTAATCCGTGTTGGCCAGAATGCCGTTGCGCCCGGGATGCACGCCTGTCGCCAGAGATGTCCCGTTGACAATCGTCGTGCTAATGAAAACCGGGTGATTCCTTCGGAAGAAGACCCCGTTCGTGGCCAAAGAGTAGAGGTTCGGAGCGTACTGCGGTGTGACGAAATCCGGTCGCATGCCGTCAAAGACCACCACCACCACATGTTCCGCGACGCCGGCCGCAGCGAGCGCGGTTCCGGCGGGGATGGCGACCGCCAGCATCCAGATCAGCAGCCAACGCCACCCGCAAAACACACGAGGCGATCGTTCAACGCCGGTTCGCGGAACCGGAATCACAGGGCACAGCGTAGCCAACTCAGACGTGGTCTGCATAGGCCTTGAAGAATGGATCGCTCGGATCGCCGGGTTCAAGGTCGAAGCGTGTGCGAGAGGAGAAAGGCAAAAAATGTCAGGCGAGGGGCCTTTCTCCGCCTCGCACGCCCGCCAAGCAAAGGGCCCCTCGGGTTTATCCGCCCACGTCCTCAGGTCGCACCTCGAGACATTCGTCATGATCCTCCCACACGAGAGCGGGATAGCACTCCAGGAGACCCGGCATGATCTCGAGAGAAGCCCTATGGAGCAGGGCCTCCGCCTTACGGGCAGCGCGCTCATACTCCTCTTCATAATTGCTGCATCGCTTGCGCTTCGCCTCATCCCAATGCGCCACGTCGTGCACGACATCATACTCCTCGGCCCAGATCTTGATAGGCTCCTTGAGCTCGGCGGGAAGATCCTCATAGGCAATCGCCGTCTCGCCGCAATGCTGGCAGATCAGACCGGACTCGAGAATGTCTCGGGTGTAGAGCGGGAGGAGGGGCGCACGGCAGCAGGAAGCCTCCGTGTAATGGCCAGGGATGGAGGCCAGCCGCTTGAGCCAGACACCCCGGTCATGGCCAAGCTGACCCAGCAGCCGATAGAGTCCCATCAGAGGATGCGAGAGCCGCCACACCTTACCCTGCAGCTGGCCCAGGCTCTGTGCCATCCAGCGCGCGAGCGACAAGTCATCAAGACTGGCAAGCTCGCGGCCGTACTCTTTCCACAAACGATCCAGCGGGGACTCGGACATATTGGCCACGGGATCAGCATGGGCGCGTGCGAAGGGAGATCAACGAAAAAGAAATTGCCCATTCGTATTTCCACGCCAGACTGCGCGCCACCATGTCTTGGCGAATCGTCGTGACCGCACAGGCGATGGTCCGCTCCGGCCAAGCCGCGCTATCGCGACTGCGGGAGTCGGGCCACGAGTTGATTTTTCCGGTGCAAACCGCGGTCCTGAGCGGTGCGGAGCTGAGAACCCTTCTACCGGGCATCGATGCCGTGATCGCCGGAACCGAACGTTACGATGCGCCACTGCTCAACGACCCTGGCCTGTCGCAGCTCAAGCTGATCTCCCGTTGGGGAGTGGGTTACGATTCGATCGATGTCCCCGCAGCGACCACAGCAGGCGTGATCATCGCCTACACCCCCGGGCTGCTCAACGAAACCGTGGCAGACTATGCCTTCTCGCTGCTCTGCGCCTTGGCGCGACGAATCCATACCGGGCATCAGGAGCTTTCCCTTGGACGCTGGATCCCTTCATGGGGTCACAATATCCACGGCAAAACCCTGGGTCTGCTCGGCTGTGGACGCATCGGTCTGGCGATGGCGCGGCGCGCTTCAGGATTTGGCATGCGACTGCTGGCCCACGATCCCAGGCCGTCCGACGAAGCCCGCCAAGCCGGCGTTCACTTCGTCTCCCTGGACCAGCTTCTACGCGAAAGTGATTTTATTTCCGTGCACGCCGCCCTCACCCCGGAGACGCGGGGCTTGATTGGAGAGCCGGAACTCCGCCGAATGAAACCGTCCGCCTATCTCATTAACACCGCGCGAGGTGCGCTACTCGACGAGGCAGCGCTGGGCATGGTATTGCGGGAAGGCGTGATTGCAGGAGCCGCCCTCGACGCCTTCCAAAAGGAGCCGCTGTCGGCCGATCACGCCTTGCTCGGCGCTCCGAATCTCCTTCTAACGCCCCACCAAGCCTCCTTCACTCGGGAGACGGGAGCGATGGTGAGCGACGCTGCCGGGCAGGCTGTGCTGGAGACTGCCGCTGGCCGCAGGCCACGGTGGGTAGTCGAGGAGGCCGTCTTCCGCTCACCCGCACTGCGCACCCCCATCCACACCCACACTGGCTAAGACTCGCAGCGATCCGAAAGGATCTGCAAGAAACGTCCCTTCGAAACTCCGTTCGTTCCCAACATGAAGCCCAATTTCGTCCGATCCAAACTCAAGCGGGGAGAGCCCAGTTTGGGAACCTGGCTCAATTTGCCAGACTCGCTGGTCGCCTCGCTGATGTCGCGTGTGGGATTCGACTGGCTGACCATTGAACTCGAGCATTCACCCACGAGCTATGAGACCGCCGCCGCATCGCTCTCCATCCTCGCAGGAAACGGTGTCGTTCCCCTGGCGCGCATCAGCAGCAACACACCGGAGAACATCAAGCGGATCCTCGATTTCGGTGCCTGGGGCGTGATCGTGCCCATGGTCAATTCCAAGGCCGAGGCGGAGGCAGTGGTTGCCGCAGCCCGCTACGCCCCTGAGGGCGCACGCACCATCGGAGGCCAGTTCCATGCCGCGAACTTCAACACCGACGCAGCCACTTACTACCGCAAAGCCAACGAGGAGATTCTCGTGGTCGTGATGGCGGAGCATATCGATGCGATCGAGCAGGCTGATGAAATCCTCCAAGTGCCGGGTATCGATGTCGTGTTCATTGGGCCCAATGATCTGAGCAAGTCCATGGGATTGGAACCGACCTTCGATAGCGATGAACCGCGCTTTGTGAAGGCCGTGGATCACATTCTAAAAACAGCCCAAAGACACGGGGTCGTGCCTGGCATCCACGTGGCGGACGCGGCAGCCGCCCGCAAAAGGCTGGACCAAGGATTCCAATTCATCGCCATCGGAAGCGAGGTCGGCTTCCTTCTGGCAAAGGCCTCCGAAACGCTGGCAGAAGTGGGGCTTAAAGGAAGCGCGGGACGGGGACCGCTGGCGAAGTATTGAACGGAAATCAAATGAAAATCGTTGTCCTGGACGGATACACCCTGAACCCCGGCGATCTCGACTGGTCGGAGCTGAAATCGCTGGGCGAGGTGCAGATACACGAGCGGAGCGCGCCTTCGGAGATCGTGACCCGGGCTCGGGACGCAGAAATCGTTCTCACCAACAAAGTCCCCCTCTCGGCAGAAACCCTAGCGTCGCTCCCCTCTCTTCGCTACGTCGGGGTGCTCGCCACAGGCTACAACATCGTTGATACCGCCGCCGCGCGGTCCAGAGGTATTCCGGTGACCCATGTCCCCGCCTACGGCACCCGGTCAGTCGCTCAGATGACCTTCGCCCTTATCCTAGAACTCGCCTCAAGGGTCGGGGACCACTCGGCTTCCGTGCGCGCAGGGGATTGGTCACGTTGCCCCGACTTCTGCTACTGGAAATCCCCACTGATCGAGCTTGAAGGTCTGACACTGGGGATCGTTGGTTTGGGGAGAATCGGAAAGGCCGTGGCAGCACTAGGGAAAGCATTCGGAATGGAAGTTATTGCTGCGCAAGGATTAAGACCCATTTCAAACTCGGAAGGAATCCGTCAATCCGATCTCCGAGCCGTCTTGGGAGCGAGCGATATCGTGAGCCTCCATTGTCCCCTCACGGAAGCCACCCGGCACCTGATCAATCAAGAGACACTGGGATGGATGAAGCCCAGCGCGTGGTTGATCAACACCAGTCGTGGCCCCCTGATTGAAGAGGTAGCATTGGCCGACGCCTTGAACTCGGGGCGGATTGCCGCGGCCGCCTTGGATGTCCTCGCGGTCGAACCTCCGCCTCCAACCCAACCCCTTATCTCTGCCCGAAACTGCCTTATCACCCCGCATGTGGCTTGGGCGAGTGGGGCGGCCCGGAGACGTTTATTGCAGGTCGCGGTGGAGAATATTCGAGCCTTTCAGGCCGACCGAAAGGTGAACCTCGTCAACTGAAGGCCCCCAATAGGCTTGACCGACAGTACACAGGCCCCCTACTTTCAATTCGTGCTAGGCACAATTCATGTTCGCACAGATTAAAAGCCTGTTCTCCAACGACATTGGCATCGACCTTGGCACGGCTAACTCTCTCGTTTACGTGCGCGATCAAGGGATCGTGCTGAGAGAGCCATCCGTCGTCGCCATTCAAGCGGGTACCACCAACGTTCTGGCCGTAGGTGAGGAAGCCAAGCGGATGTTAGGACGCACCCCCGGCAACATCGTGGCCATTCGCCCGATGAAAGACGGCGTCATCGCGGATTTCGAGATTACCGAAGCGATGCTCCGCCACTTCATTCAGCGCGTGCATCATCGCAAGCTGATTGCTCCCCGGGTAGTGGTCGCGGTCCCCTCCGGCATCACTGAGGTGGAGAAACGGGCTGTAAAAGACTCGGCGACGCATGCCGGAGCGCGCGAGGTTTATCTGATCGAACAGCCGATGGCTTCGGCCATCGGGGTTGGCCTGCCGGTTCATGAACCGGCGGGTAATATGATCGTCGATATTGGCGGGGGCACCTGTGAAATTGCCATCATCTCCCTGGCCGGTATCGTATTTAGTCGCAGCCTACGGGTGGGAGGCGACGAGTTTGACGAGACGATCGTAGCGCACATGAAGCGGGCCTACAATTTGATGATTGGCGAACGCACAGCGGAGGAGATCAAGATTCGCGTCGGATCCGCCTTCCCGCTGGAGCAAGAGTTGACGCTGGATGTCAAGGGTCGAGATCTCAGTTCCGGGTTACCGAAAACGTTGACCATTCGCTCGGAGGAGATTCGAGAGGCCTTGCAAGAGCCGCTTTCAAGTATCTTGGAGTCCGTCCGAATCACGCTGGAGCGCTGTCCCCCTGAACTATCCGCTGACCTGGTGGATCGTGGAATTGTCGTCGCAGGGGGGGGAGCTTTGCTGCGTGGAATCGATCGGCTGATCTCGGAAGAGACTGGCCTGCCGGTTCATATTGCCGACGACCCGCTCAGCGCCGTGGCTGAGGGGACCGGCCGGGTTCTCCAGGAACTTCAGTTCCTCAAGCGCGTCACCTCCTCCTCCAGCAAGCTGTAGCGTTCGCCTTCCGAACCTTCACTCCCCCTAACCAGGGATGTGGGTTCATCCTGGTGGACGAATGCTGAGACGATCTCAATATATTGCCTTGGTCCTTGTGGTGCTTTTCGTGCTGGCTCTCTTCAGCCAGTCCGAAAGGACGGTCGCTCGGGTCAAACTGGCAGTCAGCGGCCTGTTCCTGCCTCTGTTCGGTCTGGCCCATTCGGCGCAGAACCTGGCAGACCGCGGGGTGGGAGCGCTCACGCCTCGAAGCGAGCTACAATCGCAACTCGAATCTCTACAGAGAGAAAACGATTCGCTCCGCATCCAGGCCTCCAGATGGCAGGAAACTCTCCAGGAAAACACCCGATTCCGCGAGGCCTTCCGCCTGCCAAAACAGCTTCCTTGGCGCCTTCAGCTGGCCCGGGTGACCGGGCGCGACCCTGCCAACTGGTGGCGAAATGTCCGCATCGACCTAGGAACGCGCGACGGCCTCACCAACCACCTTCCCGTCATCACCACTCAGGGCTATCTGGTGGGGCGACTGTCCGAGGTGGGCTATATGCACTCGCAGGTAGCCTTGCTTGGCGATCCCGATTGCCGGGTGTCGGTCCTGGTCGAAACCACCCGGGACCATGGAGTCATCACTCCATCCGATGGCGGGCCCATCGATAACACCCTCGTGGACCTGAAATTTCTTTCTGCCAGCAGTGTGCTCCAGCCTGGCCAGTGGGTGCGTACAAGTGGTCACAGCGGTATGTATCCCAAAGGCATCCTCGTTGGCCAGATTGCCGACAGCCGATCGATCGACTTCGGCCTGCACCTGGAGGCGCGGGTGAAGCTGGCCGCCCGCCTGAACGAACTCGAGGAAGTGATGGTGGTGTGGCCATGAACCCGCTGAACGTCACCCTCATCCTTGGCACGGTCTTCGTATCGGTGTTCTTGCAATGCACCTTAACTGGGTTCAGGAATCTGACCGGCGTCCAGCCGGATCTACTCCCCGGCCTAGTCGCCTATGCCACGCTCACCTCAGGGCTCGGGATGGGAACCGTGACGGCGCTCTGTGGCGGCCTGTGGGTTGACTCGCTCTCACACAACCCGTTGGGGATCTCCATAGGCCCCTTGTTCGCTGCCGCTTTGGTGATGGAACGGTATCGGGGAATGATTCTAAGGGACCAGACCTACGCGCAGTTTCTCATCGGCGCGGCCGTCAGTGCCGGTGTGCCTGCCGCCACGCTACTCCTGCTGCTCAACACTTCCAACACCCCGTTGGTGGGATGGAGCTCGCTCTGGCATTGGAGCGTGATGACGTTGATCGGTGGTCTGCTGACGCCTCTCTGGTTCTGGCTGTTCGGCTGGCTAGGTCGCCAACTCAGTTACGAAACCCTTCCCGACGCCGGATCCCAGTCCAACCGGCAGATCAAGAGGGGGAGAGGTTAAGCGCATGTTGATCTTCGACCAACTGAAGAAAGACGACCCGCAGCTGCGGGCGTTGACCGCACTCGTTCTGACTGGAGTCATCGTGCTGCTCTCTGGTCTCTGGTATGTGCAGGTGGTGGCTTCGAAGCGCTTCGTGCAAAACCAGCGCGCTCAGGCCTACCGCACCGTTCGCATCCCTGCGGCGCGAGGCAAGATCCAAGACCGAAACGGCCAAGCCATGGCTGACAATGTTCCCAACTACCGCGTCAACCTCTACCTCGAAGAGTTGCCAAAACTCTTCAAAGACGAGTGGCGTCGAACGAAGCCCGTCGGCCCCCTGAAACGGGACGAGCGGGTGAGTCTGGAATCCATGGCCCGCTTCCGGGTCGTTAGCAATCTTTCAAGCCATCTGGGTCGGGTGCTCAACCTTCCGATTGCAGTGACTCCAGGCGATTTTGTGGCTCACTACAGCAGCCAGCTGGCTCTGCCTATGACTTTGGCGAATCAGATGAACGCGCTGCAGATCGCCCGGTTTCAGGAACAGCCGACCATCCCGCCCGGTTTGGACCTCGACGTCCAACCCATGCGTTTCTACCTCTATGGAACCACCGCAGCACATCTGCTCGGTTATCTTCAGAGAGACAACCAATCTCGCGAGGGGGAGGAGGCCGATTACGATTTCCGGCTTCCCGACTACCGAGGGAAGGTTGGAATCGAGAAGGCCTTTGACTCGACCCTTCGAGGGAAGGCGGGTATGAAGTCGGTGCTGGTGAACAACCTGGGCTATCGCCAGGCTGAGAGCACCTGGGTGGAGTCTGAACCCGGCACCAATGTCGTGCTCACCATCGATCTCCGCATCCAGCGAGCGGCCGAGCGCGGTCTGCAGGCAGCGTTGAACTACACGCGTGGCGCCGTGGTGGTCATGGACTGCCAGGATGGCGATGTCATCGCCCTTGCCTCCTCACCCGCGTTCGATCCCAATCGTTTCATTCCCCATATCAGCCATGCCGAATGGGAGGCCCTGAGCGATCCAAAGCTGCGGCCGCAGCTCAACCGCTCGATTCAGGAAAACTACGCGCCGGGCTCCATCTTTAAGATCATCACCGCCATGGCATGCCTAGAGTCCGGCCTGGATCCCGAGCGCATTCTCCATAATCCAGGCCATATCCAGATTGGACGCCGCGTCATCAAGGACACCGCTCCCCCCGGTGACTACGACTTCAAGAGAGCCTTCATTCTTTCGAGCAACACCTACTTCATCACCAACGGCTTGAACGCGGGGGTGGATCGAATCCTCGAGATTTGCAAAAGTCTTCACCTCGGAGAGAAGTCGGGCATCCCGCTTCCGAACCAAGAGACCAGCGGCATCCTGCCACGCCCTGGAGAGAAACCCATTTCCTGGCATGACGGCGACACGGCAAATCTTTGCATCGGTCAGGGTTTCATCTCCGTCACTCCCATGCAGATGGCAGTCATGAC
Source organism: Akkermansia muciniphila (assembly GCA_945861575.1). GTDB lineage: Bacteria > Verrucomicrobiota > Verrucomicrobiia > Limisphaerales > UBA11320 > UBA11320. The sequence continues at coordinate 28,871 of CAMAVD010000006.1, forward strand.
GGCAGCGATTGCAAACGGTGGCAAAGTTCTCTGGCCGCGGCTCATTGACCGGCTGGTGCCCCAGGATCCGCTTCTCAGCGGCAGAGCATGGGTTTACGAGCGAGCTCGTGTCCGCGACCAACTCAACGTGTCGCCAAGAACTCTCGAGATCATTCGTGATGCCATGCGGGCCGACGTGGAGGAGCAAGGCAGCGGCAAGGCGGCGAGAATCCCAGGCTATACGGTTTGTGGAAAAACCGGAACGGCCCAGGTGACCGATGGCACGGGGCGCGTGGTGGACCACACTACGTGGTTTGCAGCCTTCGCGCCGTACGAGAATCCGCGCTACGCCGTCGTCGTTATGGTGGAAAGCGGATCCTCAGGCGGCGGCACGTGCGCACCCATCGCCAAGCAGGTCTTTCAGGCTCTGCGACAACGCGACCTGGGGGTTCCCACCGCGTCCACCTCGGGAAGCCCCAGCAACCCCCCAACTCCCTCCGAAGGATGATAGGCACCATCGATCAGGAGTCGCGCCCCAGACTGGACTGGCCTCAGCTGATTGCTCTGGTGCTGCTGCTGGGCATCGGAGCCGCGTTCATCCACAGCGCCACGTCCTCGAATGAGATCTTCAGCACGCGTCCCTGGTTTCGCCAGCCCTTCTTCTGGCACCTGGTCTACGGCGGGATCGGGATGATCGCCGGGGCGGCCATTTGTTGGATTGACTACCGCCAGCTCTCGCGCTGGGCAATCGTGGCATACTGGGGAAGTATTCTGCTGCTGCTTGGCGTCTTTGTGGTGGGCAAGGAAGTTTACGGTGCACGTCGATGGATCGATTTCGGCCCGGTGCAAATCCAGCCGTCTGAGTTCGCCAAGATCTCCTTCATCTTCATGCTCGCGAGCTATCTCAGTCGGCCCGTCGAGGAACTTCGACAGCCCAAGGTTTTCTGGAAGGCCATCGGCCTCATGGTGCTCCCCTTTCTCCTGATCCTGAAGGAGCCGGACCTCGGCTCTGCGCTGCTCCTCCTCCCGGTAGGGTTGGTGATGCTCTGGGCTGCTGGAACCCCGCCGCGATGGCTCATCCAAATGCTCGGAGCCGGAGGGACACTCATCGTTCTGCTGCTGGTGGACATCCTCTTTGCACCGCCCCAGTGGCAATTTAAATTAGAAGACTATCAACGGCGGCGATTGCTGGTCTATTTCGGTATCGATTTTGCCGCAAACGCCCCTGCTCCCGAACGTGCGCGCCTGCGTCGGGAACAACGTGCGCATTCTTACAACGTAGAGCAGGCGCTGATTTCGGTCGGATCGGGCGGCTGGCTGGGCAAAGGCTGGAACCAGGGGCAACAGATCGCCCTGGGCTACCTCCCAAGAGCCGTTGCGCACAACGATTTCATCTTCTCTGTCATCGCCGAGGAGAAGGGGTTCATGGGAAGCTTCATTGTCATCTCCCTCTACTCCGTTGTGCTCTTTACCGGTATCCGCACCGCGGCCCAGGCGCGCGATCGACTGGGCCGTTTACTGGCTGTCGGGGTGGTCACCCTGATCTTCAGCCAGGTCTTCATTAACATCGGCATGAACATTCGTCTCATGCCCGTGACCGGAGTGCCACTTCCGCTGCTTAGTTCAGGCGGATCCTCGGTGCTCTGCTCCTTGATCGCGGCGGGCGTACTCCAGAACATCCACCTGTACCGTAGAAATTATTGAACCATGAGTGACAAAAACTTCTCGCGACGACGTCGCAATATGCATTTTCGGCCGGGGCCGAAAAAGCCGCAGGCCCTCCCCGGAGAAAAAGTAGTGACCCAAGAGGTGCGCCTCGCTGCCGCTAGCTCGGGGGGAAACGAGCGGGTCTACGATCAAGCCCGCTATTCCAAGGAAATCGAACGTTCCGAAAACATCGCCGCTGGCCTGCCTCCCGAAGGGCTGCCACCGGCCCCAGAGCCCAAGGCCCCCGAGCTGCCCCTGAATGCCCAAGCCGAGAAACCCTACGAGCCCGTCCCGATCAAGGACCCAAAGCCGGATGGCATTATCTCGGCCATTCGCCAGGCCGCAACGAAGGTGTTCAATGTGGTCACGCGCCTGATCAAACCCAAGGAGCGCTCCCACAAAGAGGTCATCCTCAACGCGGAGTCGCTGGAGACCCGGGTGGCGGTGCTGATCGAAGGGCGGTTGGACGAGTTCACCATCGAGCGTACCACCACCGAACGGCTGGTCGGCAGCATCTACAAAGGCAAGGTTCGCAACCTCGAAGACGGCCTCAAGGCGGCGTTCGTCGACATCGGCTTCGAGAAGAACGCCTTCCTTCACTATTGGGACATCGTCCCCAATAACTTTGACAGCGGGGTGGAAGTGGTCGAACGGGACACTCGCAAACGAGATAAGCCCCGCATCACGCACAAGGACATCCCTCGCCTCTACCCTCCCGGCAGCGACATCATCGTCCAGGTAACCAAAGGCCCCATCGGTACCAAGGGCCCGCGTATCACTGGAAACTTGGTCCTGCCCGGCCGCTACCTGGTCTTGCTCCCCAACTCGGACCAGTCCGGCATCTCCCGGAAAATCGAAAGCGTGGAGGAACGTCAACGGTTGAAGAAAATCCTACGGAGCCTATCCATACCCGAGGGCATGGGCGTCATCATCCGCACGGCCGGCGAGGAGCAGCAAGCTCGCTACTTCGTGCGTGACCTCGCCCTTCTGCTCGAGGAATGGAATGCCGTTCAGGAGCGCATCAAAGCCCAGAGTTCTGCCACCTGCGTGTTCCAAGAGCCGGACCTGATCGAACGAACCGTTCGCGACTTCCTCACCGAGGATGTCGAGCGAATCGTGGTGGATAGCCCACAGCAGTTCAGCCGGATCAGCGCTATGATCACCAAGATCAGCCGCCGATCCGTGGACAAAGTGAAGCTCTACTCGGAACCCCAGCCGATCTTCGATCGCTTCGGTATCACCAAACAACTGGAAGCGACTTTCTCACGGCAGGTGCATCTGAAGAGTGGCGGCTACCTGGTGGTCGACGAGACAGAAGCCCTCGTGGCTATCGACGTCAACACAGGCCGGCACAAGGGTGGCAAGGATCAGGACTCCACCATTCTGAAAGTGAACCTGGAGGCCGCGGAAGAGATCTGTCGGCAGCTTCGCTTACGGAACATCGGCGGACTCATCGTCCTGGATTTCATCGACATGAAGCACCCTCGCGACCAACGCCAGGTGTATCAGCGGGTGAAGGACGGACTACGTCGAGATCGGGCCAAGACCCACATTCTCCCGATCTCCCAGCTTGGATTGATGGAGATGACCCGCCAGCGACACACCGAGAGCGTGCATGCATCGGTGTACGACGATTGCCCCTACTGCCGCGGTCGCGGCAAAGTGAAGAGCGCTCTCACCATGAGTGTTGAGATCCAACGCAAGCTGAGTGAGATCCTCAAGAAACGCCATCGGGACGAGAATGACTTCCAGCTCCGCATCCTGGTTCACCCCAATGTGCTCGATCGTCTGAAGACCGAGGACGAGCAGTTGTTCATCGATATGGAGAAGCGCTACTTCGGCAAGCTCTGCTTCAAGCCAGAGCCAAGCCTGCACGCGGAAGAGTTCAAGATATTCAACGCAGTGACGAATCTCGAAGTGCACTGAACCGAACACCTCACGAAGCACACAAGGCTCCGAGCATGTCTCGGAGCCTTGTCATTGGCGAGGGGCCGGTCGCGTCCTTCGGCACGGCCTCCCGCACCTCACTGCGCGCGAACGCGATAGAAACGCGAGTCCACCAACGGAGCGGAAAAGACGAAACGAAAGACCCGAGGTTCTATCTCCTCCCACCGAGCGACTATTGAACGTCGCCAGGTGCCGGAGGGCGAGTCTGCCTCCTCTAGGAGGAAAAAGCTCGGCTCACCCTCAAGCACCCTGAATGAAAGTCCCCGAGCAGCGATTGCGGCATCCACGACGGGCTCCATCTGAATCACGATGGCCGGAAGAGTCGGCAATACCTCGACGAAGAATGCTGCCCCCCATGGCAACTCCCGACCGGTAAGCAGAGCGCGGACTTGCAGACTCCCGCGGCCTAGATCGACGGAGGCCCTCTCGAACTCAGCCTCATCGGGAATCGACTGCACCAGAACCTGGGTCAACGCATCCGTATCTTCGAAAGAAATATCATCCACATACAATCCGACGCCGCTGTCCGTCTGGGGAAAATGGCTGCCCTTCGTCTCATAAAGAAAGCGGACCAACAGTTCCTCACCAGCAAAATCGGCTAGGGAGCGTGTCACACGCGTGAAGCCTGTCTGGCCTTCGTTGTCCGTGCCTGCCTGTGACCACAAATCTGTCCACGTCCCCCCGCCATCGCTCGAAACCTGGGCACGAGCCACCTGCTTGGATGTGGCCCAACCCAGTCGGGCATAGAAGCTGAGGGATCCGCTGGGCCCAGGCCTGAAGGACGCCTTCAGTTGCACCGATTGAGCACGCGGCGGCGACGGCTGAACCAGGTGAAAGGAGTGATCACCGCTCGCCGCCACGTCATCAGCAATCGGCGGGTAGCCGCTGACGTCCACGACGACGCCTGCCAGTCCGTTCTCAGCGCCTTCCACGGCCACGAGCGGTGTAAGTGAGGCTGAACGTAGCTGATATCCGATCGCTCCGGCCACCTCCCCATGACGAAAAAGCCCCAGCTCCCCTTGAGCAGAGCGAGTGGGGCCTTCGATCCCCGGTGGAAGATAGGGAGGAATGAAATCCACCTTCACGTTCTGCGCACCCGATAGCAAAACGGCCTGCTCCGTGGCAACAAATCCACCGCCTAGAAAGCGCACGAGCCTCGATCCGCTTCCCCGGACAGGGACAGCATAGCCTCCGGACTGGGAGGTAATCGCGTAGTGATCCGCGCCCTCCACCTCCACCCGGATACCTGACAGTCCTTCGCCCGGATCGTAGAAGCGGTTTCCATTGAGATCGTAGTACGCCACCCCGGTAACGAATGGAAGGCTGCGGTTGAGGGTGCCAAACTCCTCGGTCACCAACTGAGGCCCAACGGAGCCCTTTTGCCCCAAAACGAGGCCCACCCCGATCTCTCGAAATACAGGATCGTGGATGTTCAGCCGATGGCCGGGCGGCGACTGCATACCCCCGGTTTGAGGCTTTCCACCCCAGTCCGTGTTGAAGCCTATATGCCCGTAAATCACGGAGCTGGCGTAAGCGAAAATGTTCTCCCCCACTGTCCCCCCCTGCTTCCAATTGTAGCCTGCATCCAGCAACCGCTGGGCCGTCGACAACGCGCCCTCGCTGTGGGATTGAACGTCGTTCGTGAACATCCAGCCTGAATGCTGACGCCCTGCGGCCAGGAGGATTGGATTCATCGCGAGCGGCTGGGCCGGCTGGAGGGATCCAAACTGAATCACCAGCAGATTAGTATCCACCTTGAAAGCCGCGTAAGCGGCCAGCACCGCAGGATCGGTTGGTGCAGCCAAGAAAAGCGCCTCGGCCATCGGGTTCGAACGAGCGCGATTAATATACTCGAGATACTGCTGCTCAAGATCGGTAGGTTCGCCACAGAAATAGAGAACAGGAGGGCCAGCCAAACTAGGTTCACTCCGTGCACCCGGTCCGGAGCTCAGAAGCGCCCCCGTACGGATCGAGGGAGGATGCGGCTCCGGGAAGTAAAGGGGCGCGGAGGTCGATGGTTTGGTGCCCGTGAGGAAGACAATCAACCCTAGCACGCTGCGGGCGATCCGCACGATACACCTGCTGAGCCCTCGCTCTGCTCTCTCTTCAAAATCCAAGGGTTGGTGGCGCACAAAACAACTTTGAGTTCCAAGACACAGTAGATCAGCTTAACCCGCCGAGGCGCAAAGGCAATTGAAAGCAACTCGAGGGACTTTCAAAGCGCGCCTCCCAACAAAACGGTCGACTTCAACGACGGAAGAAGGACGTCACTGGATTTGGTGAAGTCGCCTGCGCAAACAAGGGGAGGATGCGCACGGAAAAATGTCGACCGGCGGCTCCAGGCTTGCCCCCGGCTGGCTTCCTCCCTAGTGTAATCCTTCGTGGCCGATCGAATCAGCTCAGGATTGCTCATGTTTCGCAGGAGAGCGGGAGAGACGGAGGTCTTCCTGGCTCATCCCGGGGGCCCCTACTTCCAGCATCGAGACGAGGGGTCCTGGACCATTCCCAAAGGAGAGCCGGAGCCTGGCGAGGAACTCCTGGAAACTGCCAAGCGCGAGTTCATGGAAGAGGTCGGCGCTCCCGCGATGAGTGAGGCCTTTCACCCCATCGGATGGATCCGCCAAAAGGGCGGTAAGATTGTGCACGCCTGGGCCTTCGAGGGTGACTGGCCCGAGGGAAAAGCCGTCGAGAGCATGACGTTCAAGCTGGAATGGCCTCCAGGCTCCGGACGGGAGCGCTCCTTCCCTGAAGTGGACCGCGCCACCTTCTTCAAGTTGAACGAAGCCCGGGTGCGCATCAAGTCAACGCAGGCCCCGTTCATCGATCGCCTGATCGCTTGGTTGCGATCGTCCCCACCACCGTCCTGAATCAAGAGAAACCGCCGCCCGATGTCAAAAAAACCCACCTCAGTGGAACTCAAAGCCCTTGTCCTACACTGCGATAAGCTCCTGCGGACGAAAGAGATCCGCGACTGGGACGGTGCGGTCAATGGGCTGCAGGTTGGCAACCGTCGCGGGGTGAGTCGAATTGCGGCAGCCGTAGATGCCAGCGCCTGGACCATCGCCGAGGCCCTCCGACAGAATGCCAACCTCCTGATCGTGCATCATGGGCTGTTTTGGAACCCCTCCCATCCCTGGACTGGCAAACGACTCGATTTGATCCGCACGCTCATCGAGGGGGATCTCGCGGTTTATAGCTCACATCTGCCCTTGGATCTTCATCCTCAATTGGGAAACAACCGCCAGCTCTGCGACTCCCTCGGTTTGAAACGCCCCATCCCTTTCTTTGAGGCAAAGGGACAGCGGATAGGACTGCGGATTGACCAGCGAATCCGTCGGGACGACCTGGCTCATCGACTCAAAACGGCTCTGGGGGTCCAACCTGTGCTCCTGCCCGGAGGCCCGTCGATGTGCAGAAAAATCGGCATCGTCACCGGGGGAGCCGGGGCCGAGTTGAAGCAGGCAGCCGAAGAAGGTGTGGACACCTTCATCACCGGCGAAGGGCCTCATTGGACCTTCGCGCTGGCCGAAGAACTCGGGGTGAACGTCTTCTACGGTGGACACTACCTCACAGAGACATTCGGGGTACGCGCTCTAGCCAGTCACCTTTCCGAGCGATTTGGCCTGCCTTGGGTGTTCATCGATCATCCGAGCGGGCTGTGACCTCAAGCGAGTCTCCTGTCAGCGCAGGTCCTACCAGCGCGCTGCGGGCTAGGGAGTTGCGGAGGGCTTGAGCGCGGGCAACTGCGCCCCGAGATCGGTGATCTTCAGTTTGATGCGCTGGGATAAGGGGACGGAGAGCCGGGTGATGACTGGCCCATTGGTGACACCGGCCACAACATTGGTCCCGCCTGCCCCTCGAGGAACCTTCGAACGGCTCGTGACCACCGTCATCATGTTGAGCTCGGTGATGGATTGCACCGGCAACTTCTGCTCAGGATCATACCAAATCTGGCCCTTGAGCGTGCCCTTCTCGAGTTCCGAGGAGCCCTTGATCATCTTGCCCAGCTTGCCAGGAAGCCGATTGCTCGTCTTGAGGTCCCCGGCGACATCGAGCCGAGCGCAGCGGCGCCCCGAGTTCATTTGCCAGCCTTTGAAAGTGCAACGACCTTTGAACAACACCGTTCCAACGGTTCCCGCATTGAAGTATCGCTCAACAGGCCATGACTCTCCGATCTTCACGGGCTCCTGAGGCAAACTGCTAAACTCCAGAAAGGGACGGAAGTATTGTGGGCTGAAAAGACGTCGAACGAGGCTCAAGCCCATGACTTTCGCATCGGAATTTAGGGCTCGCAGGCCAGGGCTGTTTGTTTCGGTCCTTGCAGAAAGGACCGCTCCCTCGCGATCCACCGAGTAATTCCATCGGGAACCCACTAACTTCTCGAGTGCTTCGGTCGTTCTTTGATCATCCTCCAGTCGGCCCACCTGGCTTCGGGTGTCATAGTAGATCAAGGGAACCTCACCGCGGATCAAACCGAACATCACGCCTGTCACTTCCAGGTTCAGCCACAGATTGCTGTTAGCTGGGCGGGACACCTCCGGCTTCACTCCCCCGTTAAAGTCGAGCCGGAAGGTGATATCCTGGTCGAAGTCATCATCCGTATTGCGATTGCGCACCTGGGTGGATTGTCCGAACTGGAGCGACACATCGTAAAGATGGTTCGCCTGCCACTGGGCGCGCAATTCCACCGGGGGATCCCCTGCTGAGCCGGTGATCTTCGCTTCCGTCGCTGAGACGGACGGATCCCTTTGGGTGCATCCTTGGAGGATCAGGCATAGCACCCCAGCGCACCCGGCAAACTGTCGACAGAAATTCCTCATAGCGGCCGCAGCCTAAGCTAATGACAAGCCCAAAGCCCTTAAGGTTACAAGCGTTCGCCGCCTCAATGGGTCATGCAATAGACCACGATATTGATCCCTAGCGGGTAGGCACGCTTCTCGGAGAACTCCCGAAAGAAATAGTGCGATTCCTGCTCTCGCTCCCATCCGTCCCCATTGTCGGTATTGTGACAGGCCACCACCACGATCCTGCCTTTCGGATCCAGCAAGGCCCGGATGTGCACATCACGGCACTCCTCGCCGTCATGATACTCCCAGGTGATCCCATTGTACTGACTATACTCCCCGGTTCGGTAGTTCGGAGTTTGCAGCGCATTCTTTGAATTCCCCAGGGGGAAAACGCTGTGGAAGAGGGGATGTTCCATGGGCAGCTCAACGAAGGAAGACTCGGGCATCACTCGCGCCATTTCCTTTTCAAAGTTTTCCCACTCGCGCGGCCCCCAGAAATCATCCGCCATCAGAAACCCGCCATTCAGGAGGTAACGTCTCAACCCCTGAACCTCCGCCTCCTCTAACTGCATGGCGCCCGGCTCTACCACATAGGTGAAAGGATACAACCCAAGTTCGGGATCCTTTAGGCTGAGGACTCGCCCGTCGGGATCGACGGACATCGAGGTGAGCTGTTGGAGCCGATAAGAGAAATCCAGATCGCTGTCGGGAAAATCGATGAAGCAATAGCCGGCTCTCGGCGGGCCATACGGATCGCGTCGGTAACGGAGCCGCGCGAAGGTGAAGACGTCCCGCTCGAATCCGAGGGCATTGGTCCAGGTCGGCATCTCCACGCTATGCGTCGGAACCTCCCGCGCCGTGCGGATCGGCGCGTCCTCATCCAAATTGCCCTCTCCTCCGGCCCAACGATTCCGATACCGTTGAGCCTGCGCCGGGAGAGCGGCGAGCAACAGCAGCAGCAGACCCAGGAGAACTCTGCGGCAAGTAACCATCTGCCGCGCATTGTTCACACATCCCGCAAGCCGACAAGCTTTCTGCCGAGCAGCCTGTCAGGACTTTCCGCCACCGAAAGTCCGTCCGGCACCCAGGTTTGCTTCCGCTGAGCTATCCGCCCGGAGTCGGCGCGACAGGCTGCTCGATGTTTTCCTTCGGAAAGAGCGGGCTCACTGGCCGAACGGGTGACCCCGATGGCCTTGTCTAATTCCACTCTAGGTCAGGAGTTCTGAGGCTCTTTGCCGCCGCTTCACAGGTTGGCTCTCAGGCCGATGTAAGGGGAGGTGAGTGTCACCGAAAATGTCTTCATTCCATCGAACCACTGAGTTACGGGCCGCGACGGTCGGTCGGGAGGTCGGTAACGACATCCCCCCTACGTATCGCATTGCAGGCGTTGAGCACTCGGTCTCGTTTTCACAGGAAACCGACGCGCCGGAGTGGGATTGGTTTTTGGCCGGTACAGAGCTGGGTCAGTTTCAACAGTCGGGTCTCTGGGCTCGCATTAAGGCAGGGGAGGGGTGGAAGGTGGACCGCGTTTGCTTGAGCGCTGGAGGAAGCATCCGCGCCGGGTTTCAAGTGCTGCACCGGCGCACCCGCTTCGGTAGGGTGGGATTCTTATCAAAGGGCCCGGTCCTGCCCCAGGGCTCGGATGGTCCTGAAATGCGAGAACTTCTTCTTCGTCTCGTGCGCGACTGCGCCAGCCGTCACAAACTGCTCGCCCTGGTTGCGCAACCGCCCGACTTTGATAGCATCTGCTCCACCGCATTGTCGGACGGAGGCTTCACCGACCTCGGGCTCTCCGTCGTGATCGAGGCTACGGATTGCGTCGGGGTGGGGCCCGGCCGTTTGGACTGGCGGCGGCACTTGCGGAAAAGCACCCAAACTCAGGTCAAGCGGGCGATCAAACGGGGTGTGACCATTCGAACGGGGACGGAGGCAGACCTTCCGCTTTTTTTTGATCTGATGGTTGAAACGTGTCGGAGGCAGGGTGCGTCGCCCAATCCACCTAGCCTGGAGGCCCTCCGCCTTCTTTGGTCCACGTTCGATGTCGAAGGTAAGATTCGGATGACCTTCGCTGAATGCGAAGGCGAAGTTCTCTCTGGGATCCTCTGCCTGCGCTTTGGTAACCGAATGACCGCCTGGAAGAAGGGGTGGAACTCCAAACGAACGAATCTCCATCCCAATGCCCTGCTGACCTTCGAGTCCATCGAGTGGGCGGAGAGGTCCGGATGCGCGTTGTATGACCATGTTGGGATGGATCCGGCGATCGCACGCTCCGTCCTTGAGGGTAGGGAGTTGACATCAGAGCAGTGTGCAAGCCGCTACTACTTTCTGAGAGGTTTTGGTGGAACTCCCCAAATTCTTCCGCCTCCGCAGATCTACTTTTCTCACCCGCTCCTGCGTCGACTCTATCCCTGGATCCTGCCCGTCTTGCAATGGAGGGAGCGTCTTAAGAGGCGGCGCTCCGGGGCTTCCCGGAAGCCGACAGAGGCTAGAACAGATCCTGAGCGAACGACTCAGTCAGTCGATGAGGCCGCATGAGGTTTGGTTGGCACTGCCCGCGGGATTCGATTCCTTTTAGGAAAACAGCTTGAGCGCACCACCAGCGCTTCGCATGTAGGACATATACGCGGTTGCTAGGACGGGGTTCTCAAAACTAGCTCGCCGACCCATATAGGAGATCACGTGATCCCAGTTGCTACGGTTGGCCACGTCGATTCCTAGGGAGATCGAGAAGGAGAGCATGCGTGCCGTGTGCCACCAACCGCAGGGCATGAAGAGTGTGTCTCCGGGGCCTACTTCCATCACATAGCGCGTCGCGTTCGCGTAGAGCGGGAACTTGCTCAGATCGATAGCGTCCAGGTCCTTCAGCCGAGAAACGCTGAAGGAGCTTCCCTCACAGGGGTAGAGGCTCGGGGCGTCGCTCGGGGGGAAGAGGATGAATACCTTCCGGCCTGCGATCTGATGAATGAAGGTGTGCGCTCCCGGTGCGTCGTAGTGTAGGAAAGGAAACGAGCGTCCGGCTCCGCCTATGAAAAGCTCGTAGTGGCCGCCGCCACCCACGATGCGCTCGCGAATCGGCAGGAAAACTTTGCTGTGAAACCAATTCGGTCCGCAGGCCTGCGGGTAGGGAGAAATGTCGGCCATCAACTCCGGATACTCGTTCCGGATCTTGATGTTGCGGTAATACGGAGCAGGCGTCTGCTCATTCGACTCCAAGGACAGCTCCACGATGCGTTTGAGTGTATGCTCCTTGCCATCGATCGTGACAGGACGCTTCCCATAGTTCTTGACCCAGAACTCCGGAGTCCACTTGGTCATGGCCGGCCAGTGATCAATCGCATCCGCCAGGATCACCGGTTTCCGCTTCATTACGTAATTCTCATAGAAGTCGGCGTAGCTCAGGCCCTTCACCCGATCGAGGCCGGGATAGGTCTTCTGCCCGCTGGAGGCGCTTTGGGAAATGTCGTTGTTTTGCATAAAGGTCAGCAGAAGGTGGTCCAGGCGCATTGCCTTGCGAACGTGGATTTCCACTCCGAAACGTAAGGCTCCGCCTGCTCGCAGGCGGAGGTATTTAGTTATCACACACAGCAACCTTTCGCAACGCAGAAGCTTCGCAAAGTCGGGCAAAGCTGATCCGATGCCACGGGAGAATTTGGAGAGCGGTATGCTGTGAGTTGCGTCTGTCCTATAGTGGAACACTGGCAGCGAACATCGCCTGCCCAAGAGCTCTCGTCGGTCCCGGCCTGTCGCCACTTCAAGAAACCACAGAAACAATTGGCGCAGGCTTCCCCTTTTTTTCTTCACCCGACCGCGGCCTGTGCCCTGGCCCTCAACCGCCAGACCCGCAGGGCGGATCTCTCTCAGGTCTTGGATACGGTTTTGGATACGTCGCCTGTTGTTGGCCTGAGCGATTTGGGGCGCTCTCAGACCTCCCGCTAGTCCCAGTTGCCGTAGAGCTGCTCGACCGACTCGGCGATTCCTTTCAAGATAGGTTTAGCCGAGCCTGTCTTCTCAATCATTTTGTCCATCTCGGGCCGCTTCTCCGCCACCTGACGCTGAAATTCTTCGCCGTACATTTTTTGCTTCATCTTGTTCTCCAGTTCCCATGCCAGCCGCTGTGCCTTGCCGCCAGCTGTTTTATATGTCAGCTGTCTGAGCCCGTAGTCACCCGCTGGACCTGTGCGAAGAGTGGGATCACGCAGGGTCTTGGTAGCCATCGCGGGTTGCGTCTTGGCCACCTGCGCTCCGGGGGACATGGGGGAACCCACCACGGTCTTCGGAGCCGCGGCGGGCGCCGCAGGTGCGGCAGGTCCCTTGGGTCCCGCGCCGGCAGCCACTTTACTCCCTGCGATCAGCACCAAGAGCTGGCCGGTCGCGTTCCCAATGATACGCCCCATCTGCTGGTCAGAGGTCTTTGGATCGAACATCTTGACAATCGCTTTGTCTCCATAAGCAATGTTGAGCGCTTCCTTGACGTTCCCGTTCTGTATCGCCGTGGCTACCGCCGGGAGTTTACCCACCGTGGTATAGACTTCCTTGGCGGTAGACACCAACGCCGCCGCCGGCATCAAAACTACGTTCAACGGATTGACAATGCCCAGGCCAACGTCTCCCAGGCCCATGCCGAAACCCTTGTAGGCCTGGAGAAGGTCAGTCCCGGTGGGATCGATATGTCCCAACGGGGAATTGGCGCAATAGGCGTAGAGATTGAGCCGTTGCGGTTCCGCAAGCCAGCTTGATTTGAGACTCCCAGCCAGGGGGTCGACACGGAGGAAACGACCCAAGAGTGGTGATTGGAATCGGGCTTCCAAAAAGTTCAAACCACTCTCGCCATCACGTTCCTTTTGTGCGAACTGATAGGGATCGGTGGTCTTGAGGAACTTCTGGGCATGACGCGGAAAGCCGAACGGGTAGAACGTGGTTTCCTCCACAGCGACGCCGTTCGCATCGGCGATCACGGCCGACGATCCGAGGTGATCCTGGTGATAGTACCGGATGGTGAGGGCTTCGTCCGGAAGTGATAGCGCCGCCTCGTTCTCGGCCTGCACGAACACGCTCTCACCCGGAGCCAGGGCTTCAGGAAGATTAGAAAGGCCGCTCAGAACATCGGAAAGGCGCGCCTGCCAGCGCTGGGTCGCGGCGTCGAAGCGCCAGATCGCCGTGTTGCCCGGGGCGAGTTTCTCAAGGTCCAATGACTCGGGAAAGCCGCCCGGATGGAACGTTCCTCCGGCAGGCGCGTGCGAGAGCCAAGTGTCCCCAGCGTAGAGACCGCGGACGATCACGGTGGCGTTGGTGATCGCGTCGATCCAAAGCACGGTCCCTGCCGCAATGGCCTCGGTCGGTGCAACCTCCCTGAAGTCGCGCTTCACCGCATCCCAGCGGAGGATCGCCCCCACCGAACCTCCGGCGGCCAATTGTTTCCCGGCACTATCCGCAGTCACCCCCAGGGAACAGAGATTCCATCCGCGCCAGAGTCGGAGCCGTTGCACCCGCTGGTTCGAGGAGATCGTCCCCGTGACGCGGGCAATCCGCATGGTTCCGGACCAAACATACTTGGTCGGCACTCCGTTGTTTCGCACCTCGAAATGCTGGTCGACGTAGATCGTGCTATCGGTTTGGCCGGCGACGGTGCTCGCAGGCCCTTTGGCGATCACTTTCTTAGTAATCCGCCGGTCTCGATGGTCGTAGCCGTACTCGGCTCGTAGTTCTTGAGTCTCCACCGCAACCAGACGGTCCTTGAAGTCCCAGGTTGTTTTCAGACCGTCGATCTCCAGCATATTGCCATTGGCATCGTATGGAAACTGGCGGGTGGAAAGTGGCGAGTGGCGAGCTGCGGTCAGCGCGTGCGGGCCAGGAGAGTCGCTGGCGAGACGCCCGTTGCGGCCCTGTCGACCCGCACTTCCGCCGTAGTCCATGGCACCGAGGTCCGTGACGGAGAGACCCTTGTCGAAGTGTGGAATGTTTGAGGTCTGGGAGAGCATGTTTCCAATCCGATCGTAGCGGTAGCGGATTTCGCCGTCGTTTCGAGATGGAGCGCCAGGGACAGCGAAAGAATATCGGACATCGGTCAGCCGATAGAGGTCGTCATAATTCATCAACTGGGTGTTCCTCCGCGGGCTGCCGTCGGCGATCGAAGAGCTTGGGCGAAAATCCGTGATGGATCTTAGTTTGGACGCGGAATCGAAATCGTAAGAAAGGCCAACGTGCTCGAGGCCAAGCTGGGGATGCCGCGTCCGAACCTGTTCCAGGCGCAAGCGCGAGTCGTAACTGCTACTGGTTTCCACCCCGTTTCCGTAGGCGAGAAACGTGATCTGCCCTGCGGGCGAATACAGCACATTGGAGAGGAGGCTCCCGGTTGGGCCGCCGATGACGCGGTTGCCAAGACCGCGCTCGTTGAATTCGTAACGAACGAGGTCATTGTCAGGGTAACGCACGCTTTTCAAACGATTGAGCGAATCAAACTCGAAGCCCGTCCGGAAGGAGACCAATTGTCCATGCAGGGGATCGATCACCCGCTTCACTAGCGCAGTAGCGTGCTCGCGATTATCGTAAAAGTAGTGCTCCTCACCGGTGAGGTCCCATACGTACGTCAGCAGTCCAACCGTATTTCGGGCAGTCATCGTCGTACCGTCGCCCACATCAAGGCTCGTGACCGGAGTATCGTAGAAAAACGCGACATCAGGCCGGTTCGCCGGAGTGATCGGCTGGGATGGGTTGAACGCTGAGAGCCGAGGATTGTTATCATGATAATCTTCGCTCAGCACACGGTTCGCACCGTCAAAGGTGTAGGTAATTCTCTGCGCCTTGGCATCGGTAGTCTCGATGAGATTCGACGCATCATCGTAGACAAAGCGCATCAGCCCACGGTCCGGATCATTCATGAATACGTTGCGCATCAGTCCGTCGTAGGCCATCGCCTTGACGTTCTGCTGCGAATCCGTGATCCGGATCAGCAGGTCGTTCAAATCATGCTCATATCGGGTAGCCCAGGTTGTCGTGGTGCCCGAAGGGGTCCCGTCATCCATGAGCCGAACAATCTCGTCCACTCGAATCAACCGCCCCAACCCATCCTGGGAACGCGCCATGGCAGCGCCTAAATGGGGTGAACCCGGATCAGTTTGATTGGCATCATAAGACCGGGTCAGCAACGGTTCATGAACCGTCCTCTCGAAACTGCCGTCGGGATTGATGCTTCGAATTTCGCGCAAGGTCGGGTCATACCAGGTGGCCGTTTTATGGGCCTGTTCCAAATTCAAGCTCACCAGCGCGCCTGGGTCCTGAAAGAGCCCTTCCCAACCTGGGTCCTCGATGCTCTCATAATCCAGCAGGGCTTCGAGGCTTTCACCGGCCAGGGAGAAGAACGGGTTCAGATCAAGGGAGATGCTCCTCCGCGCGTTGAATGTCACCGCGCCGTTGACGATCACAGCCGGGGAAGAATCGGCCCGATAAGGTTCTGCCTCTTTTTTGCTCATCAACTCGCGCCCCATGCCATCCGTGAACTCGCGGGAAATCATGTAGTGATCCAGCTTGGCCGCACGAGATCGAGGGACTTGGTCCAGCAAGCGAGTTTCCGTGTAATTGACCAGGCCTTCCGCGCCAAACGGAACGGCTAAGGCGTAACGGTATTCCGAGGTGGGAAATTCTGGCGCGTCGCCCGGCTTGACGATGGCGGTCACCCGGGCAAATGCATCATAAGCGTAGGAAGTCTTGTTGGTGTTAAAGTCGGTAGAGGCGACCACAATCCCGAAAGCCTCGTCGTAGTCGGCTCGAAAAACGAATGGGGGCTTGCCTCCGCCCACATAAATCGTCTCGGTGACCGCGTGGTTGCGGAGGTGAGGATCGTAGGCGACCTCCCGGGCGTGGCCTTTGGAAAAATCCACTGTGCCTCCCGGAGCGTCGGCCAGGGGATCCAGAAGTACGCGCGGGTTGCCGTAGGCGTCATACTGGGCTCGCGAGCTCTTGACATAAGCGTCCGGCTTCGAGGGATCGATCCACTCCCGGTCCAACGTGACGTTGCCTTTGAACACTTGGCCGAAGTTGTTGCCGGAAAATGTCTCATCGTCGTAAAAGGTTTCAGCACGGGAGATCACCTTACCGTCGAGACTCTTCACCTCCGAGCGCTTGGCGAGGCGCAGGATCCAGGCATCCAGGTTGAGCGCAAACTCGGTCGTGGTGATCCGTTCGTCGTTAAAAGCACTGCGATCTCCGTCCTCGACGATGCCGTAGTCGGCGCTGAAAGTTTTGTTGCCAAAGGCATCATAACGGAACTCCGTCTCGATGCGCCGCTCGATCCCTTCCCCGCGCTCCTGAATGACCTTGGAATGGCCCTTCGGGTGGACAAAGGTGACGCTCTGTCCGTTGGTTCCGGTCCTGAGCACCAGAGGAGGAACGGTCCAGGTCGTTGACTCGTCCCAAAACACCCGACCTTGCTCGTCCTCGGCCATCTGCCGGAGCAGCTTGCCCTTCATCGGCTCATGCACGCTCCCGGTATCGAAGTAGGACCGACTCACCAGCGTCGGCGCGGTGGGATCCCCCACCTCCACCTGCTCCACCCGCGCAAACCCCCGGAACTGTTTCTGCTTGGGATCGTAGTAACCATCATGGTAGCGGTACTCGGTTCGGTACGCATGTCCCAGCGAATCATCACTGGTGACAGCGCTCACCACCTGGAGGGGGAAAGGGACTTTGTTCGGCCAGGGGTTACCCTGCGCCTCGTCCTCCAGACGAAACTGGATGGAGCTTCGGTAAGTGATGCGAGTGGTGCGTCCCAGGCCATTGGCAATCGAGTTGAGAATGTTTGGATTCGCGCCGCAGTGAATGATATCTCCGACGTCGATAGTCTGCATCCGCGGCTCCGCGCTGCCATCGGCATAGACCAGATCCGGCGTGCCATTGCCATTCATGTCCGCCCAGCGAACCACCGCGCCCTGCCCGGTGACCAGGGGCATGCCCACGATCGACTTTCTTGAGCCCAGCTCGTAGTTCCCCCGGTTGATCCAGTAGCACAGCTCGCCCGGACCGGCACGTTCGAGCACCAGGTCGGCCATGCCGTCGCCCGTGACATCCGAGAGCTTGGCCAGCTTCAGCTGGTTGGGGCTCAGCGTCAGGCCGGGCAGGTCCACCGCAATGACGCTGGCGAAGCGTCCATAGCCCAGACCCGCTTTCACTAAGAGCCGTTCGGGGCGAATCCAAACAAGATCCGCAACCCGATCCCCGTTGAAATCCACCATCTGAACCGCCGGATCAGTCAGGTTAAAACCATCGGCATCCTCCACCGTCACGCTGGAGGAGTAGCGCTCCTCGCCCAGGTTAAACCACATTCGGTACGCCACTCCCCCTCCCAGGTTCAAGCTCTGGATCACGTCGATCCGCTTGTCGAAATCCAGGTCCGCAGTGCGCACGCCTGGAGTGCCAAACGGGCTGGGGGGAGCCACGTCTCCCGCGGACATCCCCTGGCGATCGCCCCAGCCCAGGTCACCGCGGTTGCTGAAGAAGAACACGTCATTGATGGCGGACTTCACGACCAGATCCGCCAGGCCGTCGCCGTCCATGTCCGCGAGATGGGCCACGCCCTTCGCGGACTGAAGGTTCACGTTCCAGGCCCTCGCATCGCCCGGGATCTCCCGCGCGGCCTTCCATCCCAGAGCGCGGGACGAAGGGTTGAAACCCTGGTTCAGGAATGCCTGGTGCGGCAGCCCTCCGTCGAACGTCCGGAGCAAGTCGGGTAGCCCGTCGCCGTTCAAGTCAGCCAGCTCGACGAACTCATTATCCATCACCGCCGGCGGCTCGTTCAATCCGCCGAACGCCAGGCCTGCGGCGGACAGAGTGTCGGGGGGATTGCAGACCCCGTAGCCAAGAGTCGTGGCGGGCAGGCGGCTCACGCCGTCTGATCCCACCATTTGAACCTTAGCGAGCAAGGACCAGTGGGTATTCGCGCCCGCGTAATTGAGGTAGTCCAGCTCATACTGGCGGTTGAGCACGTCGGGTTTGCCATCCCCGTTCCAATCGCCGACGAGATGTCCCGGCGCATCCGCTCCCTGGGTGCCGATGACAATCCGCCGCATCCGCTTGCCGCAGCGAACCACAAACCCCGACCGGCAGTCCTCGAACCAGTCCGGGCGATCCTCGTAGTCAAAGGCCACGAAGTGAAAGCTGGAGAACGGGGGAGCACCCGGGCCATAGGTCACGCTTGCCAGGAACTTGTGATTGCGGTTCGCCTCGCCTTCGAAGCTTCGGTAGGCGTAGACGATGGTGTTGCCATGCGTGTCGGACTCCTTCTCCAGCAGCCAGCCGAAGACATGGCCGGTCGCGGGGTCGGATACTCGCCCGGACGCGGTCAGGCCAAAGCTCAGCCGAGTGCCGTCGGGCAAAGTCGCTTCCCAATGATCGTCCACCGGCCGGTAGCGGATGAACGACCCTTCGTTCTCGCAGAAGAAATAGCCATCGGCCTGGGGCACCAACTCCTCCTTCGACTCGTTGATAAACCGATCGGGACGATCGAGTCCGAGATCCTCGCCGTACAGGGGGATGCCTTTGTCCGACCGACGCTGGATCATCGGCAGCGGCAGGGACCAGCCGAAGCCGAGAACGCCATTGCCACCGCCTCCCTCGTAGCTGAGCTTGAGCGATGGCGCATGCCCGGCGGTTCCCGGCGGCAGGGACAGCCCGATGCCATACGCCGCCGTGCCGCTGTTCAACCGGGGCTGGAACGACTCGCCCAACCCCTCGATGGAGCCCGGCCCCTTGGGTAGCGAGATCGCCGAGGGCGAAACCCCGCTCTTGTCGGCACCGAAGCAGACAGCACCTAGCAGAAGGAAGAGGGAGAGCAGTCCTCCCTCTCCGATCCTCGATCGCTTGGCACAGAGCGAGGAAGACACGACACTCGGATGAGGGTGCATTAGTTGCCCGAGTAGGCGTAGGTTTGGAAGAAGACCTTGATGTCCAGAACGCCGTTGCCATCGCGTTCCCCGTTCGTCTTCACCGATCCATTGATGAACCGCTGGATCCCTTCGTTGCGGTCGTTATGAAGCGTCCCACCCGGAATGATCAGCAGCCATCGTGTATTCCACACCGAGCGCCCGATCAGCCGAGTGTCGGTGATGGTCTGGGCGGGTTCGAAATTGCCCGAGTCATGATAGGCGCGGAAGCGGGCGAACTGGCGGATGTCGCCAAGCTCATCGGCCAGCGTGTCGTTGCCTGGAATCCATCTGGGGTCGTTCAACCCTGCGGCGCTCAGCGGGAAGGGCACGGGCAGCTTCTGATCCAGGATCTTCCATTCACGGATGTCCCCGCGATTGCCGGACGGCGAGCGGAGGACGTCGTTCCCGACGGGAACGAGGTAGACCCGGGGCGTGTTGACCATGCCGGCACCGAGGTTGTTGTAGTTGGCAAACCACACGCCCACCGAGCGGATCTTGGTGGCGAAATGCGTGGAGTCGTAGTCGTTATCGCCTCCTCCCGCGGGCCATCCAAAGAAGTTTTGGCCGAAGTTGATGGTGGTGGAGAACGGGATGACAATCGCCGGCTCCACGGCCTGCTGCGGTTGGAAGGGAATGCAATAGCGCTTGAATTCGGGGAAATCGAGCAAGTTGGGCACCACGTTCCGCTCTAGGATGTCCCGCCATTGACGGCTTCCGTTCCCCCCCGCCTGGATGCGGAAGAGCTCCGACCGCAGGGAGAACCGGCCGGTCTCGGTTTGCGGGTTATTGAATCCGAGCTGCCCCTTCAGCACCAGATCCCAGTTAGTGATCATGCGGGCCATCGGATCCGACAGGCCGGGATCGCCTCGGCTTCCGCCGGTCTGCGGCTGGCCGCCTTCCACCAGACCGAGAGCCCGCGATCGGACGATCCCGGTCATGAAGTTCACACCAGGCCCGCGTGGATCGTTGTCGCCCAGATTCGTTTCGAAGTCGTAGGCACGGGCAGCGAGATAGACATACCTCGCCGCCAGATCGAATTGCGCCCGGTACTTCTGCAGCGCGTCGTTTCGAAAGATTCGGAAGGCCATGTCCTTGTAGCGATACGACTGGACCTGCGTGGCGGTCTGGGAGCGGAAGCGGAGCCGGTCATCGAGCAGACGCTCGCCGCGGGAGAGCGCGGCCAACTGCCTTCCGACGGACTGCTGGAGGGTTTCCTGGAGGGTGAAGATCTCCAAGCGGAGCAACGTCTCCTGGCGAATCAACTGCTGCAGTTGAGCGAGCTGGCCGCGAATTGCCTGCGTGTTATTGAGATCGGTGAGCTCGATGTTCTGCAGCGCGGCGGCGCTCTCCTTGGTGTGCTGGTAGCCTAGCTGGTCTCGGCCCTCGTCCTCCGCAGCGTCCTGCATCAGATTCCCGATAATGCCAGTCGTCAATTTGATGGCTCCACGAGCAAAGGACGTGAGATCCGTCCACGAAGTGGGCAAGTATTGCGCGGTCGCTTCGCCGATGGTCTGGACATTCTTAGCCCAAAAGGACCAGCGCTGCTGCAATTGAGCGGAGCGACGGATCATCGAGTTGAGCTGCTCCTGGTCGGCTCTCCCCTTGTTCAGGATGAGGATTGCCGTCGCGTTGACGCCATACTGCTGCTGGAGGAGATCGGCAGAGTCTTGGATTTGCTGCATGTGGGCGGTGTACTCGCGCAGCGATTTCGTGAAGCGGGCCCGTGTCTGCAGCAGCTCGGATCGCGCCATCTGAATCTCGCCCGGTGACCGACGCTTCTGGGTCCAGCTCTGCGGCTTAATGAGACCCAGGCCGTCGGCGGAGAAGTTGAAGGTGACGGCCTTGGTGTCCGTGATGAGCGTCCCGTTGGCCGTGACAGCCTGTTCCTTGAACTGCGCGGTGAACTGTTCGGTAGGCGGGAGATTCTCCCCCATCAGCTCACTCCGATCTACATAATCGAAATGGTAGAGGTCCGGCCCGCTGTATCCGCTGGGATAGGTGCCGGTCGGGCCGATGTCGTCCGGATAGGGATAGCCGAAGATCTCAATCAGGCGGCTGTTGAAGTCGGCCTCACGATCCACCACCGCTTTTTGGAAGTCGGACACACTGTCCGCCTGACGGCGGAGCAGCTGGGTGGAATTGTTCGCGTGGTTGAAGACGGCGATGGCATTGTTCATCGCTCGCACGGCCCGGTCATAGATCTGTTCGAAATGCGTTTTCCCCTGGGAGACGAGTGCGGGGTCGATATCGAAAGGCACCACGTTCTTGGCCAGACCGAGCGGGTTCAATCCGGTCGCGGCCATATCCACCTTGGTCTGGATCTCATCGTAGGCGGAAGCGATGTCGCGCAGCTCCGTCACAGTGGTGCGATCCACTTTCTGAATGCCGGTGTGCGCCGGATTCAGATCCTTGTCCGGAAGGATGGCGTTCGCGGTGAGCCAGTCGAAGTAGGCTCCTTGGCCAGCGCGACTGCCCCATTCGGCCAGGCCCCAGCCCCGCACCGGATCGGAATCCTGATAGCCCTGCCACTGTCCCTCGGGATCTTCGACGTAGGCGTTCCGGTAAGTCAGGCTGACAATCTCCGCCCCCGCCTTAGCCCGGGCTCCGGCCGCGGCGGCGAACTTTCTCTCATCGAGGAAATCCACCGAGACGGGCACGCCGCCAACCATCACTGCCTCGATCCTAGGCACCCAGGTGAAGTTCTGGTTCCGGAGCAGGCGGTAGTAATTCTTCACCGCCGTGAGGTAGTGACCCCAGGCATCCCCGTGCCCTTGCGGATAGAGCACCTTGGCGTCCGCTTCGTCGATGGTGCCGGACACGTCGCCGCTCTCATTTCGGATATTGTAATTCAGCGAATAAGCCACCTCGCCGCCGTTGATGTCGCTGGTGAAATTCCAAATCAGCCGGTTGTAGATCGGATACGTCGTCACGGCCGGGAGCTTGGACCTGTCCCGACCGCGCAGGAGCACGAGTTCCTCCTCGATCAAGGACGCCGTCTGGTTCATGAAGCAATGGATCGAGGAAGCCTGCGATCCATAGACGCGGTCATCCGTGCCGAATGCGATGGTGGGGTCCGCCGAGTCCGCGTAGGCCTCGTTGCCCAGGAGCATATAAAGATCGGCCAGCCGGCCAGCCGCCAGCAGCAAGGCATCGTTGGCGGGACCGTAGTCTACGGCTGGGAGGCCGTTGATGCTCAGACTCATGCCCCGGCGGAGGACGGTCTCGTAGATCTCGATCAGCCCGAGCTTGTTGGCAGCTTCTTGATTAAGCGGCACGACGCCGGCGAAGGGCGGTCCAGCCTGGCTGATCATGCTGACGATGGTGTTGACCTGATTGTCCTGATACGACTTGAACTTTTGCTCGAAGGGATTAATCCCGCGCACCACGCGCTTGATCCATCCCTCGGCCAGCATGGGCTGGGTCCAGGCGCTCCACCCCGGCGTGTTGTTGGCCAGGGCGCACAAGGGGGTGCCTGCGGGTCGGTAGCGGCAGATGAAGTAGTTGTCGGTGAGGGTGAACAGCCCCGGACCCTCAATGGTGATGTCGATGGCCCCGACCCCGGTGGCTGGCTTCGGACTGTAGATGGCCCATTCGTCCGGGGGATTGATCGGGGGAAGCCCATCGACGGGAGGACGCGTGCGCCACTCGAAGACATAGGCGTCGGCTCTGCCCGCGAGATCGCTGCTGTGACGCAGGGTGAGCTTCTCATCGAAGGGATTGTCCGACTCGATCACCTTGATCTCGCCCTGATAAATGGGGCAGGTCACCTGGATGACCG
>CAMAVD010000007.1 GCA_945861575.1 Akkermansia muciniphila
TGCATATAGTGACTTAGGGCAACACCCCAGGTATCGCGATCCAAAACGATTCCCTTGAAGCGTCCCTGAAACAGGTGCCCGACTCGGCTATGCCGCCGATTAAACCACACGCTGTACGACACCTGCAGCCAGTGCATCCCGGCGCTCAAATTCGCCTCAGGGGTTTCGACCATCAAGTGATAGTGGTTCTCCATCAGCACATAGGCGTGAAGCCTCCATCGGAAACGGAGCACCAACTCCTCAAGCAACTCCAAAAAATGAGCGCGATCTCCGTCATCCCGATAGATTCGTCTTCGCTCATTTCCGCGGGATGTCAGGTGATACCACCCTCCGGCATAATCAATCCTTAACGGCCTTGCCATACTCTCAATCTACACATCTCCACTGCCCATTGGCAATCCCTATAAGAAGGCAGAGATCTGACCCCGGCTTTGAAACCTAACCGCGAATAAACGCCAATGAACGCTAATCCAGAAGTCACAACCCAGGAGCCCTTTTCGCATTCGCGTCTATTCGCGTCTATTCGCGTCTATTCGCGGTTAGCCAAGCCGTCTGATCCAATACCCGGGCCGCGGTTTGGCCTGCATCACAGCCAGGATCCAGACACGGTCGGGTTGATCGAGCGTGTTTCCTCAACGATTTGTTCCAGTGTTATCGGCACGGTGATTACCATAATCTCTTTGAGCTTAGGATTCAATGCCAGGAATGGGCTCTATTTGCACGGGTAGGGACGGGGCTTCTGCCTACCGAGCCGTGGGATGACTTTGCTCAGGGGTGTCAAAACTGGACACGATGAACTCACGGATCCGACGGATCTCCTGCTCCCCGTGAATGGTATGTGCCTTGGGATACTCCTGCCAGGTGAGATCGATGCCCGAGGACTTGAGTGCGGCCATTTGAGCGCGAACCGATTTGCATTCCAACATGGGATCCTGAGTTCCATGAGTCACCAGAACACGCTGCTGACGCGCTACAGGTGAAACCTCTTTAAGAAGCCGTTCGTAGTCGGGGAGGAAGCCGCTGATGCCGATCAACGCTGCAAAGAGATGCGGGTAGCGAAGACCAGTCTCGAGGGTCATCAGACAGCCCTGCGAGAACCCGAACAAAACGGTGTCGGAGGTGGCAAACCCACGAGCCCGATTCTCGTCGAGAAGCTCCACCAGCAACTGGCGGCTGCGGTCGATGCCAGGACGCCTATCTCCCTGGATATCGAACCAGGAGTAGCCTCCGTAATAAAAGTCCGGGGCATTCACCAGCTGGTAGTTTAGCCAGGGAAGTCCGAGTTCGTCCGGCATCCACGTGTACCCGGCAGCGCTATCGCCCAAACCGTGGAGTGCGATCAAGAGCCGCTTTGAATTTGTCTCAGCGGCCGGAATGAAACTGCTCAGGAGCTGTGCCATGGAGGGTAGAGACGCAGTTCAGGGCTTTTTAGATGCAGTCTGGGCACGATCCGCGACCGCTGCCGGCTCATACCACTCACCCCGCAGCCAGTCAGCCAGCAAGCCGATGGCGGCTTCGTCCAGGATTTGTTCTTTGCCAAACAGGGGCATGCGGTCGTTGCGCTTCCCATAGAAGCGAGCATGCGAAGGATCTCGGATGAACGCCATCAACCAGGCTTTCGACCCGTACCCGGTCAGTTCAGGCCCGGTGGCATCTTCATCTGGCTTGCCGAAAACATGGCATTCGGTGCAGCGAAGGGTGTCGGAGCGAAGAGCCTCCTGGCCCAACTTCACGAGAGAGGCATCCTTCTGATCCAGCGTGTGCTGCGACTTCAGCCCCGCCTCGGCAGAGAGGGCTGCGATGGCACTCACCAGCAATGTACGTCCCGGCGCATCAAGGGCAGCGATGTCCTTCTTTACAAAGCGGGCCATCTTCCCGTCGGCGAACTTGCTCCCACCAAAATAGTGAGCGGTGCTGATCCGCGCCGGATCCAGCAGCCCGGTGATCCACTCACGAGAGGCGAATCCCTTGAGATCACTGGCCGAAGGCGCGTCTTTGGGCGTCCCCTCCAGGCCGTCATGCCCTCCATAGCGGTGACAGCTGGCACAGTTACGCGCGAAGAGTTTGGGCCCCTGCGTGAGAGGGTCATTGCGCAGAAGTGTGACCGCACCTGAGCTGGGGATACCCGACGGCGACCGGGCGAGGATCTTGACCCGCTCCGCTTCCTGTTCGGCCGAACGCAGCGCCGCCCGGTAAGAGGGCGACCGTGCATCTTCCGTCTTGGCCAGCCAAGTCAGAAGCCCGATCCCAACGAGCAGGGAGAAAAGCATACCCAGGTTGAACCGATGTCCAAGACGCCATCGTCCAAGAAAGGGCATAAGGAAGATCACGCCCATAAGGATCGAGGGAAGGATGATGGCCCCCCAAATCTCGCTTTCGCCTGGAAAATATTTCAGCAGCTGGAAGAGGAAGAGGAAGTACCATTCGGGACGCGCGGCGGAAAACTGCTCCGAAGGGTCAGCAGGCGCGGTGAGTTCTGCCCCGAGAGGCGCATGGGAGCCCGTGAGACGGGGCCAAAGGATCAGCAACAGAACCGTGGCCATTACCGCGAGGGCCGCCACACCATCCTTCAGCACCTGATCAGGCCAGAAGGGCTCATCTCGCTTGCGACGAGGCTCTGCGGCGGTCAATCCGTGCTTGCGAAAGAGATAGATATGGCCCACCACCAGCAAAACGACTCCTGCGGGCAGCCAGCCTGCATGCAAGGCGAAGAAGCGGCTCAGGGTATGGTGCCCGTACTCGGTGCCGCCAATAATTAAACGCTGCAGATCCGGGCCGATAACGGGGGTAATGCCTGCGATATTCGTGGCCACCCGGGTGGCCCAATAGCCTTTCTGGTCCCAAGGCAGCAGGTAACCCGTGAGAGACAGGGCCAGGACTAGGCCAAGCAGGCCAAGCCCAAACCAGAAGTTCAGCTCGCGAGGGGCCTTGTAGGCACCATCGATCATGACCTGCATGAAGTGCAGCACCAACAACACGGTCATGAGCTGGGCCGTAAAGTGGTGAATTCCCCGCAGCAGCCACCCCCCGGTCATCTCGTTCTGGATGTAATAGACGCTTTCCCAAGCGGTCTGGGCTCCAGGAATATAGGCCAGCCAGAGAAAGAGACCCGTGATAAACTGGACGGCGAGGGCAAACGTCAGCGCGCTGCCCCAGACATAGCGCCAGCGGGAGCCGCCAGGAACATTCTCGTAGAGCGCCTCATGCAGCAGCTTCCGGCAACCGGTCCGACTGTCCAGCCAATCAATAAGTGCCTTCATGCCAGGGGAATCTTTTCTGAAGTCCCGGCACGATAGTTCTGGAACCGGACCCAAACCTCACTGCCATTCCGGACTTCAACGTCAAGTGTGTCCAACGGACGAGCACTCGGACTGCGCTGATCGGCAAGTGTTCCGTCCAGGGCAAAGGAGCTGTTATGACAGGGGCAGAGATAGTGACGCTGGTCGGACTGGTAGTCGACCGCGCAGCCCGCATGGGGGCAGATCACATTCAGGGCTTCCACCTTGTCCGGCGCCACACGTCGCAGGTAGACCGCCCCCACCGGGACATTGGGAAACTTGTTCCAGGCGTCAGACTTGTCAGCCACTACGGGAAACTTCCTTGGAGTTCCGTCCTCAGGCAATGCTCCCAGAAAGGCGACTCTCAGAAAGCCCCCAGCCTCCGCTGGGGCCCTCCGAATAGGGTCTGAGGCAAAGTTGAGTCCGGCAGCAATGGGGACTGCCGTCGCTACGCCGCCCAAGGCTACCGCGCAACAGGCCTTTACGAATTGACGCCGGTCGGCGTCACTTGAGGGGGCTGGTGGAGTGTCGATGCTCATGCAAGAGAGATATATACGCTTTCGGAGATGGACTCGATCACAGCCATCCTTCTTCAAAAAGACAATCCTGAAACTTGTCCCGGCTGAGTTCCCGATTACATTAGGGGTGAAAGAGATCATGTCTGACGACAGAAAACAACTCCGACGGGCCATCTGTGGTGCCTGTGGCTCCAGCAACTGGATCCCGGGCGATTTGCCGGCGCTGGACACCATCGCCTGCACCAAGTGTGGGCACCCCGTCATCCTGCCCACTCGGATCCGGCAGTTTGAGCTTCGCGAAGTGGTCGCATCGGGCGGAATGGGAACGGTCTACCGGTCGATGGACGTGAATCTCAAACGGGTGGTCGCAGTGAAGCTGATGAAACGGGAAATCGCCGAGGACAAGGAGGCGATGGAAAGTTTCTACCGCGAGGCCAGGGCCGGCGCAGCCCTGAACCACCAGAACATCATCCATGTCTATACCTTCGATGAGTTCGAAGGGAGGCCCTTCCTGGTCATGGAGCTAGCCGACAATGGCAGCCTGGACTCACGGATCGAGAAAGAGGGGATGCTCCCCGAAGTTCAAGTCCTCGACGTGGGAATCGCCATGTGCTCCGCCTTGGAGTCGGCGCTCAAAAAGAACTTCCTGCATCGGGATCTAAAGCCGGGCAATATTCTCTACAATGCGGAAGGTGAGTCAAAGCTGGTCGATTTCGGACTGGCGCGTGAAGCCCAGACGGAGGAGGCCTTCGAGGGTGCCGTGTGGGGCACTCCCTATTACATCGCCCCGGAGAAGGTGAAACGAGAGGCGGAAACGTTCCATTCGGACATGTATAGCCTGGGAGGCACCCTCTACCACGCCCTTACAGGGCATGTCCCCTTTGAAGCGGAGACCATTGAGGACATCATCGCGGCCCATGTGCATACCCCCCTCACGCCCCCTGATCGCGTCCGACCTGACATCAGCCCGCTGACCAGCGAGGCGCTGGTCCAAGCGATGGCGAAGGATCCAGCGCAGCGGTTTGCCACCTATTTCGATTTCCGAATGGCGATGGAAGCGTCTCGCACCTCGCTGCACTTCGCGAACCAGCGCCTTATCGAGCCCGAGAAGGGCATCAAATCCTGGTTCCGCCGCTGACGCGCCGGACGGACCCAGGGCCATACCATAGGCTACGAGGTCCTCAAGGTCTGTGCGGATGGGTCACGTCGGCCCAAAGCCTTGATCAGAGCTTCCACAGCCTGCTCTACCCGCACTCCTTGCATGCATCGAAAATCGATCGGGCACTCTCGTTGGAAGCAGGGAGTGCACGGCGTAGGCACGCGCAAGAGATGATGTTGGGGGTCTCCGGGAAGCCCAGGTGCCGTCAGCTCTGGGCTGGTGCTACCGAAAGGCACTACCACCGAGGTTCCCAGGGCGGCGGCCACATGCATCGGCCCCGAGTCATTGGTCAGCAGCGCACCACACAACTTCAGGCCAGCCATCAGCTCGCGAAGCGAGGTGCTTCCGGCGACATTGGCAATGGGCACCTGTGCGCCCGCTTCCCGCATGCGACGCTCGACGCGCTCAGTGAGGGAACGATCCGCCGCACCTCCAAACAGGATCCAAGCCGCACCCGTACGACCCGCCAGTTCGACCGCTGCTGCCGCAAATCGCTCCTCCGGCCAACGCTTCGCCGGCCCATACTCTGCCCCAGCATTCAACCCAAGCACCGGCCCAGAATGCCCAGAGAACGTGGAAAGAAACCGTTCTCGGAAAGCCCGTGTCTCGGTCTCGTTCACCGCGAGTCTGGGCGACAGGGGCAAGGTCGAGCCGCCTACTGCCCCCACGAGGTGGAGATAGTGATGAAGATGATGCGCCTCAGGCGGGAGAGTCTCCGCCAGACTCGGATGAGCGATCCGACGCCGGATCTCCGACAGGGAACGTTTGGGCATTCCCCGCTGGGTCGCTGGTCGAGAGACGCGGTGATTCAACCAGAACATTCGAGCACGCCCCCCATAGCCGACCCGATGTTTCACCCCGCCGGCCCAGAGTTCTATTGCTGTGCGGGTGGAGTTGGGGAAAGCGATCCCGATGTCAAAACGTTCAGCCCGGACGCGCCGGGCTATCGAGAGCAGGCCTTCTTCAGGACCGAAGGACATCACGGCGTCGACTGCCGAAAAACCCTCCCAAAGAAGTGCGAGTTTTTGAGGCGTCAGAAGATGGATCCGCGCCTCGGGAAAACGCTCGCGCAGACGCAGCAGCGCCGGGGTCGTCATGACGGCGTCTCCGAGCCAATTCACGCTTCGAACCAGGATGCGGCGGACGGATTGGGGAGGAGGTAGAGGCATATCCGAGCTGAATTTCAGGAAAGCGCGGCTCCCTTGGCGCTCGCTGTGGGATCTTGATCATCTTCAGGGCTTGGAGAAGACTTCCGATGCTTTCCCGGTTTCCAACGCTTGTGAACCCAAAACCAGTTGGCTGGGTCTCGTCGAATCGCCTCCTCATAACAGCGGTTCACGTCCGACATGATTTCCGCGACCGGTCGGGGAGATCCATCCCCATGAAGGGTAGGGATGAATGGGGAAAACTCGATACGCCACTGGCACAGGCTCACGCGGTAGCAGATCGCCACGATCAGAGGTGCATTGTATCGAAGGGCGAGGACTGCGGGTGCAGCGCTGGTGGAACAGACACGTCCAAGGAATGGAAGGGGGATCCCGCGGTCGCCCGCATGCTGGTCGGCCAGCAACCCAAGAAGTAAACCTCCTCGGGCCAGAGCCTCCCGCAGAGCTGCAGCGTCGGTCCGTCGCTCGAAGTAAAGGCAGCCTGAGCGTGCGCGCAGCGACTGCATGAGTCGGTTCAACCCAGCCTGTCGAAGCCCGCGGTAGGTCGTAGCCGCGCGGAATCCAGGGAGATAGCGGCCGAAGCGGGCATACAGCTCAAAGTTGCCAAAATGCCCGATGGCACCAATGACGCAACTTCCAGGATGCTCCTTCATCCAGTGTTGGAAGGCCTTATTATCCTCCACCTCGAGATGGAGGGCCAGTGCTTCCTTGGTCATGGAAGCCGTTTTGATCGCACTGCAATAATTCTCGCCCAAACGACGAAAGTGTTCCCGCGCACAGGCCTTTACCTGAGCCGGGCTGAGGGTGTCGGGGAAGGATCTAGCGATGTTTTCAAGCGCAATGCGACGATGGCGTCCATCCAGTGCAAAGGCCAGCGCACCGGCCATGCGACCCAGCCTGGCCACCCAGGACAAGGGAAAGGCCTGCAACACGAAAACTACGGTTCTCGCAGCGAAATAGAGCAGGTTATCCATCATGCAACACGGTTGACCTTCCCCCAAACCAGCAGGCCTGCGAAGAATAAATCATAGATCAACGGAAACAGATCTGGCGGACACACTCGTTGAAATCCCGCGCTCCTTTGAGGATCTTGATCTCCACCCGCATGAAGTAAATGGGCAGATCACGGCGGTCTACTTTCGGAAACCGGACCGCATCTTTCTGGGTGGTGATAATGGCGTTGGCCTGGCGCTTCTTGCTCCGGTTGATAGCGTTCAAGACCTCTTGCTGCGTGAAGCGGTGGTGGTCAGCAAAACGTTTGGAATACACCAGCTCACCCCCAAGTTTGACCAGCCCGCGCTCGAAGCTCTGCGGCTGGGCGATACCGCTGAACGATGCGACGCGCAGCCCCTTGATCACATCCAAGCCGTGGCGCTCGCCGGTAAACACGTCCTCAAAATAGAGGGGATGATGCTCGCACTCGATCACCGCCGCAGTCGGGTTGAGCTTGGCGATGCGAGCGCGCAAGGCCTGTGTGTTGCCGTCGCTCTTGGTAATGAACACGTAGCTGGCCCGGCTCAAATGGGACGGCGGTTCCCGGAGCGTCCCGCGTGGCAGGAGATGCTCGTTTCCAAAAGGCTGCTGGTAATCAATAAGGACGATGTCCTTCCGCCGCCCGGCCAATTTCCAATACTGATAGCCATCATCCAGAAGCAGCGTGTCGCAGCCGAAGGTCTCGATGGCGTACCGGCCACTCTTCACCCGGTCTTTGTCGACCAGCACCACCACGTCTTTGAGATTGGACGCGAGCATGTAAGGCTCATCGCCCGCCGTTTCAGAGTCCAAGAGCAGGGATTTCCCGTCCGACACAACTCGAGGAGGTGTACGATCGTCTCGCAGCAGGAGTTTATTTACCAACCGTTTCCGAAGCGGGGGAGGTTTCGAGCGATAGCCGCGGGAGAGAATCGCCACATTCCGGCCTTGATCCTTGAGCTCGCGGGCAAACTTCTCCACCACCGGGGTCTTACCCGTGCCCCCCACGGTCAGATTTCCAATCGCAATCACCTGCACCCCAAGGGTTGAGTCGCGCAAAATGCGCGTCTCGTAAAGAAAACGTCGAATCTTAACTGCCAGCGCAAAGACAAATGAGAGGGTGTAGAGAAGTCCACGCGTTGTCGCCGCCCGTTTTCCGGGGCGTTCCTCGAGGATGACCTCGAGGACGAAGGTCTCCAATGTTTCGATCCAAGTTCTGAACTGTTCGCGCATCAGCTGCGACAGCCTGCCAATCTGGTCGCGGGGTGGCAACCATGGCGTGAAGTCCTCTGAATCCGTGCTGTCGGACTCGTTTGCGTGCTCGGCCCAGTCTACCTGGCACCCCGCCCACTGAATCATCCCCTAAGCTAAGAACGCTCAGGGTCTGATTTGGGCTTCTTTTCAAGGCCTCCGAAACGACTTTCTAAGATACTCAAGACTCCGCTGGGCGATGACCTCAGGGCCCTCGTCGAAGTTGAAAACCTCCACCGAAACCACCCCATCGTATCCGACCTCACGAAGCGCAGCGCCGATGGGTACAAAGTCCACGTCCCCAAAGCCAGGGCCTTTCAGATTCCTATCATTGGCATGGAAATAAGCGAAATGGGGCCAGGACTCCCGAATGATATCCGGGATGGCCTTTGCCTCAGAGCACATCGCTTTTACATCCAGAATGATCTTGAAGTGATGGCTACGGTTCTCTTTCACAAAGCGGATCGCATCCGCAGCCGTGTTAATAAAATTTGTTTCAGTCGGAGCCAGCGGCTCAAAGCAGATCGTTATAGCTCGACTCTCGGCCCGTCGGATGGAGGCCTCGAAGGTACGACCCGCCCAGTGCCAGGCCTCATCCAGGGTGACTCCATCCAAGAGGTTGCGTTGCTTGGGGGATCCCACCACGATCGTCTGTCCGCCCACGTCGGCACAGAATTCGACGAGGTCGCAGAAGTAGCGGGAGGTCCGTTCACGCACCTGGGGATCAGGATGGGTGAGGTGGAGACCCTCTGTCTGGACCAACACCCAGTGAATGCCAGAGATACGGATCCCGATGCGAGCGGCGGCCTCACGGATTGACTGCCGCTCGGCGGCAGGGATATCTGTCACCGGTCTGCCCAAGGTAAACGGGGCGATCTCGATAGAGTCGTAGCCGGTGTCGCGAGCGAAGCGCATCGCGTCTTCCAGCTTCCACCCCTGGAAGATCTCATTGCAGATACCAAAATGCATGGCAGTAGGATATCGACGGCCCAGACTCCGGGCACAAGCGGATTCGACGAGCGTTTTTTGAAGGCGCTAAAGAGTATCGTCCGAAATTTGCGTTCTCTCCGTCCACGCGCCTGAGCGGATCCCATGCTCGCCCGGCTCATCGGTGAGGTGGGACCGTGTCGTCTCGAAGTGAGAGCAAATCGTTCGCCCTTCGAGGCCCTCATCCGCGCCGTAGCCCATCAGCAGCTCACAGGCAAGTGAACGACCACCACTTGGGTGATTCAGCGTTGCGGTCGATGTATCCACTGGCGGAATTCCTGGATCTCGGGTATCTCAATGACAGAATCATGGCTATTGTATTAGTATGAGTACTTCTAGGTGTTTGATGTTGTCGCTCTTGCTGCTGTGGGCTGGCCTGCTCCCGGTGCAGTCCGCCCTAGTGCTGAACGAGGTTATGGCCAACAATCGTGGCGCTGTGCGGAATGGGGGGGGCTACCCCGATTGGGTTGAACTTTACAATCCAGGCCCGGGTATTGCAGATCTCGCAGGGATGTCCCTCAGTGACAACCTGAGCCAACCCAAGAAGTTCATCTTTCCAGCGGGTACTTTCCTCGGGCCAGGCCAATACTTGATCGTTTGGTGTGACAACAAAGTCTCTCCCGGGGAACTCCACGCCCCCTTCAGCCTGAGCAATACCGGTGAGGAAGTGGGTCTCTTCTCGTCGACCGAAACCAAAATCGACTCCATGAAGTTTGGAATCCAAGCCGAGGATTATTCGGTCGGCCGGATCCCAAACAGCACGGGCGACTGGACGCTGACCAAGCCCACACCGGCTGCCGCCAACGCCACACAACCCCTGGGTAGCGTGGAAACACTCGTCATAAACGAATGGATGGCCTCGCCAGTGACCGGGGAAGATTGGCTCGAGCTTTACAGTCCCGACCTTCTCCCTGTAGCGATTTCTGGCTGCGTCTTCTCCGACAAGACATCCACCCCGTCGACCAATCGTCCGATTCGAGCCCTGTCGTTCGTCGGGCCGGAGAGCTATATCCAGTTTTTCCCCTCCTCCTTGGCCAAGGCCGACGCCGACCACCTCGACTTCAAACTGGGGAGCAAAGGTGAGACCATTTCCTTGTTCGCCCCGGACCTGAGAACACTGCTTCATCACACCAAGTTTGACGCACAGACCTCGGGGGTCTCCCAGGGCCGCCTTCCCGATGGCTCGGCCACCTTGGCCTACTTCCCGGTCGGCAAAGCCACCCCCTCTGCGAGTAACTTTCTCCCCATCAGTTCTGTGGTTCTAAACGAGATTCTTACGCATTCCGACTTCCCTTTCGAAGACGCCGTGGAGCTTCGGAATACCACCGCCGATGTGGTCGATATTAGCTACTGGTGGATGAGCAATTCCAAGACAGACCCGAAGAAGTATGCGTTTCCAGCCGGGACCCGGATCCCTGCGTTTGGCTACCACGTTGTCTATCAGCGAGACTTTGATCCGAACGGAACGGGATCGGGCCGCAGCTTCCGCTTCAACTCGGCGAGAGGAGACGATTGCTTGCTCTTCACCGCCGATGCCACCGGAGCCTTCACCGGAGGACGCGCTTCCGTAAAGCTTCCCCCAGCAGAGAACGCCGTTTCGTTTGGCCGTTTTGAAACCAGCATCGGAGTCGAATTCGTTCCGCAGTCTGTTCGCACTTTTGGCTCAGACACCCCTCGATCCATCGACGAGTTTCGCACGGGCACAGGCCGACCGAACGGCTATCCGAAGGTAGGGCCGCTGGTCATCAGTGAGATCATGTATCATCCCCGAGGGGCGCTGCCGACCGACGACAACACGCTCGATGAGTACATAGAACTCAGAAACATCACGGGGGCGAGTGTTCTCCTCTACAATCTCTACAATCCGTTCACCGACCCGTCGAATTCTTCCAATCGCTGGAGGCTTGGAGGGTTGGTAGAGTTTGGCTTGCCCCTCCTAGCCGTCTGCCCACCAAACGGGTTCATCCTGCTGGTCGGTTTTGACCCAATAGCGGATCCGAACACGCTCTCCAGCTTTAAGACCCGATACTCCGTTCCGGAGTCTGCCCTGATTTTCGGCCCGCTCAGTGGGAAGCTGAGCAACGGCGGAGGTTCGCTGGAAGTCTACAAACCCGATGAGATACAACGGCCTCCCCATCCTGACACAGGGCTGATTCCAGTCCTACTGGTGGAAAGGGTCGAATATGACGATGTCCTTCCTTGGCCTGCAGAGGCGGACGGGCAGGGGGCCTCACTGCATCGAGTTCGTTTGACTGAGTTCGGAAACGACCCCGTCAACTGGACATCGAGTCCACCGACGCCTGGCCGCAGACCTCCTCCCCCACTCCCTCTTCAGTTCAGCTCCATCGATCTGGAAGACGGCTTCGTAACGCTCAAGTTTGAGGTGCAGAGAGGGGTTGCCTATCAGCTCGAGTATACCGATACCGCACTGAATCCGAGCACGATTTGGATCCCCCTGATGACCTTCGCAGAAGGCGTTGAAGCGCGGATGGAGACGGTATCAGAGCCGCTTCCGCCAAATACGACACAACGCTACTATCGGCTCGTCGCGCCAGAAGAATAATGGACCTGCAGAAAAAGAGGCGGTTCCCTCAAAACTACTGCTTGATGGTAAAGCCGTCGTTATCTGCCTTGAGAATCATCACTTCAGAGTCTGGCAACTGACGTTGCATGGCCTTGGCCACGGCCTCAGCCTTTTGAAGCGTGAGGCAGATGATCCCAGAACCGGCGCCACTCAGCCATCCGCCAATGGCACCCGCCCGCTCCCCAGCCTGGATGACCTTGCTGAGTTGAGGAACCAGAGGCTCCCGGTGAGGTTGATGAATTCGATCGTCAAAAACTCCACGCAGCTGCTCCAGGTTTTCGTTGGAAAAGGCAGCAGCAATAAGAGCCGAACGGTTCAGGCCGTGGATGACGTCGAGCTTATTGAATGAATGGGGCACCAACTCCCGTGCGGAGTCGGTACTCACTCCAGTCCGAGGGATCAGAGTGACAAAGCTCGCTCGGGAGGAGACCTCGTGGCGAATGCAACGGATGGATTCCTTAACTTTTCCTGAGGCAGAAAACCCACCGAAAACGGCGGGAGCTGCGTTGTCCGGATGGCCCTCTAATTCTGCCACCAAGTCCAAAACCATCTGTCGATCAAAGCGCTTCTTCGCGAGCACATTCAGCCCTGCAACCATCCCCAAACGAAGAGTGGCGCTCGCTCCCAGGCCGCGTTCCGCTGGGATTGCCCCGCTGATCTCCACATCGACACCAAAGGAAGCCTTACGCGCCTTGGCGAAAAAGCTGCGATAGGCTTCGTAGAGCATCCGGGTCACCCGCGGCCATTCCGCCTCAGCAACTGGGCTTATCAAATTGACCCCCTTAGCCTTTTTCTGAGTGATCCGCACGGTGTTGTAAAGCCGCAGGGCTATTCCGAGAGTGTCGAAGCCAGACCCCAAGTTTGAGGTAGAGGCGGGAATGACGACGTCAACCGTTTGTGATTTCATCTGGAGCGTTTGGCTGCATACCAACAGATCCGGCCCTAGCAAGGCAACTGAAAACCCAGACTTGATCCCCCACGGCTTCACGAGGGAAGATTCAGCACTTGAAACAAAGCATCGTCACTCTCGACTTGGAAGGTGTGCTGGTTCCCGAGATCTGGATCGCAGTCGCTGATAAAACCTCGATCGCCGAACTTCGGCTGACCACGCGCGATATCCCAGACTACGATGTCCTGATGAGGGGACGTTTGAAGATTCTCAATCAACACGGGCTCC
Source organism: Akkermansia muciniphila (assembly GCA_945861575.1). Lineage (GTDB taxonomy): Bacteria > Verrucomicrobiota > Verrucomicrobiia > Limisphaerales > UBA11320 > UBA11320. The sequence goes on from CAMAVD010000007.1 coordinate 13,093, forward strand.
GGCTCACGGATATCCAAGAAGTGATCGGCACCCTCAACCCTCTGCCCGGAGCTGTGGAGTTTCTTGCCGAGCTGCGCGAACTGACTCAAGTCGTCATCCTCTCCGATACCTTCGAGGAATTTGCTCAACCCCTCATGCGACAACTCGGCTGGCCAACCCTGCTGTGCCATCGGCTGGAGGTCAATGAGGGTCGGGTAGTGAACTACCACCTTCGTCAGCCGGATCAAAAGCGCAAATGCGTCGCGGCTTTCAAATCGCTGGGCTATCGGGTTGTCGCGGCTGGAGACTCCTTTAATGACACCACCATGCTGGCGGAAGCCGACGCGGGATTTCTCTTCCATGCCCCCGAGAATATCCGTCGCCAGTTTCCACAGTTCCGAGCTCTCGACGCATATCCAGACCTTTTAGCGCATATCCGATCCTCCCTCTAAAGCAGGACCCGTTCGTCCGAGAACCCCTTTGATGACGAGACCAGGGGATCGTTGGCTTTCACGATGCCCTTGTTTGCGACCGGCTCAAATAGATCGCACCCGCTCCCAGATCGGACGTAAATCCTCATCTTGGAGGGCCATTTCCTTTAGTGCGGCGACATCCTCAGCAGCCTCGATAGCGCGATGGAGCCAATCCCAGGCTTCACTTAAACGTCCCAGCTGCGCGGCGTAGCAAGCGATGTTATACGGGATGATGCTCACGCGGGGGAATTTTGAGACGGCAGGTAGCAGAGCGTCCCACGCCTGCTGCAGCCCACCAGACCTAGATCGGCGTAGCGCGTAGGATCGATGAATCCAACCCGTGGGGTCCTGTGGATATTGCCCTAAAAGGCACCCAGCGATCTCAAGGGCATGATCCCACTGCCGTAAGGCCGCAGAGATCTGCCAACGCATGCAAAGCACTTGGGGGTGCTCCGAAAACGCCGGGGAAATGCGTTCAAGTTCCGACAAAGATTCCTGTGGGTTACCCAGCATGAGCCACCCCTCGGCAGCCTCTAGCTGACGAATGTCCACAGGGCCCAGCGCAGCGGGAGTCATGGTCGTTCGCGTCCGCGGAACCTGCGGCCCGGATCTGACTCCGGGCCGCTCCCTCGCAGCCTACTCAGCGGGTGGAGCCGACTCCCCCGCAGGCGATTCTACTGAACCCTCGACACTGCTTGAAGGCGAGACCGCTGTCGTAATGACTTCGGCGGCTGTCTCCGCCGGAGCTTCCACGGCCACTTCCTTCTCCTTGCCCTTCCCTGCGGCATTGACTGACGGCGCTTTCACGGGCCTCGGAGCTGGCTTCTTGGCCGTTTCCATAACCCCCGTGGCGAACTCGATAACATGCCCCTGGTGAATCAGCCAGTGCAGATCCGAAGCAAACGCCTGGAGCTCTGGTGACAGCGGCGGTTTTTCAGCGGGGGCAGCCTCAGCGACAGGGGCTGCAGCGCTGTCCGCAGTGGAGGCTTGGGTCGGTGCAGCCGCCGGGGTCGCCGGTTTCTCAGGGGGAAGGCCCCCAGGCACAATGGCATCCACCAACTGCCGCCGGGTGCACCCAGCGTGGGTGTTGATGTGATCGACAATCTTCCTGACGCCCGGGGTCAGGACATTCGTGTCCAGATCCAGGTAGTGAGGTCGCGCCACGGAAACGTGGGTCACCGTCTTGTTCACCTTGAAGAACTGGAGTCCTCGGGAGGCAAACTGCTGGCTCAGATGAGTGGCAACCTGCAGAGGGAAGCGCCGTTGGTTGTCCAGAGTCGAACGTACGAGCCGCAGCAGGGCTTGGTTACGCAACTTCTTCACGGCATCCGGCGAGAGCGTGATGCTCTCTACCGAACGGATCAGGGCTGGGGCATGGACCTCGCGGAAATGCTTGTCGACCTCTTCGCGGCTTCCCAGCTGAAGAGGCTCCGGCACATTCAGACAGGTGAACTCAGACTTGAAGCTCTGATCCTCAACCCACTTTTTCACCACCGCCTCATCCCGCACGATCTTCACCCGAGCCTTGAACGCATCGAATGGGAGGCGAGGAAACCGCTCGGCATGCAGACGGCGAAGCTGATTCTGATAATCATGATGGTTGGGAGGTCCAAGGATCACCCCACTCATCCCACACTGGGCCACAAACGTATAAACACCCTTCGGCGGATCCATCGGAACCCTGCTGACCTCATAAAAGGTGCCAAAGAAGTTGTCGAGTGAATGCTTCACCGCCTCAGCTTCACTCAGCCAGAGACTCTCGTCCAAAGCACAGGTAAACAGGGCCTGCGCGACCGAGCCGTCTCCGCGACGACGGATGCTCAAGGCGACCGCATGGCGGTCGGACTTCTTGAGAATCATGGCCGCAATCTCGAAAAGTGGATAGGCGCGTCCAGACACTTTGATCTGGCGGGCTAATGAATCCACGCCCTTGTCGTCGGGCTGGATAGACACATTTAAGTCCAGCAGGGGCACCACTGGAGCGTCGTCACGGCGATCTGGGCCCCGTCCCGTACCGCCCCCCCGGTCACCACGGAATCCGCCACGATCTCCGCCCGGGCCTGCCGGCCTAGCGGGTGCTCCCGGGCCTGCTCCCGGCCCACGGCTATCCCGCCGAGGACCATCGGTTCGCCCTTGGGGTCGCGCCCCTTGGCCCGGACCCTGTCCGGGTGCGCCGCGCCGCGCACCCCCGCCCCCGCCCCCCGGAGGGCGATCCCCACGGTCGCGCCGAAAACGGCCACGCTCCCCCCCGCCCTCATCGCCGGTGAAATGGGCATAGCGGTTGATGTCAGGGGACTGCTGCGCCCAAGCCGGGAGGAAATGCAGGTCCAGGTTCAGATCGTTCTCGGACGTATTGCTCATGTGATAACAGCCAACTCGGCAAGATCGGGTCACGCCAATAGACTTAGCGACAGAATGCTGGACGGGCACGACGAATGCAAGCGTAGGGGTCAACCAATCTTCAAGCCCTCGTCGGGCCCCCCCGTCAATCGCGAGACTGTTCGGGGAGCATTCCCGTCCACCTCCTTCATCGGGCGCTTAAAAAATGACTTTAGATCGTGCAAGAGACCCGCTTGAATGCGAAGGACGGCACCCGCCTTAAACGGGGGCTGCACCGAGCATAGCACACGAGCACGAACGGATATGGCAGGACATAGCAAATGGGCTAAGGTGAAGCACTTCAAGGGTGCCATCGACGCGAAGCGTGGTAAGATTTTTGCCAAGCTGGGCAAGGAAATTACCATCGCAGCCAAGCTCGGCGGCGGAGATCCCTCCATGAACCCTCGGCTCCGCATGGTGCTGCTCAGGTCACGCGCCGCAAGCATGCCCAATGAGAATATTGAACGGGCCATCAAGAAGGCCACGGGCGGGGGAGAGTCGATCCAATATGATGACCTGACCTACGAGGCGTATGGACCCGGCGGTGTGGCTTTGCTGATCGAAATCAGCACGGACAACAAAAACCGAACCGCTGCCGAGATCCGCAGCTTGCTCACAAAAAGCGGCGGATCCATAGCCACCGCAGGAGCGGTCACTCGGCTGTTCCATCGCAAGGGACAGATCGTCGTCTCACGGGAATCCGCCCCAGAAGATGTCCTCATGGAATTGGCTCTGGAAGCGGGTGCTGAGGACTTTAAGTCCGACGATCACGGATTCGAAATCCTGACAGATCCCGCGCGCTTCGAAGCCGTCCACAGGCAGATTGAAGCCCGTCAAATCCATTGCGAGGTTGCCGAAGTGACCGCGCTTGCCACCCTCACCGTGCCCGTACCTGATGCCTCAACGCATGCCTCTATCACTCGCTTAATCGAAGCCTTGGAAGATCACGACGACGTGAAGGAGATCTACTCCAACGCCGAATTGGCCGAAGGATGAAGACGTCCGCCTCCCGCCGCATGGCCACACGTTCTCAACGCGGGATACGCGCCTGGTCCTCCGCTCCGTGTGGTTTAGTCTCCCACCGCCATGGATGACGCCGAGCCATCCTCACTCACAGCGCGTCTGCTTAAACGACTGTCCACGTCCCTGTACCAACACCGTGGGTTTTGGCTCTACCCTCAACTCGTGTTGGCCGTCCTCTGCGTCGCCTACACAGCCCTGCGACTTGAATTCAATACCAGCCGGGACTCCTTGGTAGGGGCGGACAAGCAATACCACGCTCTCTTTCGAAAATTCCGCGCTGAGTTCCCGGTTCAGGACGATTTGGTGGTCGTGGTCGAGAGCGAGAACCTCGAAAAGAATCGGCAGTTCGCCGAGCGCCTCGGAGCCTATCTCGAAGCCGAAACAAATCTCTTCACCGGTGTCTTCTACCGACGGGACCTGTCCCTGATGGGCACCAATGCGTTGCTTCTGGCACCCACAAACAGTCTCATAGCGCTCCACGAGCAGCTTCAGACCTTTGCCCCGGTGATGAAGCAGTTCGCCTCATCTACCAATCTGGTCGGCCTGTTCGCCGAAGTGAACCGTCGGTTTCGAACTGCGCGACAGGAATCGACGAGCGAGAATGATCAGTTGATCCAGGGCCTTCCAGCCTTCCAACGGATCGTGGTACAGGCGGGCGATAGCCTGAAACGGGAGGGAAACCCTCCTTCCCCAGGCGTCGGCTCCTTGCTGGACGGGGGACAAGAAGCCGCGAAGGAAATGTATCTCTCTATGGCGGATGGCCGTATTTTTCTCGTGGTGGTGAAGGCTCTGGAAGATGCGCTGAACACAGCGGCCATCGATCGACTCCGCACCTTGATTGGCCGCACGCAGATGGAAGTTCCAGGACTCAACGTGGGACTCACGGGGGAACCCGTCCTCGAGCTAGACGAGATGAGGCAATCGCAAGACGACAGCCTGCTCGCCACCGTTGTTTCCCTGCTGGCGGTGGCCCTGATCTTCGTCTACGGATATCACGAAACGGGCCGTCCGCTCAAAGCCACCTTCTGCCTGCTCGTAGGACTCGCCTACAGCATCGGTTTCACCACCCTGGTCATCGGGCATCTGAACATCCTTACGATCACCTTTTTTCCGATCCTCATCGGTCTAGCCATCGATTTCGGTGTGCATCTCATCACGCGGTATGAAGAGGAGCTCCGCCGCGGCAGAACCGAGCGGGAGGCCCTTGAGAAGGCCCTGGTCAACACCGGCGTCGGTATTTTTACCGGCGCCTTCACGACCGCGGGCGCCTTCTTCGCCATGGCCTTCACCGGCTTTCAGGGTATTCGAGAGATGGGCATCATTTGCGGAGGCGGTATGCTCCTGAGCTTAGTGCCCATGCTCACACTGCTGCCGGCCCTGCTGCTGCGCGGGCGACAGAATCAGATTGATCAGGAAAAAGGTCCGGTTCTGCAAATGGCCGAGGCGATCGAGTTGGACCACCGAGCCAAAATCGAGGGCCTGTGGCTGCGGCGGCCCTACATCGTGGGGCTCTGCACCTTGGCCATCAGCGTCTGGGCGTATCGTGAAAGCGGCAAAGTAACCTTCGACTACAACCTGCTCCACATGCAGAGCGATGGACTGGCTGCCGTGATTTATCAGGACAAACTGATCGCCTCCTCCACCCGCTCCGTCCTCTACGGAGCGATCATAGCCAAATCAAGAGCCGAGGCTCTAGCGCTCCAAACCCGCCTAGAGGCGCTCCCGTCCGTCTCCTCCGTGGACTCAATCGTTCCCCTGCTCAACACAGAGTGCGCGACAAAGATTCCACATATCCGCCAAATCCGAGAAATTCTGCAAAGCATCCAGTTCCCCACGCCGGACCCAGAAAAAGCCAACCTAGCGGAACTCAACCGAACGCTTTTCTCACTCCACGGATATCTGGGCCTCGCGATGGAAGCCACCCGTGTGGATAATCCAAAGATCCATGCCCAACTCGAGAGCCTCCGCCAAGCGGTGGGGGATTTTCTGGTGGAGATGCGTCGAGGAGAACCCAGCGCCGTCGCCGCGCGCCTGGCTTTGTACCAGAGAGCACTCATCGAGGACGTGCGCACCACGTTCGGCCTCCTGCAGAACCAATCGATCGAATCCAGCATCCAGATCGATCAGCTTCCTGCGGAACTCCGGCAGCGATTCGTCGGGGTCACCGGCCACTATCTCCTGCAGGTGTACCCCAAGAAAAACATCTGGGAGCGCCAGGCTCAGGAAGAATTTGTTCGGGATCTGCGCAGTGTCACCCCGGACGCCACAGGCACACCTGTGCAGCTGCTCGAATACACCACCCTCCTCAAAGACAGTTTTGTAGAATCCGCCTATTACAGCCTCGCCGCAATCTCCGTTCTGGTTCTCATCCACTTTCGCCGCCTCAGCTGCCTCATATTGTCGCTCATTCCCGTGCTGCTGGGCGCCCTGTGGATGGTGGGCATCATGGGCTGGGCTGGAATCCCGTTCAACCCCGCCAATGTCATGACCTTACCCCTGCTCGTTGGGATTGGAATCACCAACGGCATTCACATATTAAATCGCTATGCGGAAGAAAATAATCCAAGCATTCTAGCTCGGAGCACTGGCAAAGCAGTCCTGGTGTCGGGATTGACGACCATCGCAGGGTTCGGAAGCCTGATCCTTGCCAAACATCAAGGCATCGCTAGTCTCGGGATCATCATGTCCGTGGGGGTCGCCACGTGCATGTTCGTTGGGCTGACATTCCTTCCAGCTCTCCTGAACCTCCTCGAAAAGATAGGGTGGTCCCTAAGAAAAAACCCAGTGTGACAATGCACAGTCAACACTGGGTCGGGAGGAACCGAGGTAGAAACCTCAATCGCGCCACTAACCTATTCCAATTACCTTGAAAGTCAATTGCGATATTCATTTGGAGCGATTCCAAGCCCACTGGAAGCACTTTAACCTTATCTGGTTTTTGGAGCGTTTCTGGGGTGAGATGGCTGGAATCCGATGGGGACACTGGCTCAGATGTTCGGCGGGGGTGGCGGTATTGCTGGCGGGATCGGGCGTGGCCGTCTCGGCTTCTGCGGCGGACAAGGCTGACGAGGGGTCTGGGCTGGGGCCCCTCTACCAGCGATTTGATCTCACCCTCCAAGCGGGCGTCAGAGAAGAAGCAGTGGGGCCCCTCTACTTCCACGAGCGGATCGGCGAAGCCTATGGGTGGGGGATCCCACCTTTCGTAAGTTGGACCCGCGATTTGGGGACGGAGTCCTCGGAACTCGACATTCTCTACCCTCTCCTGACCTACGACCGGTTCGGCCCGGAAAGCCGCTGGCAGTTTTTCCAACTCTTCGGTTTCTCCGGGGGCATGTCCATGGACGAGTCGGACAAGCGACGTTTGAGCTTGTTTCCCTTTTACTTTCAGCAGCGATCGGCAAATCCGACGAATCGCTACACCGCATTGGTCCCATTCTACGGCACCTTCAAAAACCGCTTCTTCAGGGACGAGGTTCAGTTCCTCATGCTGCCGCTCTATGTCCAGAGCCGGAAGCGCGAAGTCTACACGGACAATTACGTGTATCCTTTCTTCCATCTCCGGCATGGAGGAGGCGTCAAGGGTTGGCAATTCTGGCCGCTAATGGGGTCCGAGACAAAGAGCATCACCCAGAGAACCAACACATGGGGCGATGAAGTTCAGTTCCCCGGACATCGCAAGTTTTTTTTCGCCTGGCCGTTTTACTTCAACGAGCACTTGGGAATTGGCACCACAAACCAGCAGCACAGCTTCGGCCTAGCCCCCTTGTTTACGGCTGAGCATTCGCCCTTAAGAGATTCTGTAGCCTTTCCCTGGCCGCTAGGCGTTCGCCTGACCCACGATCGGGAGAAGCAGTATCGAGAGTGGAGCGCGCCATGGCCCCTAATCACCTTCGCGCGCGGCCCCGGGAAGACTGCCAACCGAGTATGGCCCCTGTTTAGCCGGGCAAAGACCCCTCAGATTGAAACAGCCTTCTACCTCTGGCCGCTCTACAAAACCAGTGACGTCCATGCCGCGCCCTACGAGCGCGATCTCACCAAAGTGCTCTTTTATCTCTATTCGGGACTGCACGAGCGTAACACGGATACGGGTGAGCATCTGACGCGGCACCTTCTATGGCCTCTCTTCGCCTATCGAAACGATTTCCAAGGCCGTCAGCGGTTCCAGGCTCTCGCTCTGCTGGAGCCCTTCCTGCCTACCAGTAAGAGCATCGACCGCAACTATTCCCCCATCTATGCCCTGTGGAGGGATGAACGGAACCCGAAGGAAGGAACGTCGAGCCAGTCATTGCTTTGGAATCTCTATCGCCACCAAACCACGCCAAAATTAAGAAAAGGCTCGATCCTGTTCGGCCTGTTCCAGTATCAGACCGGGGTTGACGGGAAGAAAGTCCGGGTGTTTTTCATACCTTTGGGCAAGAAGCCGTCAACGCATGTCCCTGTGGGTTCCTAAACCTTATGTTTCAGAACATCGGTGAAATTCTACTGCTGCTCTGGAGAACCTTTTGCGCTCTGCCCCAGTCGTTCAGGCAGCGCAAGATGATCTTCGAACAGCTCTTTGAGATTGGAAATCGCAGCCTCTTGATGGCCTGCATCCTCTCGCTCTTCATCGGTGGGGTGGTCGCCCTCCAAAGCGGCCCCGTGCTCGCAGAGCGAGGTATCGCCAGCGCCTTGGGCGGACTGGTCGGAATCTCTCTCGCAAAGGAACTTTCGCCCGTGATGATGGCCATCCTCATCGCCGGACGCATCGGATCCGCCATGGCAGCCGAGATTGGCTCGATGCGGGTGTACCAGGAGGTCGACGCCCTCCGCACCATGAATATCAATCCGATCCACTACTTAGTGCTCCCTCGGATCACCGCGATTTGCATCGCGATGCCCCTGCTGGTCATCTTTTCAATGCTGGTCGGCTGGATGGGAGGCGGGTTCGTCGCGGTTGCCAATCATCGCATCGCCCTGACGTTTCAAACATTCTTCAGCAACCTGCATGATGTCGTGCAGCTGAAGGATGTGGCCAATGGACTCATCAAGAGCCTTGCCTTTGCTTTCGTGATAGGAACGGTCTCCTGCCACCAAGGGCTCACCACCATCGGAGGACCCAGAGGGATCGGTCGCTCGGTCACCAAAGCGGTCGTCAACTCGATCGTGCTCATCCTCATCCTCGACTACTACATCACCCGGGTGATGCTTGCCTTTGACAATGACTGACGCCGCGCCCCATAGCATCCAAGTCCGGATCAGTGGCCTCCGCAAAAGCTACGGCGAGCAGTTGGTGCTGAAGGGCATCGATTTCTCAGTCGAACGCGGTGAGATTTTCGTGGTCATGGGACCCAGCGGCAGCGGGAAGAGCGTGCTGCTTAGGCATATCATTGGCCTGGAGGAACCCGACCAGGGTGACATCCTCTTCGATGGCAGATCCATCCTGCAGTCAGAGGTAGCCCGTCAATACCGCCTCGCGATGGTGTTTCAGTCCGGGGCCTTGTTGAACTACCTCACCGTCGGACAGAACGTTGGCCTCTATCTCCAAGAACACCGCCTGCGCAAGCCGGAGGAGATTGATCGCATTGTAACTGAAAAGCTGGACCTGCTCGGACTCAAAGGGGTCAAAGACAAGCTGCCCGGAGAGCTTTCCGGCGGGATGAATAAGCGAGTAGCCATCGCTCGCGCCTTGGTGATCGATCCACAACTGGTGCTTTACGACGAACCCACCAGCGAGCTGGATCCGCTGATGACCATCACGATTGGCGAAGAGATCTTAAATCTTAAGGCGCGCATCCACGTCACCTCCATCGTCGTCACCCACGACCGCGAACTCGCATTCGGCGTTGCCGACCGACTGGCGATCATGGACGACGGGCAAATCTTATTTGTTGGCACGCCGGACGAGGTTCGACGCAGCCAGCATCCCTTCATCCGCCGCTTCCTCAACGCAGACTTCAAGGCCAAAGCCATTTCAGACCTGTCATGAAAAATACACTCGAAACCCGCCTGGGAATCTTCTTTGCCTTTGCCCTGATCGCCGGGGTCATCATCCTGGAGTTGATCGGAGCCGCCGATTTCTTCCGGAAGGGATACCGGGTGCAAGCCAGCTTCCGAAACGCACAGGATCTCCGGAAGGGGGACGCCGTAAAGATGGCAGGGGTTGCCATCGGTCAGGTCGATGCGATCGATCTCACCAATGGCTTTGCGCGCGTGAGCATGAAGATCACCTCCAGAAGCGCCGAGATCAAGACCGACAGCCGTGCCTCGATCAAGTTCACGGGGCTGATGGGCCAGAACTATGTTGATCTGCAATTCGGATCGCCCACCAATGCCATACCTGCGATGGAGGGCTCGTCTCTTCCCACCTACGAGCAGCCGGATCTCAGCACGCTCATGGTCAAGCTAGACGGGGTTGCCTCGGGAGTCGAAGGACTCACCAAGAGCTTCAGCACGGAGAATCTGAGCGGCCTGCTCGGACCCTTGACCGACTTCATGAAGAACAATTCCGAGCGCCTCACGGGTATCATCGGGAACTTCCGAACCGTGAGTGACAACCTGGCTCAAGGCAAAGGGACGCTCGGAAAGCTGATCAATGACGACGCGCTTCACAGCAGCGCGCTTGCGGCTGTAGCGAGGCTCGACACGACCTTGGGCGATGCACAGAAGCTCGTTACCCAGGCACAAAGCACGGTCGCCACCATCAATGAAGGCAGAGGAACCTTGGGCCTGCTGATGAAGGACGAAGCCCTCTATCGCGAAAGCACCACAGCGATGACCAACCTCAAAGAGATCATGCAGAAAATCAACAGCGGGCAGGGCTCCGTCGGCAAGCTCGTGAATGACGAAAGCTTCTTCAAGAACATCAAGCTGACGCTGCAAAAGGTTGAGAAGGCCACCGAAGGCATCGAAGACCAAGGCCCGCTCAGCGTGCTCGGCATCGCGGTGAATAAACTGTTCTGAGCCCGCGCGACAACACGCGCCTCTGAGATCGATTCTCATCAAAATCCGGGAGCCGGATTTTGTTTCTAGCAGGCCGACATCCAAAAAGGCCGGAGACAAAGGAAGTGCCCTAGTGGCCACCCTGCGGAACGACCTTCTAAGGCCGACGGCCCGCTAAGCCGCCTCGCTCGACGCGTCGCCTACAGCATCCTCGAGGTCCCGGGTCAGCATCGCTTCCCTATAGCCAGCATGCCGGTATTCGCTGAGCTTGTTTCGAAGGGTGCGCAGGCTGATTCCGATCATCTTTGCGGCATGGGTACGGTTATTCGAACAACGCTTGAGCGCCGCGAAGATGAGATCCTTCTCCACCTGCTCCAGCGTCGGCAGCACGGGTCCCAAAGCCGGTAGAAAGCTCGCGGCGGACTCGTGCTGAACCGAGGAAGACGTCATGTCCCGGGACAGCGGCCTGGGTCGGCCAAGGCGGAGATGTTCCGCCGAAAGGGTTTCCGCGCCGCCGCCGAAAATCACGGCCCGCTGCAAGACATTCTCCAACTCACGCACGTTCCCGGGCCAGGAATGTGAGAGGAGTGCCTCGCGACATTCAGGGCCCAGTGTGGGCGTCGGCACGCCGAGACGTCGGGCTGAGCGCTCCAGAAAGGCCGTTGCCAAGGCTGGAATATCCTCCACACGATCCCGCAACGCGGGCACATGAATGGGGACGACGTTTAGACGGAAGTAGAGATCCTCACGAAACTCTTTGCGGGCGATGCTCTCCTCCAGATGTCGGTTCGTGGTGGCAATCACTCGAACATCGATCGAGATTGTTTTGTTCCCACCCACGCGTTCTAGCTCCTTCTCCTGAAGCACGCGTAACAACTTTGCCTGAAGTCCCATCGACACCTCGCTCACCTCGTCCAAAAGAATGGTTCCGGTATTCGCCAAGACGAAGCGACCTTCTCGACGCGTCAGGGCTCCCGTGAAGGCGCCGCGCTCATGTCCAAAAAACTCGCTCTCGATCAAATTCTCAGGAATGGCCGCGCAGTTCACACGAATGTACGGAGCTCCCGACCGGGAGCTGGTTCGAAAGAGTTCCCGTGCAACCAGCTCTTTGCCGGTGCCACTCTCGCCCTGAATAAGAACCGTCGCGTCGGTAGGGGCTACGCGCCGGATCAGTGCACGCAGCTCCTGCATGGCCGCGCTGCCGCCAATTAATTCACTCGGCAAATCGTCCGGCTCCGACTGGCTGAGGAAGCGATTGACCTTCACGAGCTGACTGTAGTCGTCGGCCCTCCGTAGCGAAACCTCAAGCTGCTCAGGGGTAAAAGGCTTAATAAGATAATCGAAGGCCCCCTGCTTCATGCAGTCCATAGCGGCCTCCACGGATCCATGACCGCTGATGATGATCACCAAGGGGCGGATCGCACGACCCTGGAACATCTGCAGAAACTGTGTGCCGTTCCCGTCGGGCAATTGAACATCGCTAATCACGACGTCAAAGGTATCGGCCGCTATGTGGGCCTGAGCAGCAGCGAGTGTGCAGGCCACCACGACGTCGTACCGACTCTGGCGCAGTTGAGACTCAAGGCTCCGCTGCAGCGTCACGTCATCTTCCACCAGAAGGACTTTTTCAATCGGCATGTCGAACCTGTCGGTAGTGGGGACAGCCCCGGTCACTCATCGATGTGTCCGCTTCCATTCGTTCACGGCTTGGCGCTCCATGCCCGGTTTTCGTGGGCATCCCTTGCATCGCGCAGGGCAAGCCCGAGAGAGCATCGGCAGTTCTTGCCCAAACTTGAGCATGAGAATCTACAGCGACGCGGGAATAGCTGCCGACGAACTTCAATCGTGTTGCGGGCTATGAAATGTGCGCAAGGCTAGCCGGCGTTCTTGCGGTAGAGGTTTGCGACAAAGTGAGCCGAAGCTTGAGGCTGCACCTTGGAGAAGTGGCGAGCAGGAACGGCCCCAGCTCGAAGGAGCCTCTGCTCGTTCTCGCGGTCGCGCAGAATCACTTTCATGAGCAACTCCTGCGTGCAGCGTAGATCGTCCAGGGCCCCTAGCATCGAGCCACGCTCTTCGGGTGAGAGATGCTGCCAGAGCTCACGCTGCTGGCGAAGATTTCGCGCAGCACTGGCAAGGCGAGGAAGCAGGCGCTGCTTGGCAGCCGCTGTTTCGGAAGGCAACGATCCTCCATTGCCCAGGGCCGCGGCTTCGAGCTCCACAAGCCCGAGAACCTCGGTGGCAATCCGGCGTTGCTCAAGAAGAGCGGCGGTAAGAGTGGGTAGGGTTGTCACGGCGGCGGTGTCTGAAGGTCGGGTTTGACCTCTGCAAGCTTGCGAGGTCGGGGGCTGCTTCCTTCGAAGAAGGCATTCGTGCGCTGGGCCTGCACCTGCCATTGCATCTGCTCGGAACGCCATCGAGCCATCTCGATGACCGAACGCATACCTTGGGTGACCTGGGTGGCGTCCAGGGCTGCCATGGCGATAAGATTGCTGTAAACCAGCCCAGCGCGGGGAGGTTGGGCTAGCTTCTCGTAGATCAGACCGATTTGATACAGGAGAGGGACCTGCCACTCGAGCCGTCGATCGAGTGGGAGAAGACCCTCGTAGATCTCCAGCGAGTTCATGTAGTCGCCCTCACGGTAAAGCTGATTCGCTATTTCATTACCCACCCTCTGCTGCCAATAGGCCCAGGCGGCCCGATTGGTTTTACCCATCGATTCCTGAGCCACGAGGAGCATGCTGACCTCCTGCAAGGCGTCCCGGTTGCGTCCCATCCGCTTGAGCGCGTTGGCCAGAAGGAAGCGTACTTCTGGAACCTCCGATGCAGACGGATGCAGACGGAGGAACTCACGCGCCTCCACCTCTACCTCCTTGTCGTCCCCCAGGCGCTCCTGACACTGAACCAAGCGGTGACGAATCCTGGCACGATGAAGGTCGACAGTCTCCTGCTTCAGCAAACGCTTCAAGAAGTCCAAGGCTTCGCCATACTTTCCCTGCAGGAAATGCGTGTTCGCGATCTCAGTCTGCGCCTGCAAGACCAGCCGCTGATAGCTCGCCATATTCATCGTATCCAGCTTAAGGGCCGTCGAACCCACGGCATAAAACTTGGCAATCGCCAACGTCTGAGCCCCCATCTCCCGATACATCAATCCCTGTCGAAGCAAGACTTCCGGAGCGGACTCGGAGTTGGGGAAGTGCTTAAGAAACTGATTGTAGACCTGCTGCGCGCGGGAGAATTCCTTCTGCTCCTCTGCGATCAAAGCGAGCTCCAGAAGGGCAGGCTCTTGAACCTCCGCAGGGCAGATGGCTTCCAAAATTCCGATGAACGTCCGCCTCGCCGCATCAAACTGCCGGGCCTTCCGCAGTTTCTGCCCCGCCTCGAGCTGGCTTTGGAACCGGCTCAGCTGCTCCGCGTACTTCACCGCTTCGATCTCTGCCGCTGATGTTTCCTGCCGAGGCACGGACCGAATAAAGGCCGATGCGGGCAGGAGGTCGGGATCGGCTGTGGAAGGCTCGGCGGCTGCCGAGCTCATGAGCGCAGCCAGCATCCACGAGTGGAGATGCAGGGAAAGCCTCATGTTTAGTGAGGCACGTTGGCGTTGGGCGAAGGAGGGCTGGTGCGCACGGCTTGGTCCAAGGGTGCCACGCCAGCAGGGACCTGCTCGTAGCTCGCGGAGCTGCGCGTCTTGATGCCGAGGGGTTCGGGCGGTTGGAATTGGATCGGAAGCCAAACCGCTGTCTCCGTCGAAGGGGTTGCCGCCAGGCCAGCGCCCGAGGTGAAAGGTCCGGTCAGGCTGTCGGAAGCTGGACCTGGGCGAAAGAAGCGAACCATCATCTGAGCCGTGATGGGCTCCGAAGAGGAAGCGCCTGCCAGGCGAACCTCTGAAGGTGCGCGTGCCGAAGAGGCATCTGCAGAAACAACCTGCTCGCCACTTGGAGCGGGTAGGGCTGCGCTGGGAAGGCTCTTCTCAGCAGGAGCGGGCGGACCTACAAACTCCTCGGTCGACACAACGGTAGGGATGCCAGCGGCAGGGACCACAGCCGTTGCGGGTGCGGATGCAGCCGCTTGCGTGGCCAACGTCCGCCCTTTCATGGGATCAGCAAGGAGCCCAATCGATGGCAGAACCGACCTTGGGATCAGGAGTCGCACCGAGGAGGGACCCACCTTCGCGAGGTAGGCTTCTTGACCCTCTACGTCGTACGGACTCACCCCAAACATCAGGGCCGCGAAAGCTCCGAGCCTCGCCCAGATCATCAGGCAGCCGCAGCCAGCTTGACCCCGAGTTGAGACAGTGCGTCCTGGTAGCTGGTGACCAGCCGCCAATCCTTGGTTTCCTCGTAGTTCTTGCATTCCAGGCATACGGCTTGAGATCCAATCATGCTGTACTTCAATTCCAGCTCGTGACACATCTGGATGGTGCTCAACCCCAGTTTGATGAGGGTGATGTCGGCTTTGGTCAGCTGGCTGAGGTCGATAACCATCTTGTCGATGCCTGCATCCACGGCCAGGGTAATCTTGTTGCGAAGATGCATGGTCACCTCGTTGGCCACGCTCTGGCTGAAGTCACCCGGAAGGGTCATGACCAGGGCGCCATCCTTGTTCATGAAATAGCGCAGAGACGTGTCGAGATTCAGCGTGCGGCAGATGCGCGTCTTGAGATCGTCGAAATCAATAGGCTTCGTGATCACGCCCGTGAAACCGCTCTGTTGGGCGCGTGTCTGCTGATCCGTGTCCGTCTTCACAGTCAATCCAAAGATCGGTACGCTCTTGGTCCCACTCGCGCTGCGTAGCATCTGGAACAGGGCGTAACCTCCGTTATTCGCAAGTGACAAACTCGCCAGAACCACATCAGGAACCGTTTGCGAGCAGAAGTCGGCGGCCTGTCCCGGGGCGCTCACGCCATCCACCTTCCACTTGGTGTCACCGAGCCCGGTGCGAATCTGATCAACAATCGCAGGTTTGTCGTCCACCACGAGAACGCGGATGATATCGTCAAATTGCTTGACCTTCGCCACAGCTTCGCCACGGGGCTTGAGGTCGATCACTCGGCTCACGCGCTCGATGATCATCTCCTCCTTAAACGGCTTGATGAGATAGTCTCGCACACCCAGCTTGGCGATCTTGAGCACTTGTTCTCGACCGGCTTCGGCGGTGAGCATGATCACTGGAATCGACTTGAGCTCAGGATCGGCCTTCAGCTTCGAGAGCATCTCCAGGCCGTCCATGATGGGCATCGTGAAATCCAGGACGATGATGTCCGGCTTTTCGCGCGTGGCCACTGCAAGGCCCTCCACACCATTGGACCCTTCCAGAACCTCGCAGTCAAAGGTCTTGAATGCCTTGGCTACAATCAAACGGATCGTCTTGCTGTCGTCAACTGTTAGTATCTTGCGTCCCATAATAAGTAACTTTGTCTTTAAAAATTTGAGGAACCTTAGGGCTGCAGCTCTTTCTCTTTCTTTATCAGCACCTCGATGGCCAGCTGATCCGAGTCACCGCATCGGAAACAGATCGCCACACGGGTCATGCTGGCAGTCGGCTCAATGCTGAAGTGGGACCCGCGTACGATGGAGGGAATCGTGAGCACGCAGGGCATTCCCCGATCGCAGAGTCGCGACTTGATATGCCCCACAACCATGTTTCCAAGCTCACCCATGGAATCGTTCACCAGCTCTTCGCAGTCGATCTCGCTAGGATCCATTCCCAACATGCGCGCGGTGATCATCTTGGCAAATGTCTCCTGGGAGTAGATGAAGACCACCCCCGTGATTTGGCCGATGAAACCAACGCTGCTCGCCACATGCGGGTTGCCATTGCCCATCAGCTTCAAAGACGCATCGGGCTCTGTCTTGATGGAGAGCATGGTCCCGAAAACTTCGGTGACCGCTCCTTTGACCAATTCTTCCAGAACCTCGATCATGCATCTTTTCCATCGGCAAGGTTGTGCCGGACTTAACCAACCATTTGCTCAAAGCCCCGTGATAGATCCCCGCATCAGTTTTCCAGCAGAGTGACGATACAGTTCATTAGCGTATGACTGGAACGGAAGATCGCATGACCGGAAAAATTCCCGAACCGCTTCGACGGGACGTTATCCTTTCAAGGCTCGAGCAATGCCCCTCGCTGCCGTCCCTCGACAAGAACGCACGGGAAATCGTGCAACTTCTCAACGCGGGACAGGCTTACACGCAGGAGATCTGCGAGATTGTTCAGCGGGATCCCAGCCTTACCGCTCGCGTACTTCGGATGGTCAACTCGGTCTACTTCGGTCTGGCCGAGCCTGTCCGTACCATCGAGGAAGCTGTTTTCTTTGTCGGCACTGAACAGATTCGCCATCTCGCCATGGCCACGCCCATCATCGACGACTTCCAAACGCTGGTCGGTCACACGCCCTTCTCCTGGCGCCCTTTCTGGCAGCACTGCATTGCCGTCGCCCTGCTTACCCGCGAGATCATTAGCTCTCTTGTCGCGCAGTCCGAGGAGTCGGACTACGTAGCGGGCCTGGTGCATGATGTCGGCAAGATAGTCATGGCCGCGGCTTTTCCGCAGCACTTCAGACAGGTCCATGCCCGCCTCGAGGGCGAGCCCGCCCATCTGATTGAGGTGGAGGAGCAAGTGCTCGGCATGAATCACATGGAACTGGGAGCGCTGTACCTCCAAAAGCGCAATCTTCCACCGGCCTTGGTCGAAGCAGCCTGGTTTCACCACGCCCCGGAAAAGGCCAAGAAGGAACCCACCATCGCCGCTGCAGTACAGCTCGCCAATCTCATCGCGAAAAAGCATCTGCTCGGCAACAGCGGTGACAGTCGCCCCGTTTCTTTGGAACGGTGCCTTGCTGCCAGCGGCTGGGATATCTTAGCCCCAGGCATGAGCCCTGAGGCGCGCGCCACGGCATACTCCGGCTGGTTGAGGAGTATCCAAGAGATGCCCTCGGTCTTGGAATCCGTGGTCTAAGCGCTCCGTCGAGGCTCGAGGATTCTGTTTCGCTCCCCTCCATGAGGCGCTATCCTTCCCCCGCCTCAGATGAACGACGACTACATTGCGCGGAAGGAACGCTGGGCTCGGAAGATGGCTTCCCAGCCGACCGCCCCACCTGAGCGCTCCGCCGAGCGCCTCCCGCCCGGGCAGCGCCAAGTGACTAACTTTCCCACCCTCGACCTCCTGGGCTTCTGGGAACTGCGTGGCTATTCCAACACCGCAGATCCTTGGACCAACGGCCGGTTCGCTCCTAACTCCGGGACCCCTCCCTGATGCCCCCTCCAACGATTTACTTCGACTACAACGCCACCACCCCGCTCGACCCACGGGTGCGAGAGGCGATGATGCCCTTTCTCGAGGCTTGCTTCGGCAATCCCTCGAGCATCCATCATGTCGGTCGCCATGCGCGCGCTCTTCTGGACGACTGCCGAGATCGCACCGCACGTGTATTGCGGTGCAAACCCAGTGAGATTGTCTTCACGAGCGGGGGAACGGAAAGCATCAATCTTGCCCTCCAGGGCGCCGCACGCGCCCTGCGCCCCAAAGGCAACCACATCATTACCACCCAGGTAGAACACCACGCCGTCCTGCACACTCTCAACTACCTCGAACGGCGCGAGGGTTTTCGGGTCGATCGCGCCCGGGTCGATCGCTGGGGTCGCGTCAATCCAGACGACATTGCCAAACTCCTCACCCCCGAAACGACCCTGGTTTCGGTGCAGGCAGCCAACAACGAGATCGGCACACTTCAGCCGATTCAGGAAATTGGCCGCCTTTGTCGTCAAAAGGGGGTCCTATTCCATACGGATGCCGTGCAATGGTTTGGAAAATGTTCGCTCGGCAAAATTACCGACCTCGAGGCCGACATGGTCTCTCTCTGCGCCCATAAATTTTGCGGACCAAAAGGCGCTGGAGCGCTTTGGATCAGGTCGCCATTACGAACCGACCCCATCCAATTTGGGGGTGGTCACGAGGACGAGCGCAGGGCGGGAACCGAGAATTTGGCTGGTATCGCTGGCTTGGTGGAGGCGCTGGAACGCTTTATCCCTGAGCCGGTCTTTGCAGAAACTCATCTGCGTCCGTTTGTCAAAACATTGAGGTTAGCGCTCGAAGATCTTTCCGACCTGGGTGTCCGGCTGCTGACCCCCGGAGAAGGAAGCCTGCCCAACACCCTCTCCTTCGTGGTTCCCGGCAGCGATAGTCTCACCTTGCTCGCCAACCTGGATCTGGAAGGGATCTGTGCTTCCAGTGGCTCCGCCTGTTCCGTCGGCTCCTTGGAGCCCTCCCATGTCGTGCTGGCTTTAGGCGAAGGGACTGCGGCGGCTCAGTCGCTGGTTCGCTTTTCTTTGGGGAGGGAGACCACAGCGGCTGAGGCCGAGGTCGTCGCCGGACTCCTTCCGCGCCTGCTCCGACGCGCTTTACTACCCGAATAACCCCTTGATCGCCTGTGAATAAGCTACCAGCAAGTTCGCCGAACTTACTTTCGAGGGTCCTTTTCCAGCTTCTTGGAGGGTTATGCACAGGATGACTTTTCGCCTAAGTCCTTGTGGCGACCTTGACAGGGTTCTAGGCAATCCCTTATTCACACCCCTTAATAGTGATACTTTCTTGTACTTAAAAAGAAACTATCCATAAAAGCGAATGAACCTTTCTATAGCTAAGGACCAGTTGCTCGCCGGGTTGCAGGCTGTTCAGAACATCGTCAGCACCCGCACGACGCTTCCCGTTTTGTCGAATGTCCTGCTGCGTGCTGAGCAAGATAGGCTTGCCCTGACCGCTACAGATTTAGACGTCACGATCTCGTGCTCGGTCGCTGCGAATGTGAAGCGGCCCGGGACGACCACCATCCCCGTCAAGAAGCTTGTCAGCATCACGCGCGAGCTGGGGAGTGGCGAGATCGAGATGGAAAGCGACGACAAGAACGTCACGAGTGTGCGTTCAGGCTCCTCCCATTTCCGGGTGCGGGGTCTAGGGGCTGAAGAGTTTCCCACCCTTCCTAAATTTCAGGACGATCGCAAGGTCGAGATTCCCCAGGAGAAGCTGCGGACCATGCTGAAGCGGACCTCCTTTGCGACGTCAT
Source organism: Akkermansia muciniphila (assembly GCA_945861575.1). Taxonomy (GTDB): domain Bacteria; phylum Verrucomicrobiota; class Verrucomicrobiia; order Limisphaerales; family UBA11320; genus UBA11320. The sequence continues at coordinate 32,923 of CAMAVD010000007.1, forward strand.
CGGATGAGAGCCGCTATGTGCTCAATGGAATTTTCTTCAGCCTCCGTGAGCAGAAGCTTTCCTTGATCGCTACAGACGGCCGCCGCTTGGCGATGGCCGAGGAGGAGGCTGACGCTGGCGAGCGCAGCCAGGGCGACTTCATCGTCCCTAGCAAGGCGGTCAACGAGCTGACTCGACTGCTCCAGGAAAAAGGACAGACGCGAATCCTGATCGGCGAGAACCAGGCCTCCTTCAATCTGATCGATGAGCAGGGGAATGCGACGACCCTGATCACGAAACTGATCGAGGGGAACTATCCCAACTATCGACAGGTTATTCCAGGCGAGCCTAAGGAGCGCGTTTCTTTGAGTCGCGAGGATCTTCTCCATGCACTCCGTCGTGCCGAGATCATGACCAGCGAGAAACAGAACTCCGTGAAGCTGGCGTTCACGAAGAACAACTTGGCCATTAGCGCGAATGCTCCCGACCTTGGAGAAGCCCAGGAAAGCCTTGCGATCAATTACAAGGGTGCGGATCTGGCCGTGGCATTTAACCCGGGCTATCTGATTGACCCGCTCAACGCCCTAAGCAATGACGAGGTGTTCCTGGAACTGATCGATGAACTGAGCCCAGGCGTGCTGAAAATAAACGGCCCGTTTCTCTACGTTGTCATGCCTATGCGGCTGACCTGAGTCAAGGTCTAGCCTCCTACGGATTCTTCCGAAAGCCGCCCGTGGATTTCACAATCCACGGGTGGCTTTTTGCTTGGATGGCAACGTCCTTCCGCCTGAGAGGCGCACAGAATGAGATGAGTGCATGAAAATCGGTTGCAGAATTCATAGTAGCTAGTCAGTCTTTCTCAACCTTGGCTCGCATTGTCCTAGTCCTCGACGGCATGCCAGGCATTTTTGAAACGCCGTGCTGTCTATGAAGAAAATCGAAGCGATCATCAAACCGTTCAAGCTGGAGGAAGTGAAGGATGCCCTCCAGGAGATTGGCATCAAGGGAATGACCACGACAGAGGTCAAAGGTTTTGGCAGACAGAAAGGTCATACCGAGATCTATCGTGGGAGTGAATACACCGTCGATTTCCTTCCGAAGACCAAGATCGAGCTGGTCCTGGGCGATGATCAGGCCGAAGCGGCAGTGCAGGTGATCGTCAGAGCGGCGAAGACAGGCAAGATTGGGGACGGCAAAGTGTTCGTCTCGTCCGTGGAGGAAGCCGTGCGCATCCGGACCGAAGAACGGGGTGAACAGGCTGTCTGATCTTTAACATTCCTGACCTATGATCTCCTCTCTCTGTCGAGTCTCGCTGGTTTGGCTCGCTTGTCTGTTGTTTCTCTCGCCCTCCTTGCTCTCAGCAGCAGAGCCTTCCGTTTCCGAGAGGGTAAGCGATGCTGAGGCCTATCTCAGTAATGGCGCTCGTTCCAAGAACGCCATGGTCCACGGCCCCGGCCCGGGACACAATGCCTGGATGATGACCTCGGCTGCCCTGGTGCTTTTCATGACGCTGCCCGGGCTGGCCCTCTTCTACGGAGGATTGGTCCGCCGCAAAAACGTTCTGTCGGTGGTCGCCCAGTGTCTCGGGCTTGCCTGCGTGGTTCCGGTCCTTTGGTGGGCGGTGGGATACAGCCTCTGTTTTGCCAAGGGCAATGCCGTTCTCGGAGGCCTGCAGTATGCATTCCTCAACGGAGTGACGGCCGATCCGAACCCATTCTATGGTGCCTGGGTCTCGCACAATATTTTTGCCGTCTACCAGTTGATGTTCGCCATCATAACCCCCGCATTGATTGTGGGAGCCATCGCTGAACGGATGAAATTTGCTGCCATCCTACTGTTCTGTGTCCTGTGGATGTTCGTGGTGTATTTTCCGACCGTTCACATGATCTGGGGCGAGGGCGGTTGGATGAATGGACTATGGAATGATCGCGCGGGGATCAAAGCGATTGATTTTGCCGGCGGCATCGTGGTCCACATGACATCGGGTTGGTCCGCCCTGGTGCTTTGTATTTTGCTTGGAAAGCGTAAGGGGTATGGGAAGGAACCCATGCCTCCCCATAGCATGGTTCTTTGCGCCATTGGGACGGGCATGCTGTGGGTCGGCTGGTATGGATTCAATGCGGGCAGCGCGATCGCGGCCGACACCATCGCCGCCAATGCCTTCGTGGCTACCACCTTCTCCGCTGCCGTCGGAGGGCTGACTTGGGGCGTGCTCGAATTGTGGCTGCGTGGAAAGCCCAGCATTCTCGGCCTTTGCTCTGGAGCGGTCGCCGGCTTGGCCACCATCACTCCCGCCAGTGGATTCGTCACGGTCAACGGCTCGATCTTGATTGGAGTGATCGCAGGGGTCTCCACCTTCTTGGCCTGTAACAAGCTGAAGGCGTTGTTTCGCTACGATGATTCTCTCGATACGTTCGGCGTGCATGCCGTCGGGGGTACGTTGGGCACCCTGCTTGCAGGCATCCTCGCTACACCTGTTGCAAATCCTAATCTCGCATCCGAGGCCATGAAGGGAGTTGTTGGTAAGACGCTGTGGTTGGAGCAGATCAAGGCAGGCGGCATTGTCCTGCTGCTGTCCGTGGTCGGCACCGTGGTGATTTATCGTATTGTGGGTCTCTTCGTGGGAAGCATGCGCGTCGATCCCGAGACGGAGACCGTGGGTCTCGACCTCGCCGAACATGGCGAGGAAGGCTACAACGACTGAGGCATCTGGGAAAGGAGCCGTTGAGCCTCGCACGCCGCTTGTACGCTTGACGGAGTGCTCAGGGGGAGGAGACTTGGAGCTATGTCCGTTCGCCTCCACCCAGCGCGTGCCTTTTGGCGTGCCGCCTGCGACACCGTTTGCCTTCCTCATGGCGGACGGCTTCCGGCGTCGCTGGTTTGGCTGCTGTGCGGTCTGTTCACGGGCAGCACAGAGAGGGTTTGGGCTGCGGTCGATTATCTGCGCGACGTCAAACCGCTGCTGACGCAGGAATGCGTGAAATGCCACGGGGCCACCCAGCAGAAAGGGGGGCTGCGTTTGGACACCGCCACAGCCGCCTTGCAGGGTGGCAAGCATGGAACTCTCTGGCGGGCGAGGGACGCAGGCTCCAGTCTGCTGGTTCAGGTCTTGGAGGATCGGCATACGGAGATCTCTCGGATGCCTTACAAACGCGCGCCTCTGGACTCATCGGCTGTGGCTCTGATTCGAGACTGGATCCAAGCGGGTGCCGCTCACCCCGCCCAGGAAGAGCCGGGCTCGGATCAGCACTGGGCTTTTCAAGCGCCCCGACGGCCTTCGGTCCCGCGGGGCTTCCCGCATCCGATCGATGCCTTCACTCGGCAACGGCTCGCTACAGATGCAATTCTCCCTTCTTCCGAGGCCGACTCTGAAACGCTGCTGCGACGGGTCTTTCTCGATCTGATCGGCCTCCCTCCCACACGTGACGAGCGGCAACTGTTTCTGGCCGATCGGTCCCCGGGTGCCTACGAACGCCTGGTGGACCGACTGCTGGCCTCTCCTCACTATGGCGAGCGCTGGGGCCGCTGGTGGCTCGATGCCGCTCGCTACGCCGACAGCAATGGCTACAGCGTCGATCTGCCCCGCAGCATCTGGCCTTTCCGTGACTGGGTCGTTCGGGCTCTCAATTCAGACATGCCCTTTGATCGCTTCACCTTACTCCAGATCGCGGGTGACCTGCTTCAAAAGGAGGAGCTTCCTCCCGGCGTGGATCCTAACGATGCCCTGGTCGCCACCGGTTTTCATCGCAATACTCAGATCAATCATGAGGGCGGGGTGGACGCGGAGCAGTTTCGGATTGAGAGCGTGGTCGATCGGGTGAGCACCACCGCGACCGTCTGGCTCGGGCTCACCCTGGCATGCGCCCAGTGTCATGACCACAAGTTCGACCCTTTCACACAGCGCGATTACTACCGTTTTTTCGCCTACTTCAACTCCACAGAGAACGATGGCCACGCCACGGCAGCCAATGAGGCCCTGAATGTTGTGGAACTCGCTACCCCGGCCGAGAAAGCCAAGCGGGACGCTCTCCGTGCCTCTCAGACGCTTGAGGACGCGGATTTGGAGTCGTGGGCCTCTCAGGCGCTCAGAAGGCGGCAGGTGGCCTGGGAGGGGGCTTTGGAAGCCCCTGCCAAGGCCAAGTTCTCCCTGCCCTTGCAGGAAGCCCTGTCTACCCCGGTTCCCCTTCGGTCTTCGGGGGCATCCAATCGGGTCTGGGCTGCGTTTCGTGACCAGCATCCCGAGTTTCAGGCCCGGCGGCAGACTTTGCTGGGCCAGCGCAAGGCCCTTCCCAAGTTCACCACCAGTTTGGTAATGAAGGAATTGCCCCGACCGCGCGAAACTCGGATCTTTCTCAAAGGCGATTTCACACGTCCGGGGGAACGGGTCGAACCTGGCACTCCGGCCGTGCTTCCAGCCTCGCCCAGCCCAAGTTCTACCAACCGTCTTGGCTTGGCTCGCTGGATCACGGCACCAGAGAATCCTTTGGTGGCCCGCGTTCTCGTGAATCGTGTCTGGCTTCAGCTCTTTGGGCGCGGCCTGGTGGAGACCGAGAATGATTTTGGTTCACAGGGCTCGCTCCCCTCGCACCCGGAACTCTTGGACTGGCTGGCTACGGAGTTCGTCCGCACGGGCTGGAGCCTCAAGCGGCTGCAGCGTATCGTTGTCACGAGTGCTACCTACCGCCGGAGCTCCCAGGAGCGTGGGGATCTGATGGATCGCGATCCGACCAATCGATTGCTGGCACGGCAGAGCCGCTTGCGCCTCGATGCCGAGTTGATCCGTGATCAGATGCTGGAGGCCAGCGGCCTCCTCGATCGCACGATGGGCGGGCCTCCGGTCTTTCCCCCGCAACCCTCAGGACTGGGCGCGTTCACACAGTCCGACCGACCCTGGGTTGTGAGCAAGGGCTCCGACCGATACCGCCGTGCTCTCTACACGCATTTGCAGCGTTCCACCCTGCATCCTGCCCTGACGGTGTTTGACGCGCCGGACGCCTTCCAAACCTGCACACGACGACTCAGAAGCAATACGCCTCTTCAGGCGCTCACGCTTCTCAACGACCCCGCGTTCACCGAGTTCGCCCAGAGTCTAGGACGCAGGCTTGCCGCCGGGGAGGACCTCAGCGATTCCCAACGCATCGAACTCGGATTCCAGCTCTGCCTGGCACGATCACCCACACCCGTCGAAGAAGAGCGTCTTGTGGCGTTTCTTGCTACTGAGCGCGCACAGATTCCGGATCCGGGCCCGGGGGTCTGGACTCGGGTGGGCCGAGTCCTATTGAATCTCGACGAACTGATTACCCGCGAATGAGCACGCCCATGTCCCTCGAAAGCGATCAGACGCGGCGGCATTTCTTCAGCCGCTGCGGGCTGGGCATTGGGGGCATGGCCCTGGCCTCCCTGATGGATCCGGGAGCCATGGCGGCGACCTCCGCCTCGCGCCTGGCGCATCTCCTGCCCCGCGCCCGCAGGGTGATCTATCTGTTTATGGCAGGTGGGCCGTCTCAGCTGGAGCTCTTTGAACATAAGCCCAAGCTTAATGCGCTAAGCGGCCAGCCTATCCCGGATTCTTTCCTCGAAGGCAAGCGATTCGCTTTCATGGACAGTTCCTTTAAGAATCGCAGCACCCTGCTCGGCTCCCGGCGGACCTTCCGTCAGCACGGCCGTTCAGGAATGTGGGTCAGCGATTGGATGCCCCACATGGCTGGGGTGGTGGATGAGGTGACCTTTGTCCGCTCCTGCGCGGCGGATCTTTTTAACCACGCGCCGGCGAAGCTGTTCATGAACGCCGGATCCGGTCAGTTTGGACGTCCTAGCCTGGGTGCTTGGGTGAACTACGCGCTCGGTGTGGAGTCCAACGAACTGCCGGGTTTCGTCGTTTTACAGAGCGGCCCTCGTGGCCCTCGTGGCGGAGCGGTCAACTGGACCAGTGGCTTTCTCCCCAGCAGTTTCCAGGGGGTTCCTTTTCGGAGCGCAGGCGCTCCCATCCTGAACCTTGCTTCCCCCGAAGGGGTCGATGTAGCTCAGCAACGGAGGCTCCTCCACGCGGTGAGGGATCTCAACCTCAGCCGCCAAGTAGAGACGGGGGATCCAGAGATCTCCACACGGATCGCGAACTATGAGCTGGCCGCTCGCATGCAAGTAGCGGCCCCGGAATTGGCAGATCTAAAAGGGGAGTCGGAGGCCACTCTCAAACTCTATGGCTGCGATCGTGACAAGCCCAGCTTCGCCCGGAACTGCCTGCTCGCTCGCAGAATGGCAGAGCGCGGGGTGCGCTTCGTTCAGTTGTATCACGCGGATTGGGACAGCCATGGCGGCCCTGGCCAGAATATTGAAGAAGACCTCGCCAAGGTTGTCCATGAGGTCGATCAGGGCTGCGCGGCTTTGATCCAGGATCTCAAAGCACGTGGCTTGCTCGACGACACGCTTGTGATCTGGGGCGGCGAGTTTGGTCGTACGCCGATGGGCGAGGTGCGTGAAAAAACCGGACGCAACCATCACATCGATGCCTTCACCATGTGGTTCGCTGGCGGCGGCGTGAAGGCAGGTGCGGTGGTGGGGACTACCGACGAGTTAGGATTCAACGCCGTCGAGGATCGGGCCCATGTGCATGATCTGCACGCTACCATCCTGCACCTGCTCGGACTGGATCACAAACGTCTGACCTTTCGCTTCCAAGGACGCGAGTTTCGACTCACCGATGTTCATGGCGAGATCTTGACGCCTTTGCTCGCCTGAGCGGTCGCTCCTGCAAGGTTTGTCCCCGAACTCACCGGAGTCAGAGCGAGGCGTTTGAGCTGTTTCTTCTCAATATGGTGCAATTCCGAGCGCAGCCGAATGACGGTTTGAGCCGCCGCGACACTCAGGATCGACACGATCGCCAGGACCGCGAGCACCACGATCAGTGCGGAACCGTTTGAAGATCCCACCCTTCGAAGAAAGCATGAACCTCGGCCTCCATCAAACAGTCTTAGCACCACTTTTGCGCCGGTCAGAGTGGGGTAGGTTGCGACTCGCAAATCGTGACGCGCTCCACTCTCACTGGCGTCAATCCGGCCATCCTGGGGGAGCGCGCACTGACAGGCGCACTGATAGGTCTTGAGTCGGGCCAAATACTTTATCCGGCCAATTACCTTTCCAGGACGCAGAGCGGGGTCATTAGGCCGTCCAAGCGCAAGTGCACCGTGCCTCTTGCGGATTCCTGCTGAAGATGAATATCACTAGCGCCCGCCTGCTCTGCCTGCGAGATCAGACTTTCCAAAATGCGAGGGACGGACTCCGCGGTGTGGACAGGTGCTTTGGGCATTCGGTTGTGGGAAGACGTTGAAGATAGGACAGAGAAGTTTGCGGGAAAGCACGGAAAAATGAAAACCGCCGGAATGCCAGGCGTCGAACTGGCACTCCGGCGGTTGGGCGACCCTGCTGCTCCTGGCGGAGCTGGCCGCCTGACCCTACCACCTCCTTGGCGTGCATAGCTGCAGCCAACGCGTTGAGATTACTCCCTTTTTGTATGGCCGCAATCGCATGAACTAGCGGTTCCAGGCAGATTTTGCTACCGCGGTTCCCTAAATCTAGGGAACGCTATGGCCTTTGGTGCGACGGGAGTGGTGGGTCTGTCGATTTCCCAAGCCCACTTGCGCTCCCTCAGCGTCGACATCTGGGCCCTGCATCCAGCTTTAATCCTAGAAACGCGAGTTGCCCGGCACCGCTTTCCGATCTTGTCGCGCGGCAGGAAGCGGGCTCGAGCCTGGAACTTCCTTTGCGTGGGGGCAATTGGGGTCGCCCATGGGGCTAACTGCCATTCCGCTCTGCGTCCTCTCAACTGGCAGCCTGCTGCCGTTGTGCTATGAGCATATCCTTGATTTGATTCGGATCTGCTACACCAGTGGCCGTTTCGGCGGCATCTACCGTGGCCGCCGTCGAGATGGTCACGTCTCCGATGCCCGCCATCCGGCCCCACACTCCCTGCCTCACGTCAATCGAACGAATGTCTTTGATGAAAAACTCACTTGTCTCCTTCGACCAGAATCCTTCCTCAATGGAAACACGGTCTGAGTATATCCGCATGAGGTACGAATGGCGCCTGTACAACGCCACGAGCAACGGGATGACCAGCCAACAAAACGCCAGGTGCCAGCCGAAGTTCCACCACGAAGGCCTGACTTCACGCATGACAACTTGCGCGTTCAGCCTGTCCGTCGCTTGCGCCTGTGAAGTCGGGGCCGAGGCGAGTCTTTGAGACACCGGGTAACCGCAACCCGGACAGGCGCTCGCTTCCGTGGAGACTTCTCTACCGCACTCAGGACAGGTGATCAATGCCATGCGTAGCACACTGTATGGGCAATCGCCCCATGTGTCAGGGGTAATTCCTCTTGAGCCAGTGGATGCGGTCTCACCCCTTTAAGCCTGTATTCTGCACATGAAATTAGGTGGGAGAGAGTCATAAACGGCTTGCCAGGAATTGTTTGCGAGGTTTTTGGGGCGCCGTTTGAAACTCGTTGGTGTCGGCACGGTTCCACGGTTTTCCTCACCTCGGGGCCCCTAGGCCTAGAAACGCGAGTTGAGCGGTATCGAGATGCGCAAAAGCTTGCGTGAGCAGGACTTGAGTCGAAGAGAAGCGTATCCGGAAGGTGATACGGCGAGCTTCGACGAAGGTCATGCTCGCCAAGATCTTGCGTGAGATCGGTGCCGGGCAACTCGCGTTTCTAGGCTCAGACCGGCACCCTTGTGCATCTCGCCACCGAGGAGCCAAAGCAGGTCTTCCAGCCGCCGTTCCTATCTAGTGTTATGTCTCACAAAGGAGGGGAGGTATAATCTGGGACAGTGTTTTGCCTCCGTGCCCCGTCCTCCAAGTTCATGGAAAGAACGGCTGCTTTTTATTGGCTATCGATTGTGGTCGGTGTCGAATTCTATTCAGCAGGCGACGAAGCAAATGGTCTACGCTCTGCACCTCGCGTATGGATTCGAACGCAGACACGGACCTGCTCAGGATTGTAAAGAGTGACCGAAGTCGTGCTCGTGGACCACAGTTCAGGCTTCACCACGATGGCTCGTCTATCGGTCAGCAAATAGAGGTTCGCTGAAGCCTGACGCAGTCCCACAATCGGAGCCACCAGTAACACGATACTCTCCGAGAGACTTATACGTCCTTGGCAGCCTCGGGTCTAGCTCCAAGCGGGCTCTCATCCTGCTCGCCGCGTCTTGCACGCGACTGCTATTCACCCTGCCGCAGAGCGGGCCCAGCCGCTCAGAACTGCTGCACTTTTTCCGTACCGCCAGCCCTCAGGCCACCCACGCTCCGGTAGCTGGCTCGCTTAGCTCCACGCCTTTCTTGCCGCGATCGAAGAGCGGTTGGCCGAGACTTTTCTCCAGAACGCGCAACTGAGTGCTCAACGCGGACACCGACACGCCCCGCTTGACGCGTTTTACCTTGGTTGTGGTTGCGGCAGGACGCGGATCCGAATCCGTGAGGCGGCTTCGGAACTGTGGTAGACCCGCTGGGTGGCTTTCACGAAATCCTCCGCATTGGCGCGAGGGATTCTGCAAAAGGTCTGCGGGTTTCTATCCACCAGAGGAAACCACGAGCTTTGCACGTGAAGCATCATTCGATGTCCCCGCCGGAAGGTGTGGCAGACGTCGGGCATCACCCACTCTACCGGGGTGATCTTGCCGGGCTCGAAGGGCTCTGGCTTCTCGAAACTGTTTCGGAATTTGCCTCGCATCGCCTCCCCGCGGACCAGCTGCTGATAGCCTCCCATCTCGATACCACTCGGATTCGGATTTGGGTTCGGATGATCACCCGGATACACATCGATCAGCTTCAGCACCCAGTCGGAGTCCGTGCCGGTGGTTGAAACGTGTAGTGCCACTCCCACCTGCCCCACCACGGTGAGGTCCTCTTCCAAGGGCTCGGTTCGATAGACCAGCACATCGGGCCGAGTGGAGGCGAAACGCTGATCATCGAGCATATGCTCCCGGGTCATGTTAACTGCTATGTTGGGAATGAAGGGGACCGGTTTGTTTGGGTCGCTGACATATTCGTCGAAACCTTGCGCTGTGGGCGCCCCTTCAGACAAAGCGGCCCCTGGCTTCAGAAAGAACGAAACCTCACGACTTGTGGCGGGTGGCCAGGTGTCATAGCGCTTCCACTGGCAGGTCCCGGTTTCGAAGACATACGCTTCGGGGAGTGTCGGCGGTCCGTTGCTTTTCAGCAGCGCCTTGAAGAAGGGGAGCTCGATCTGTTGCCGGAAGAACTCCGCCGTTTGGGATCGGAATTGGATGTCTCCGAGTTTCTCCCCCGGCCCGGTATGCCATTGCCCATGTGACCAGGGACCCATGACCAGAACATTGTAGGCGCCCGGATTCTGCCGTTCGATGGATCGATAGGTTTCCAGGGCTCCGAAGAGATCTTCGGCATCAAACCAGCCGCCGACTGTCATGACGGCTGCCTTGATGTTTTTCAGGTGGGGCCGGATGTTCCGGGCCTGCCAGTAGCTGTCGTAGGTTTCGTGCTCCAACAACTCATTCCAATAGGGCGTTGCCCCTTTGAAGTGAAGCGCGTCCGCGTTCGCCAGCGGGCCTAGGTTGAGGAAGAACTCGTAGCCATTCGGAGTTTCGTAGTCGAAGGGCCGTGTTTGCTCGCGGGTGGGCTTCTCCAACTTCTGCTCGAAGGTGGCCAGGAAACCGAACCCGTGAGGAAGGTAGAGAGCGCCGTTGTGTCTGAAGTCGTCCCCGATGAACCAATCGGCAATCGGGGCTTGGGGCGACACAGCCTTCAGCGCAGGATGCGAATCGATGGCACCGCAGGACGAGTAGAACCCAGGATAGGACACGCCCGTCATCCCCACTTTCCCATTGTTCCCTGGAATAGTCTTCACCATCCAGTCGATGGTGTCCCAGGCATCGGTGCTCTCGTCGATGTCCGATGGTTTTTCTTTCTTGGGAAGGATCGGACGCACATGTACGAATTGACCCTGTGAACCATTGCGTCCGCGGACATCCTGTGATGCGAAGATGAATTTTTCACGCGCGAACCATTTGATGAGTCGAGCGGGTTCGGGGTAGGCGTCGACGCCATACGGACGATTTCCGTAGGGAGTGCGGGTAAAGAGGATGGGATACTGCGTGTCGGTATCCTTGGGCGCGTACCACACGGTGTAGAGTTTGACGCCATCCCGCATGGGAACGAGTCGCTCGTACTTGGTGTAATTCTCCTCCAGCCAGGCCCTATCGATCGGTTCTAATTTGTCTGCGGCTTGGGCGGTTAATGGTCCCTGGAAAAGGACCCAAATCGCGGTCATCACGAGGAGGGAAAGAGAAGTCGTGGTTCTCATAGGCCACCCATTTGCAATGGTTGGAGGCGGTCTGTCCAGCGCTCATTTCGCCGCTGCGAATCAGCACTGTCTCGTCACTTCGGCGTGTGGCTGCCTTCTTTCTTGTTATCGTCGTCGAAGGGTTCCTTGAGGGCTCGGATCCCTTCCTCCACCAAGTCCTCCCCCACCTGGGTGGCCGCTGTGGTCTGACGTCGGAGGGTTCGGACCGAGACGTGCGCGAGTCGGCTCAACCCGCGTGGGGTGAACATGTATTGGGCGATTGAAGCGATACCAAGCAACGGATTGAACTCCCGCATGTTCCTCATCACCTGCAGAAGTTCCCGGGCGGGCCGTTCGGCTGGCTCCCTCACTGTGTGGAGAAGGTTGAGAAACACGAGGCAGAGCAGGAGGGATCCGACGATCACGACATGGTACTTCGTCAGCGGTTGCCCCAGCCAAGTTCCCATGTGTTCGTCTGGAAGATGATAGAGCACCCAAGCACCCAGCGGTGGGCCGAGCGACCAGAGCATGCGTGTGAGGCTCAGATAAATGGAGATGTAGTGGGTCTTCCTCGTGGACGGCACCATCTTGATCATCACGCCGAATTGGCAGAGCTCAAATCCGGAAAACATGAAGCCCGTGACGAAGTAGTTCAGATAGAGATGGAAGTATCTCTCGGGTCCAGCGAATAGCCAGCAGGCCGCCGCCGTTTGAAGCCAGATGAGGGCGGTGGTGATCAAGACCGGCTTGTTCCCATAGCGATCGCTCAAGGGACCCCAGGTCTTTAGCGAGATCAGCCCACCTAGGGTGGATAGGGTGGTGAGCAGTGCCAGATCTCCGATCGACCGTTTGAGTTCGGTGAGAACAAACACGCTGTAGAACGGATTGCCAGCGTATAGAAACATTCCGAACAGCCCGGTGAAGACGATCAGGCGAACAAAGTTCTGATCCTGAAGTGTGGTGGAGAGGGTATGGGGCACTTCCTCTACGGGCTGTCGAACCGTGACCGATGTAGGAAACTTCATCCGCAGGAAATAGAAGAGTCCGCAGAAGCGCGCCAGGGAGGCGGCAAGGAAGATGCCCGCGAAGATGGCGAGGGCGTTGTCGTAAGCGTCCGCCAACTGCCCAGCTGCCAGCGTTATCACCAAGCTCCACGCTCCGAAGATCATGTTCCGCTGACCAAAATATTTTCCGCGGATATTCAATGGCACGAGGTCCGAGACTGCGGCCGACCACGCCACGCTACCCACGCTATTCGCCAAGGTGGATGTCAGCACCACCAGCCCGAAGACCCAGTCCCTGGTTGATCCCTCCAGCCATGGAAAACAGGGCAGCAGCATCCAGGGAATCGCGTTCACCGTGAAAGCCAGCCCAATGATACGGCGCAGATTGTAACGGCGTTGAAGGAAGCCGGTAATCGGAGGTTGGATGAAAAGACAGAGAAACGGTGTGAGAGCGAGGAACGCCACTGCCGAGTTGCCCCAATGAAGCACCTTCACCGCGAACGCGATCAAGAAGGGCAGATTCCCCGTCGTGAGATGTAGCATCGGGACGCTGAAGCACGCCTCTATGGTGCAATACTTCAGCGACAGCAGCAGCTCACGTTTGCGGATCGACAACACAGCGGGTCCATCGAAGGGCAATCCCGACTCTCGCGGAAGTAAAATCGTGGGTTTGGGATTGATTCCCCGTCGCCCGTTCTCTATTTGGATTGCTGCACACAGATTAAGAGGAGGAGGTTTCCGTGTTTTCATCAAAGAGAGGAAGAGTTACATCCGTTTCACATCACCATTCCTGCGGGCTTTCCCTGCTCGAGGTACTGGTGGTTTTCGCCATCATTACCATGCTCGCCGCCATCGCCTTACCCGGCATGGCCAAAGTCCGCCGATCCGCTCGCGACCTGGGTTGTATCAACAATCTTCGGGAATGGGGCCGTGCCACAGCCATCTATACTTCCGACAATCAAGACCGTCTCCCCAAGGATGGGAGTCCAAATGGACTCTCCAAGGACGAGGGCTGGTATGTGGAACTTCCAAGGATCCTACTTCTTCCCCCGTACGCCGATTCCTCCTGGCGAACCAACCCTGTGATCCAACCTGGTCCGTCCCCGTGGATTTGCCCCTCCAACCCCCGTCGAAGCAACGGTAACAATCTTTTCCACTATTGCCTCAACGAACATGTCAATGGACGCGGCGGCGGACGTCGGGCGGATGTCAGCAACATCCGCAAACCCAGCTCCACCGTCTGGCTCTTCGATAACGGTAAGCTGGCGGCTGTCGCCCAGCAGAACAACGTCCATACCAATCTGCATAAAGGCGGAGCCCACTTCCTTTTCCTCGATGGTCACGTCAGTCACTATCCCAATTCTAGCTATTGGGACTTTGAGACCAACAAAGGCCTGACGAACCACCCCGACCTCCGCTGGATACCGTAATGAACCTTGCTCTCAGTGCTGCATACCAACAGACCTGTTGCGCACCTTGACGAGACAGGTCCCCTCCCCCTGGAGGCCTCCAATTGTTCCACGTGGAACAAACCCACCGGAAGCGTCCCTCGCTTCGGGTCTCAGAGATCCCCGCAGCAGCTGTTGTGGGCGCTGGGCTCGTCTCCATGTTCTTCGGCGGCGCAGCCTTGCTCGGGGCTGTCTTTCGTTGTGGGAAGCTCGGATGGAAGGGCATTTCCGCGCTTGAGGCTGATGAGCAGAATGCTGATGTCAGCAGGGCTGACGCCGCTGATCCTGCTGGCTTGTCCTATAGTGCGGGGACGGATTTCGCTTAGCTTCTGCCGGGCTTCTCTCCGTAGGCTATGGACCAGGCCATAGTCCAGCCGGGCGGGAATCTGTTTGTCTTCCATCGTCTTGAAGCGAACTACCTCGGCCTCCTGTCTCTCGATATAGGACTCATACTTCAGTCGGATCTCTACCTGCTCGCTGACTTCCCTGGGAAGATCGGTGCGCGCGCTAGGGATCTGTGCGTATGTCATTTCCGGTCGCCTGAGCATCTTGGCCAGGGATTCCCCGTTAAGCCGGGTTTGCTCGAGACGATCTACCTCCTGGTTCACCAGGTTGCTTTTGATCTCGAACTGACGAAAGTTCCTTTCGGGCAAAAGCCCGATTTCCCAGCCCAGGGGACTGAGTCGCTCGTCGGCATTATCCTGTCGTAGCAAGAGTCGATACTCTGCGCGGCTAGTGAACATCCGATAAGGCTCGAGCGTTCCTTTCGTCACCAGGTCATCGATCAGGACTCCGATGTAACCCTGATCTCTTCCGATAACCACTGGCTCAAGCCCTTTTACTCTCCGTGCGGCGTTAATGCCGGCCATCAGCCCTTGAGCTCCTGCTTCCTCATATCCGGAAGTGCCATTGATCTGGCCGGCCAGGAAGAGATTCCGACAGCTCTTGGTCTCCAGCGATGGATGCAATTGGGTGGGAAAGGCAAAATCATATTCCACCGCATAGGCCGGTCGCATGATCTCTGCTTTCTCACATCCAATAATCGTGCGCACCATTGCAACCTGGACCTCGAAAGGTAGACTCGTCGAGAAGCCGTTCACATAGATCTCATCCGTCGTCACCCCTTCGGGTTCCAGAAAGATCTGATGCCGTTCCTTCTCTGCGAACTTCACGATCTTATCCTCAATCGATGGACAATACCGAGGTCCGATCCCTTCAATCACTCCCGAATACATGGGGGACTTGTGCAGATTCGCACGAATGATCTCCGCCGTCTGAGTCGTCGTGTAGGTGATATAACAGTCCAACTGCCCGTTCAGACGGTCCAAAACCGACCCTGGAGGATACTTTCCGTTCGATCTCCCTAACTCCGCCGCCGCCACCCCTGAATGTTCCACGTGGAACAAATCTTCTTTCCAGTAGCTAAAGTAGGGCACGGGTTCGTCGCCGTGTTGCTTCTCGGTCTTGCTGAAGTCGATCGAACTTCGGACGAGTCGGGGTGGGGTGCCGGTCTTAAGTCGACCGAGTTGTAGTCCGACTTCCGATAGTGACGCGCTGAGTCCCATGGCTGCGGCCTCACCTGCCCGGCCGCCAGAGCTCTGGGTCGATCCGATATGCATGAGCCCGCGAAGGAAGGTGCCGGTGGTGATGACGATGCATTTTCCCTGATATTGGACGCCCAGGGTTGTTTCCACGCCTTTGATTTGGCCATCGACATGGATAAGCCGGGCGCTCTGACCTTGTTTGCAGTCGAGATTGGGCTGCCGTTCACAAATCCATTTGAGCCGAAACTGGTAGGCCTTCTTATCGCACTGCGCGCGCGGGGCCCATACAGAAGGGCCTTTTTTGGTGTTCAGCATGCGGAATTGAATTCCAGTCATGTCTGTGACCTTCCCCATCTCGCCTCCTAAGGCATCAATCTCACGGGTCAGATGGCCCTTTGCGAGCCCGCCGATGGCCGGATTGCAGGACATCTGGCCGATTGTGTCCAAGTTTATCGTTAACAGCAAGGTTGTACACCCCATTCGCGCCGACGCCAATGCAGCTTCAACCCCCGCATGCCCCGCACCGATAACGATAACGTCGTATTCTTTTGGATAAACGAACATGTCAGGGACAGTCTGAAGGAACTTGGATGAAAGTTCAATGCGGAGGAGGAGACTTCGGAGTTCCCTGGCGGGCGTGCCTCTGCAATGGTCTGGCCGTGAACGATGCCGACCCTCGTCCGTCGGAGCCGACATGAGCGGAGGACTTCTCAGAAATACGCTTTGGGTCTCGCTTGGAGCGGGAATTTTTTCCGTAGGTCTTGGAGCCGCGGTGGCGTTGGCGATGCAAACCTTCAGGCCTCGGCTGCGACGTCTTATCTGGATTGGGACGACCATGGCCTTCGTGGTTCCTCCATTTCTCAGCGCGAGCACTTGGATGGAGACCTGGGCCTGGGTCAGCGTTTGCTTGGGGGCTTCGCAGTCCGAGCGCGTGGCTCCCTTGGCTGCGGCGGCACTCATAGCTCTCCACTTCTGGCCTCTCGCCTGCTTGGCGTTGGACGCTGCGTGGCGTCGGATTCCGCGCGAGCTTTGGGAATCCGAACCCGCGCTCCATGGCTGGGCCTTGTTGCGTCATCTGCTCTGGCCGGAAGCGCGTGGGGTCGTGGCACTGATGTTCATGGTTTCGGTCGTTCTCGCCATGAATCATTTCACCATCCCATCCCTGCTGCAGGTGAAGGTGCTTCTCGCAGAGGTCTGGGTGGGTTACTCGACGCAGCTCAGCGCGGTGGATGCCTGGGCCGCGGGCTGGCCGCTGGTGGTCCTTCCGATCGTTCTCCTCTGGCTGTTTCGAAACCGACCCTTTGAAACGGTGCATTCGACGGATCGACTGGAGGCTCCATGTCTGAGTCGTGGATTGGGGCCGAGTTGGGTGCGATGCACCCGCGTGGTTACCTTCGGCACGCTGGGAGTCTCGATGGTCTGGCCGCTTCTCGCTGTCACCGGCAGTGCATCGACTTGGACGGCTCTCGTCCCGGCTTTTCTCGCGGCCGTTCGCCCACTGTGGCTGTCGTTTGCCTATTCAGGTCTCGCCGCCACGGCCCTTGTCGGCGTGTCGCTTGCTTGCCAGTGCGCTCCAGGTGTTCAACGTGTCCCTGCGAAAGGGTGGGGCTGGATCTCATGGATCCTCTGGACTCTCTTTCTCGTGCCGGGCTTTCTACTCGCTCTGGGCTTGCTGACGATCGGAACGGCTTGGCCGGCTCTCGATTTTATCCGTCAATCACCCGCCTGGGCCTTCCTTGGTTTGCTGGTCCATTACGCTGCCATCGGTTGGGCGGCAACGGCCCTGGCACTTTCCCGCGTGGATCGAGATCTTCTGAATAGCGCGGAGCTTCTCCCCATTTCTCGTTGGTGTCGGCTCCGCCGTATCATTCTGCCCCAAGTTTCCGGCAGGATCGCCGCCGCCTGGTATTGTGTCTATCTCCTGGCGCTTTGGGATGTGGAGATACCGCTGCTCCT
>CAMAVD010000008.1 GCA_945861575.1 Akkermansia muciniphila
GTACACGTTTTGACTCTACGGGCGGCACGCCCATGTATCATTCGCTTGACGGCAAGGAGCATTTGTCCTTGGAACTTCTGGATACCTTGTTTGGGGGGAAAACAGCGCGCTTTTCAAACTCTGGCCTCAAAGCGACCGACGCGGAGAACTTCTATCGAAATTTGCGCAACGATGGGAAATCCGAGATGGAGAAGGTCTTTCCTGCGGCTGCTGAGTTTCAGGGCAAGGACTACGACGTGCTCACGGTTCCCGTAAAATCGGGGAGCAGTGCGGTGTTGATGTGGCGTTACAACTCGGTGAATCCCACGAACAACCCCGGGCGCTACGATTTGTGGGTGGAATGGGATCAGGGCAAAAAAACCGAAATCATTGGGAACTGGTGATATGAAGCTGACTCGATTTGGGGCCGTGTGCCCGCGTTCGCTGGACGTTCGTTGGGAAGATCTTTCATGGGAACCGAAGATGGTTCGGCGTGCATCTGCCGAGGTGTTTCACGGTCCTTCGGTCCGCGTCCGTTGCTTCTCCATGGGCGCAGCGACCACCACGGGCCGCGGCCGGAGAGCGTTTACTCTGATAGAGTTGCTGGTGGTGATCGCCATCATAGGAATCCTTGCGGGCTTACTTCTGCCAGCGGTGGGTGGAATGAAGAAGAAGGGGAAAATGAAAATTGCCCAGAAGGAGGTCCAGGAGCTTGCGGCCGCCATTGCGCAGTATGAGTCCACCTATAGCCGCTTTCCAACGGTGGCGAAAACGGGAGGGCAGGACGTCACCTTCGGGCTGTCAGGAGGAAACGAGGAGGTTATCGCGATCCTTCGTGATACCGAAATCACAGGGAAGAACATCAATGTCGGGCACATCCTAAACCCGCAGAGACAAAATTTTCTGAGTGCCGTGAAACCGGCCCGGGACACCACCACCTCCGGTATCAGCTCGGACGGAGTCTACCGTGACCCGTGGGGCAATCCGTATGTCATCAGCATGGACCTAAACTTCGACGATAAATGTGAGGACGAGCTGTATTCCGATGCCAGGATCGAGGGTAACAATGGGAAGGGCCTGACCGGTTTGGTGCCCTTCAATCGTAAGGACGGCAAGGAAGCCTATGCACTCATCGGGCACGTGATGGTTTGGTCCTACGGACCTGACGGGCGTTTTCTACAAGGGGGTCGGAGCAATGATGGAGACAACGCCGACAACATTCTGAGCTGGAGGCCCTGATCGTCATGAGCCCACGAAGGAAACGTTCTGACCGCAACGCCCACCCCAGAGCAAGGGCGTTCTCGTTGATCGAGATGTTGGTGGTGATCGGGCTCATAGCACTCATTGCGGGCCTGGCCGCGCCCGCCTTCAAGACCAAGTCTTTGAGCATCGATATTGCGCATCGGCAGCTCATGGACGACTTGAACCGGGCTCGCCAGCTTGCGATCAGCACCCGTTCCACGGTCTACGTCCTTTTCTTTCCGCAAATCGATCCGACAACCGTGGCGACCTCCCTGCTTCAGTCCCAGCGTGATCTTCTGGCCAAGAAGCAGATGCATGGCTACGCGATTTTCTCTCGGCGCACCGTGGGCGGTCAGCCAGGGGCTGACGAGCCTCGCTACCTGAGTGAGTGGAAGGAGTTGCCCGATGGGGTCATTTTTCATCCTCGGAAGTTTGATGTCTCTGATCTGGGGTTCAATGGGTTCCTTCCTCTCGACTTCTATGAGGAAGTGCCGGCGAACGTCGCCCTCCCTCCGCGGTTTCCTGTGCCGGTGGTTGGGGGAATCGGACACCGCCGAATTTTCTACATGGCCTATGATTCGACGGGAGCTCTGACCCTCTTGGAAGACGGGGATGTGAGGACCAAGGCGAATCGGGATAAGAACAAGCCAGATTATCGTGCCAACCTAGAGCTTCGTGCCACCATCCCTCTTTTGTCGGGAAGCATCGGAGCTCCGTTCGGGTACGACTCGAACAATCGTAAGGCCTATACCTGGGCTCCAGGGGACCCGATTATTAAAGCACCGTCGACCAACACCTACAACCTCGCTGATTGCGTCAAATGGGTGCGGGTGGATGTGCTGACCGGCCGCAGTCGAGTGGAGGGTGGGGAGATTACCGTACGATGAACGCGTCATTCAACAATCGAGGTGGGCGCTCGCGCGGATTCACGCTCCTGGAGATTGCGGTTTCGCTGGCTGTGATCGGATTCGCGATCGTGGCTGTGATTGGTGTGCTTCCCATGGGGTTGAACATTCAAAAAGACACGCGTGAGCGAACGGTGATATTACAGGATGCCACCTACTTTATGGAGGCAATCCGACACGGAGCCGCAGAGGTGATAACCAATCGGGTCGCATCGACAGCTCTTCTCGATTCTATCCCGAGCATGTGGCAAGTTTACCAAGGGCTTCCTCCTGTATTGTTGGCTAGGAATGTAGACTACAAGACAGATGCTGAGATCATCGAGCGGCTCAGCGCCCCCTCGAGGGAGGTGCCCGGCATAGGGCGACTCCTCTACACCGTTGCTCTCGTCCGCTCCCTAAGCGGGGCCGCGTCGGAAAAAGGAGGAAGCGCCTTCGACAATCGGATCGCCTTCAGCTACTTTCTCCGGAGCGAGATCCTTTCGATCACCAACACGGTGCCGATCGAAACCCACATCACCTTCGAGCCGCTCGGGAACACGGAGTTCAACCTGAGGACAAACGAATGGGGCAGCTTCGGTCAAAATTTATCCGACCTTCGTTTCGCTGTGATGTGGCCTCCTGTACCCGATGTTTATGACGCCCAGGAGAGTTACCGAAACAAGCAAGTCTTCCGAACCTTAGTGAGCGGGTTTGTCGGAAGGCTCGAGACTAGAAATGATGCAGCTGGAAAAGAGATCTACACGATCCAACCCAGGCGCTTTGGATTATGACCCTGTTCCGTAATCAATCGGTAAAGTGTTTGCGTTTCAGTGGCTACTCACTGATCGAAATCATGGTTGCGATGAGCCTGCTGACAGTGATCGTGGTGGGCTTGCTCACGACGCTCTCGCAGACCCAGAAAGCCCTTAAGTTGAGCGGCTCACAGACCGACACGCTCGAGAGCGGTCGGGCCTTCATGGCTTTGATCTCGCGCGAGTTGCAGGAGATTGCCGAGACGCCTGGCACAGCGAGTAACACATTCCGTTTCTACTCTGTGAGGAGGGGCGATCCATTGATGCAGGACATTGAGGGTTTAGGTAGGGATGCACGGGAGAATCGTTTGTACGGTTTTGCCTTTCTCCAGAAAGCGGCGGCTGCCAATCAATGGAAATGGATCAGCTACGAGTTCGATAAGAAAGATCTGTCCGAGCAGCGAGGAGTGGCGGACCTTTATCGTAGCGAGACCAACGTGGTTTACTGGGCGCTCACGAATTCGGGTGGGCTGACTGATTACCAACACCTGCGAAGAATCAATGGGTTTAACTCTGCGAGAAATAACTACGAGTCCAATTATTTCAGAAAGGTACTTCCCGGCTTGGCTCATTTGAGCTTTAGGGCCTATGACACCAATGGCTTTGTGATTCCTGAATGGGATCGGGATCAGTTGTCCGGCTATGCGTTCACCAACGCTCTTCCGGCTGTGAGGTCGCACGCCACCGTGGAAGCGATCGAAATCGAACTGGGCATCCTGGACCCGGATGTCTATCGGAGGGTCAAGTCCCTGCCTGATTCCGCGGCGGTGCTGTCGTATCTCAAGGACCGCGCGGGCAACGTTCAGGTCTTTCGTCAACGCATCAAGATTTCTACCGGCCAATGAAGCCTCGCTTTTCTCCAGTTTATCCGCGCCGCGCTGTGGCGTTGGTGGTGACGTTGATCCTGCTGAGCGTGATTCTCGTGGTGACCCTTGCGCTGCTTGCTATCAGCCGCCGCGAGCGGTCTTCGGTGAACACGGCGCAGCAGCTTATTGACGCTGAGTTCATGGCGAATGCCGCTGCAGAGCGTGCGAAAGCGGCGGTGGCGTCCCGCATTCTGGGCTATACGAACCTGGCGGCAGGGAGCTTGGGCAGGCCCATGCGGGCAGCGGAAGTTGCCCCTGAGGCAGGTTTTGATCCCATTGTAGGGCATGACGGTGGAAACCTGATTGTTTCCACTTCCACGAACAGCCTCAACCCGCTGGATTATACTCCCTCGTATCTTGCCTCGCTCCATTTCGATCCTAGAACCCCGGTCTTCGTCCGAACGAATCTCACCAATGCGGCAGCCCCGCTCGATTTTCGCTACTACCTCGATCTGAATCGCAATGGCAAGTTTGAGAGCAATGGATTCTTTCACCCTTTGGGCAACGACGGGAAAGCGTTTGGAACCAACCGCTACTGGCACTCGGGGGATCCAGAGTGGATTGGCGTGCTCGAGCACCCGGATGCTCCTCACTCCGCCAGCAACCGATTCATCGGCCGCTATGCTTTCGTGGTGGTGCCCGCCGGCCGTGCTCTTGATCTCAACAGCATTCACAACAATGCCGGAGGGGCGGATCTTGCCGCGAACAGCACGGATGGGTTTCGACGCCACCAGGGAGTCGGAACCTACGAAATTAATCTGGCGGCCTTCCTGGCAGACTTGAACGCCAACGCGTGGGCGAAGCCTACAGGTTTGTATGGCTTTGATCTGCCACCTCCCTACGGGCAGGGTAGTTGGGTTGGACAGGGGGTTGCGTTTGATCAAGCACGAGCGCTCATTAAGTATCGCTACGACGGAGATCGTGGCAATTTGCCGACCTTGCTCCAGTGGCTTGGGAACCCAACGATCCTGCAGCGTGCGGCAGGTCCGCAGGGCTTTCTCGTGCTCGATCAGGTGGACTGGTATGCGAACGATGACTTTACCACCATCATCGACCGCGTTCGGGGGCTTACCGGGCTCCCTGATAACGACACAGATTCCGGGGATGATGCCAACCCGAAAGGATTCCGGTGGCCTGGCGTAGAGAGTCCAAAGCGATTCAACTCGATCAACGATTACTTCAAGGCTAAGAGCGGAGGGATCGCCAACGCTCCCTACTACAGTGACTTTTCCCGCGACCTCCGGGCGGTGTCGACCAATAGCAGCAGCTACGATCGCTATACTTATTACCGTCTGCTTTCGCAAATGAGCACTGCTGCGGGTGGCGGTGAACCCGATCGGATTGATCTTCGGTTTAAGAACACGGATGGAACCACTCAAACGGATTTTATCCCTTGGACACCTACGGACTTCTTCAACACGGTTGCAGACAGGCTAATTAAGGAGACCTTCAGGGATCATCATACCAATGATCAATTTTCGACGAACCTCGCGCTGCGGTACAACCTTGCCAACGGTTCACCTTTGCAGGTGGGTCCGCTCTCGAGCAACGCCATCTATCTCACCAACCTGCTGGTCATCAATGCAAATTCCTTAAGCATCACAAATATTCCGATCTATCCGACGAACTATTACAATGTCGCATTGCATCGCCTGCTGCAGGTCGCAGCGAATCTCTACGAGGCCAATGCAACAAATCCGATGCTCGGTTCCGGGCCTAGCCCATCCGGGAGTTCTGCTCTCTATCCCCCCACCATTTACCGGCCTATTTTTAGACGCGCTTCCAGCGGTGGGATTGTGATCGCGGGTTACCAGGAAGACGATGGGCTCAGAATTGACGAGGATAACTTTTGGTGGACGATACAGGATCTGGCTGAGGGGCGCGTGGTTCCTTCGGATCCTCCCGATCCTTCGGCCCCGATCTACGTTTATGGGGTTCCTCCCATCGTTGCGGCTCGGAAGGGTTTCCCCTCTCTGAATGAGATTGCCATCCTGTCCACTGTTGATGTAGCGCGGAAGCTTCTGATCACCAAGACTCGGGCAGACGAGAACCTCGACGAAGGTATAAAGCAAACGCAGTTGAGAGTCATGCCTTTGGTGACAGCTACAAACATCTTCGCAGTCGAGATGATAAATGCTTACACCAGCGCCTATCCCAGGAATCTCCGATTGACGGTGGCGGGGCGCGTTCAGTCGTTCATGCGCGCTGGGAACGGAATCGCACTGACCCAGTCCGTCTCCTTTAAGCAATTTGCGACCAATCCTGCCAATTCGTGGCGAGGCGGGCTCTACACGAACGCGGCCTTGCGCGTTCCATTGATGCTCACGAATGTTCTCACAGCGTGGGCCACGTTCGGCACGAATGGAGTCTTGGACACGAATGTCCAAAATCGTGCGCTTTTTGGCGCGCAAGGTGAGTTTGCAGCGCCCCGGTGGACATTTCGAACCACCAATCTGTTCCGGTTAGTGCTCTATGACACGGAGGCGAAACGGGTGGTGGATGTGGTAAGTCTGAATCGTCTGGAGACACCTTCCTTTGATGTGACACCTGCGGCGATCAAGAGAGTTTTACCCGGAGTCCTCGGCGAGATGTGGCTGACGAATATCAATCAGAGGGTGAACCTTCCCCAGGGAGAGTATACACAAATTCAGGTGAGTCGGGGCCAGCAGGCGATCCCTGCCAATGAATGGCTGAACCCCGTGTTTTCTGGGGCAAACATTCTAGAGATTGAAAACTTCAAACGATTTTATATTGGGAGTAAGGACAATACCAACCTAGTGAAGCAGGCACCCTACACGCCGCACGTGGCGCTCTACCGAATCACTTCGTGGCAGGCAAACGACCCGCTTGTTCACTACATGGTCGACCATCTGCTCAAGGCTTCACCCACAAACTACCCGCATGGGCTAACGTTTCCTCTCAAGAGTGATGGAGGGCCGCGCCGTCTCGAAACTGGAGTCCCACTAGATGATTGGAACATAGGCCGACTGAACGAGAGGGTCACACCTTGGTATCTAGGGTTTCCGAAGTTGGTAGATTGGGACGGCGTGCCTGTTGTCAATGGGTCGATCCGAGATCCACTGATGCGAACACCCGACGAGTGGAACTTTCCTATGACCCCCTACGCCTCACTGGGGGACATCGGTGGTGTGCATCGAGGAACTCCTTGGCAGACGATCTTTTTGAAGGCGCAGGATGCCGCTTACAATGAGTCCGAATGGATGAATCATGTTGGATCGGATGTTGTAAAGCGCTGGAGGCCATCACCCGACGTCACGGACGTTGCCAACTATGCGAGAAGCTACCTGACGTATCCTACCAACGATTGGCTCCTCTTGGACTACCTCAAAGTTTCCGCGTCGCCGCAGGCTGAGGTGGGGGCCATCGGCGTAAATCAGGACGGTCTTGCGGCCTGGTCAGCCGTCATGAGCGGTGTGGTTGTGTTGACGAATCTTGCCAGCACCAAGGGTGTCGACCTGCCTCCTACCAACGCAGCCCGCCTGAATCCGATCGTCATTCAACCCGCGCTGAACGAAACCAAGGCCCAGATGCTCACGATTGTGAACGGTATCAACGCCAAGCGCCGGAGTTCGGGTGGCACCTTCCAATCTTTGGGGGGGGTATTTTCTGTTCCGGAACTCAGCTTCAAATCCCCTTACCTGAACACTACGACGGCCAATCTTCAGCAACGTTCGATCAGCGAGGAAGCCTTCGAAGCGTTGCCTCGGCGTATTGCGTCCTTGGTTCGCAAGGATCAACCCAGGTATGAGATCTACGCCTTTGGCCAAGCGCTTCAGCCTGCCCCTGACTCTCTGATCAAGAACCCATTGGACCCTTACTACAATGTCTGCACCAACTACCAAGTCGTCGCGGAGATGAACACACGCACTGTCCTGCGCTTTGAGAATCAAGGGCCTAGGCCGATTCGCTCCCAGTTGGCTCCTCGCGCTATGTTCCTAAAACCTTTCGTGGAGAGCTTCCAGAGCCTTTCGGAGGACTAGTGTGGATCGTAGCGATATGATAGTGTTGATGGATTCCTTCCGTGTAAGCTTAGGGTGTAGGGTTCGTTGGTAGATTGTTAACGCGCTACTGTGTATGTCTTTTCAAACCAGATTTTGGTCCCTAGTGAGCCTTGTTTGTTTCTTGGGTGCGCTCGTGTTCATCTACCTAGGGAGGGAGCGCGAGCGAGCAAGGCCGACGCCCCTGCCGTCCACCGCGCCAGCACCCGCTTCTGTCGCGATTCCACCTGTGCCCCTTCTCTCTGCGAGCGTTTTCCAGGGGATCCGATACACAGCCCCGAATTCGTACCCTGAAGCCTCCGATTCGGCCTACCCGCACCGACTTAGGAACACCCCCGATTCCATCGAGCAATTGATCAGGAATGAGCGAGCGATTCTCCTCGTTAATGCGTCGGTGGATATGGGGCGTGACGTTTCACTGGCAGTGCCAGCGGCGTTGCAGGCGTCCGGGGACATCTCCAGTTATGTGGTTCAAGCGCGCGGAAAGGTCAGCGATTCTTTCAGGAAGGTGCTGGAGGGCGCGGGCGCACGGATCGTCAGTTATGTCCCCAACAACGCTTATCTGGTGCGCGTATCCCCTCCTGCCATGGCATCGATTGCCGCGTCGCCCTTGGTACAGAGCGTTCTGCCCTGGATTCCCTACTTCAAGTTGTCTCCAGCCTTGCTAGGCCAAACCCTGGATCGTGCGGCGCTTCCTGGGGATGTTACGATCAACACGGTGCTCTTCCCAGGTGAAGCCACTGAGGCGTTGGATCAAATTGCGTCCATGGGATTTCAAGTGCTGGGAAGAAGCCGCTCGCCATTTGGTGACCAAGTTCAGGTGCGAACACGGAGAGAGGCTTTGGCTTCTCTGGCGCAGCTCGATGGCGTTCAGTGGATGGAGGCTTCCATGCCGCGAGCCCTCATGAATGACCTAACTGGGGTGATTCTTGGAACAAGCACCAACTACGGGAAAGCAAGTGAAGTGCAGTACCTTGGCCTGACAGGCGAGGGAGTAAGGGTGAACGTGACGGATACCGGGGTGCAACCGATCGACAGCGGGGCCCTCGCTGTCGAGTACATCGATGAAATCAGCAAGGCAGATGTAGATGGTCATGGCACGCATGTTGCAGGGATCATCGCTGCGACGGGTATCGGTTCGCCTTCGCTCTCGGGTACGAATTCTATACCGGGTTCGAGCACCAATGCGGACTTCCATGGCAAGGCTCCCCGGGCGCGAATTATCCCTCTGCCCATCGATGCCTGTCTGGGGCCTCTATTGACCGATGTGGAGCTTCAGGAGGCGATCGCAACGAATACGATCCATATCTCGAACAACAGTTGGGGTTACCCTGGATCACTCGATTACGATGTCAGTGCCGCCAGCTATGATGCGGCTGTGAGAGATTCCCTTCCCAGGCTTCCCGGAGAGCAGGCTGTAACCTTCGTCTTTGCTGCGGGCAATTCCGGCGACGGAAATTCCGACGGAACGGGTGGCGCGGGTGGCTCGATTAGCTCGCCCGCAACGGCCAAAAACGTCATCACGGTTGGAGCGGTCGAAAGCTTGCGCCAGATTTTAACTGGCAGCACTACGACCACCAACCAGCTGGAAACTGGGGAGGACGAAGTGGTCAATTCCTTCTTCTTCTACGAGGATACGGACAGCTCAAACCAGGTGGCCCGATACTCAAGCAGAGGGAATGTGGCGGTGGGACTTGAGGGGGCGGTCGGGCGTTTCAAGCCGGACGTAGTGGCCCCCGGTAGCTGGATTATTTCGACGAGAGCAAAGGGCTGGACCAGCCCGACCAGCTTGGTTACCAACGAGCTGATTGAAAACATCCGAGGTACCGCAGACCAGACCGTTGCTGCGAATAGCACGAATTACTACCAACTCGCCCCTATTCCCGCAGATGGCGTTTCGATGGTTGTTAGAGTCTTACCGAATGGAAGATCCGCTTCCCCGGCACCGGCCCTATTGATCGGGGAGAAAAGCGGAGCTGTCCCTCCTCCTTACGACGTTGTTGGAACGAACTTTGTTCGTTTCCCGCTCATCCCTTCGGATAACTTTCTGTTCGTGGCCGTGATCAACACGAACAGCCACCCGGTGTTCTATGATCTACTTGGGTGTATCACGAAAGACGCTGGTCCCGGGCCCGAAGGTTATTTCCCCGCTTTAAAACTGCTCAATGACCCGCTGGCTCCTGGTTATCGCTTCGAGTCTGGGACGAGTATGGCCGCACCCGCGATCTCGGGCATGCTGGCACTGGCCGAGGAAATGTTCGTTTCCAGGCTGGGGCTCTCCGTGCCGAGTCCGGCACTCTTTAAGGCAATGCTGATCAATGGCACCCGAATGCTGAGCCGTGAGTATGATCGTTCGAGCACGGCAACGGTGAACTTCCAAGGCTGGGGTCGGCCACTCATGCAGGACATGATCCCTGAAGTCGTAAACTACTTTCCCACCGAGCCGAGCAAGTGGCCGATCACCTACATCGATCAGGCAACCACCAATGGGCCGAACGCTCTGGCCACTGGTCAAGGGCATGTTCGCTTGGTGACACTGGATGCAAACCAGCCTGGCCTTGCTGACACGACGTTGAAGATCACGCTGGTATGGACGGATCCTCCCGGCAATCCAGCTGTGGGTGTCAAGCTGGTCAACGATCTCGACTTGATCGTGACGAATCTCGCCACAGGGGAGATATTTCATGGCAATAGCATCCCTGCTGGGGCCCGGTTCACCTCGGCAAACACCTTGTCAACCAACGGAGTGGATGAAGGTTCAAATGATCTGGTGAACAATGTGGAGAATGTGTTCATTGCTCCACCCTTGATCGGCGGTCCGTTTGCCGTCGCGGTTCATGCGAAACGCGTTAATGTAAATGCGGTGACTGGGCACACCAATGACGTTGTTCAAGATTATGCCTTGGTCATTTCCTTAGGGAACACCAGCGTGACGAATGCCATGAAAGTCGAGGCTGCCACAGCGCTGACAGATTACTCTTTCATCTCCACGTTCTCGCTGAGCAATGGGGTGTCCCTCTTGAAGCGGCGGGTTGGAGCGAATACACCACTCGGAACTTCCACAAACGGGTCGAAGCACCAGTGGAATTTCTTCACATTCCAGCATCCTGGAGGAGATTTGCCCTATGTGGAGGTGAGGCTTGATCGTGGAGAGAATTTATCGCTCTCGCGTCTGGCTGTGGCGGATCTGGATCTCTACGTGTCGACGGATCGACTCCTGCTTGATTTGGATCCCGTTGCTGTCGGATTTGCCGCGTCCTCCGGAGCCGTCTCCGCCAACGGAATCGCCGCAAGTTCACGCATACGCAGTTCAGGTGAATATGTTTTGCTGACCAACACCGTCCCTGGGATTGTGTATTACATCGCGGTCAAAGCGGAAGACCAGGAGGCCGGAGAATACGACATCACCGCACGGGCTTTAAAGTCGATCGTAGATCCGAAGTGCCTGATTGTGATGAGTCCACAGGGCAACGTGATGATTCCTGACGGTGAAAATCGTTCGCCTGGGGTTGCTGAGTTTTCGGGCACGATGGTCGCTCCTTCCAGCCCGAGACAATTGGTGCGGAAAGTAACGGTAAGCATGGATCTGCAGCACGAGGATTACGGCGACCTCAGTGGCATACTAAGCAACGGTCGCAATCTGAAGGACCCGAGCAGAACTACGGTCACTTTGTTCGGTCACACGTTCCTTACAAACCAGCTTCCTCCCGGGCAGGTTCTGTCGCTTTTGTTCGATGATGAGCCTTACCAGAACAATTTGGCAGCTCTCCAGACAGAAGAGGGAGGTTTATTGAAATTCGGCGGCCGTCAACCGGACCGACTCGGGACGTTATCCTTACTCATACAGGACAACGCATTGCTCCACACCGGGGTCGTCGCGCGGAGCAGCGTCTGTGTTGAGTTGGACTGTCCGCCTGGCGACATCTGCCCCGATCGCTTGTGCAAGGAAGAGGGTCGACTTCACTATGCTCAGGTCGATCTCACCGATGATCGACTGGAGATCTGTATTTATACGAATACCGGACCTCTCGAGATTTACGTCAATCGTGGATCCGCTGCGCCCTCTACGAACGAGTGGGAATATTTTCAAGAGATTCCCACAGGGGGTGGATGCCTAGTGATCGACGACTTCTCGTCGCCACCTTTGCTGCCCGGGGTTTACTCGATCCTGGTTTATAATCCGGGCAATGATTGCGTGGATTTTGGATACAGTGCAACGCCCTCCGGAACCAGGTTGGAGGACCGTTTCGTTAGCTATGTCTACACCAATGGCCCGCTGCCGCTCGTGGATGACGCGCTGCTTCCTGCCGTCCTGAATGTCCCGACGAACGGATTTATTTTAGATGCCAGGGTGGGCGTTCGTCTGGATCATCCCAGGGTTTCAGACCTCAAGCTTCATCTGGCTAGCCCCCAAGGCACGCGATGGCTGTTGGGTGAGAATCGGGGCGGATTCAGCCCCGATGGAATGGGGGCCACTTTTGGTGTGCCGGGACTGCTAGGCACTCCGGAACAGATCTTGACGAACTACTCTTGGGTCACCTTCACCGATCGGGAGGCTCTGGCTGATAACGTGTTCAAGTTCCAAGCTCCCCCATTCCGCGCAGGAGATGCCGGCCCGAATCCTGCGACGTTTGAGAGTTACTTTAACCCGCTCGTTCAGCGCGTCTACATTACCGGCGAAACCTTGGAGGGATGGAGAGTCCTCACCAACACGGTAGCTATTACGAACGATCTCACTTTTGGGAGCACGCACTCCAATGTGCTGGCGCTTTCAAACGGAAAGATCGCCGCATCGCTCCAACTCAAAGGAGAGCGCCAATATCAGCTCAGCTTTGCCCACCGGCGTGAGTCCAGCTCTCCGACCCAGCAGATTACCTTCCCTGTCGGTCCGATCCTGTCGCCGGGCTACGTTCCTGCGGATCCCCTTTCCAAGACCATCGCTCCGGCTGTTGCAGTGCCCAAGCTAAGGTTAGAGCCAGGACAAGAAGTGCGGATTAGCGTGCCGCGTACCGAGTTGGTGCAGGTCGCCTCGGGGGTTTTCGTCAACGCTAACGGTGATAACAGTGGGGTGATCTTCCGCGGTGTGCCCCGCTACGCACTCGTGGGGCAGTGGAGCTACAGCGCCAGCCTCCTATCGACCCAGACCGCCTGGGGCACGCCCTTCTTCGTCGGAACCAATGCGGTGCTGCGCGCTCCGACGGATCCGGGGGACTACTACCTCTGGTTAGCCATCAACGATCCCGACTACCGTGATAACAGTCTTGATTTCCCCGTGACGGCTCGCTGGAAGCCTGCACAGCTGGGTCGGTTTGAGTTCGAGTTGGCGGGCGTCCGGCAGGCCGTGTTCCCTAAGGATTATTGGCAGACGAATACCGTGCGGTTTATTGGTCGTGCGGACTTTCAGGATCTGGTTTTCTACAACGATTGGAATACCACTACCTTGCTGGATGATGTGCGTGTCTATGAACCGATCTCGGCCGCATATTATTTGGCAGAGGAGGAGCTTCCTGAAGACGATGGTTCCTCCTTTGGGGCCTCCACGGGGCCCGATCGATTTGTCAGCTCGATTAAGGGAGAAACTGCGGGCGGAGACTGGCGTCTGCTGTTTACCGATCGGCGGGCGCTGCCGGTTCCGCCAGTGAACCAGGTGCTCTATAGCTGGTATCTCCAGTTGCTATTTGCCCCGGCTCAGCGGGCGATCGCTTTGACCAACTGCGTAGAATTCCAGGATATCCTTAGGCGCGGCCAGGTTCGCTACTACACCTTTGATGTGCCTAGGGAAGCCACACGGATTACCAATACCGTGGTGGGGGATGTGGAGCTGTTCTTCAACGCTACCCATTATCCGGATTTTAATACCGACCAAGTGCCTCCGACCGCTGTCCTCACTGTGGACGCGCTGGGTGGGGGAGATGTCCTTCCGGGCTCCCGCTATTATCTCGCCGTGCGAAACAGGGTTTCAGGGCTGCGTAGAAATCCTTACAGCATTCAGATCGATGCCGAACTGCCCATGCTGTCTTTCACCAACGGGCTGTCGTTGACCCTGCTCAGCACCAACTTTGCTTCGATCACCACTCAGTTCGTGACCAATCGATCGTTCCAAGGGCTCGCCAGTATTCTGTCTCCGGGCACGAACATGCACTGGTATAAGTATGCTGTGGGAGCCTTCCCGTCCTTGCACGCGGTTACGTTTGAGCTGCATTCCACCAACAAGGACTTACACCTTGTTGCACGCAGGTCGCTGCCAGGGGTCGATTATCTTCCGACTCCGACTCTTTACGATTACCACAGTATCCATGCGGATCTCACCAATGAGGTTGTGATCATCCGCGACAATTCTTTCCCAGTCCCCATCACGCCGACTCCTTGGCTGCTGGGAGTCTATAATTCGGGGACCAATTCGGGCGGCTATACTGTTACGGCTACTCGATGGACGAATACCCCGCCTGCGCTCCAACCGCTTCCCGCGTTCACCATTGATACAAATTGGAACACCTTGACCAATGTAGTTACTGTGACGCCGACCAATGCGGTTCCCTTCCGGCTTGAGCCCGGGAAGGCCCTCAACTACTTCTATCGCTACCAAAGCGATGTCACCAATGCTGCGCTGCTGTTTGAGCTTCTCAGCATCAACGGAGACGTGGATCTGCTAGTGAGACGCGATGATCTTCCTTCGACTTTCCTCTACGATCTTAGCGATCTACAGATGGGCACCAACACGGAGCATGTGGCGGTTTCCACCAATATCTATCTGCCTTCCTTTGGCGCTCCGACCAATTGGTTTATCAATGTGGTGAACCATGACTCGATTACCGTCACAGGAATTCTTCGGGTAGCCTCGGCAGGTATCGGGAACGTGCTGATTGGCGGGCTTCCTTTGCAGTTGGATCCCGTCGGCATCGCCACCGGCGGTGGGTTGATCATCCGCTGGCGCTCGCTACCGGGTCAAAAGTACGAAGTTCGTACCGCGACCAATCCTCTCGGGCCGTACGACACGGTCGTGGCCACCATCATCGCCACTTCGTCTACAGCCGAATACACCGATCCGAATCCCCCGATTCCGCCGGCGGTTCGCTATTATCGTGTGGTGCAGGTGCCTTGAGAAAGGCCTAGGATCTGGGCCGGAATCAGGCGTTTCACATCCGCCTCTGCGGGCTTGGATCCCGGAGGATACCAGTGGCACTACCCAGGTCCTTAGGCACCGGGGCAGAGGATGACCTCATTCTCTTTGCTGGGGCCCTCCCAGACCCTTTAGAGATGCAGGTGCTGCCAGAGTGAAGCGGGGGTGGCTCGGAGATTGATGTAGAACTCACCGAACTCGCCATACCGCGCGCTGACATCATCAAAGCGCATCTCGTAAACGATGTCTTTGATCGCATCGAGCTGATGCGCCACGAGCGTCACTCCCCACTCCCAATCGTCCAGGCCCGTGGAACCTGTGATCAGTTGGCTGATTTTGCCCGCGTACTTGCGCCCGACCCGTGCGTGGCCTCCCATCAATTGCTTTCTGGCGGAGGACTCGAGAACGTACCAGTTGTCGGCACCTTCCCGCTTTTTGTTCATCGGATAGAAGCACATGATCTCCCAATCTGGGAGCTCAGGATAGAGGCGATAATGGGAGTACTCCGCAATGCGCGTTTTTTGCTCCTCAAGCTTTTTGTTGAACTCCTCGGTGTCAGGTTTCAGACCTTCTCGTTCGAGTTGCCGACGATAGTCTTCCTCGGTCGAGGTGTATTCGCTCAGTTCGGTGACCGAGAGATAGCTGTAAACGGTTTCGAGCGTGCCTGGAGGGAAGGTCTTTTCGATGTCACGATGCAATTGTCCAAGCTTCCCTAGTTCATCGGCGAGCATCATGACCGCGATGTCTGCTTTCCCACCTACGTTGGCAAATAGGGAGATTCGTGGATGTGAGGCGGCTGCGTTCTCTGCACACAACTTCTCGAGGCCGAGACGCGCTTTCTCCGATTCCCCAGACGAGAGGTGGGCCCAGGCGACCCGATCAATTCGGTAGAAGAGATGCATCACATGGATGCCCTGACTCAGCTTAACAACAGGAAGTTGAGATTGCATGGTATGGCGAAGGTTTGAATTGAGGGAGTTCTGGGCGCAACTGGCGTTGAGGTTAATCCAGCTGGAGAGCTTGTTCTAAAAACTGCTCAAGATGCGCGAGGACGACGGAGTCTTGGACAACCAATTTCGCTCCGGTCTTGCGAGCGGCTTGCTCTGTGTCGGGTGAGTCCGAAGGGATCACGGCGATCACCGGCACGTGGCTCGTGTCGGGAGTCTGGTGCAAAAGGGTTAGAGCCGCGCAAACTCCGTCGCTCCGCTCGGGAACGTCTGCAATGAGGAGGATGGGTTTGTCTCTCCGACAGGCATCGATGAGTTGGTCTGGTGCCGCAACGGTAATGACGCGGTAGCCCTTGTCCTGCATCCGGTTCACCAGCTGGCTGCCGGGGAGGAGGCGGTCAAACAAGAGGAGCGCAAGCGGTTGTCTCACGGCAGAGAGACTGGGCGAGCTGCGTGGAAAATGCAATAGCAACCAAGGTGTCTGCTTTCACAACAGCCCAGGGTCGTGTGGAGGCGGTGTTTGCTGCTAGCCTCTGCAAACGCAGCGAGCCGTACAGGTTTCGGCCACGACGATTTCCTTGAGCAGGGGCAGCCCTGGTTTGAGATGGGTCCAGATCCAGGCCGCGATGTTCTCACTGGTGGGGTTTTCCAATCCAGGAACCTCATTGAGATAGTAGTGATCCAATTGGTTCCAAAGCGGTTTGAAGGCGGTGGAAATGTCTGCATAGTCCATGACCCACCCGAGCTTGGGGTCACAGTCGCCCTCTACCACCACCTCCACTTGAAAGCTGTGCCCGTGAAGGCGATAGCATTTATGGCCCTCGGGCAGATGTGGTAGCCGATGGGCGGCCTCAAATTGAAAGGTCTTTCGTAACTCCAGTTTCATGATTGTTCCCAGTCCGTCCACTCCACGAGGTCTCCCAGCGCAGGCCTGCCGTCGTGACGCCACGTCAGCGGAGGGTTCTGCATTTGTCCGAGTGAGCAAAGGCGTGTCACTCCCCAGCGTGCGAACTGCTGCGCCAATGAGGCCGCCTGCTCAGGGGGGACACCAAGGCCGACCGTGCTGACTTTTCCTCGAGCCGACTCGGCATAGCGCAGAGCCTCCGAGGGATCTTTGACGGCCTTGACGTGGATAAAACGGTTCAAGCACGAGGGCTGAAAGAGCGGGTCCGTTTCATAGACCACTGTCCAAGCGGTGGACTGAGGACTGCACCAGATCCGGGTCTCTGGGGAATGAGCCGCACGCACCTCGTAGAAGGCCCGTCGCGAGGTGATTGCGGCAGACTCCTCCACGGACAGGCCGCCGCGAGGCAACTGTTCCTCGCGACGCTGCAGTTCGGTCGCCAGCAGTTCGGCAAACTGCTCGGGGCGAATGGCTCCTCGGGGTTCCACATAGAGAACATGAGGTGAGAGGCAGCCCTGCTGATCCCAGGCAGCCACGTCGGCTGCCGCCTTCTGAACGAGCCGCTTCCATCCCAGGCCGTTGAGAGCCTCAGAGGTGATGTAACCGAAGCTGACACGGTGCCCGTGACTCATCAGGCGCGCTCCCTTCGGGATACGATGTCGGAGAGTCTCCAAGGTTTCGTCGCTGCCCGTTGCGGTGATCAGAGTGGCTTCACTGAAGAGCGCTTCCTCGAGGGATTCGCTTCCTCCTGGCCAGTGTGCGATCTCTAGGCATGCAGCGAGCTTAGGTTCGGCCTCGTAGAGTGAATGTGCAAAGAGGCGTGGAATGAGCGTGCCACCACGGGCGCACTTCATGAACTGCGCGGATCGGGTGAGCAGCCCTAAGGTCAGGCTGGTCAGCGCCGGGTTGGGTAGATTGCCGGCCGCCACATGCGCAATCAGTTCGGGCCCTCGTGCCCAGGCGGAGCGCCGCTCTTGAATCTCCGAATGGCTCTGGGAGAAGCCGTCAAGTCGCTGCAGCGAGCCGAGGTCTTGCTGGATCAGCGTGTGAAGGTTCTCCACGGTCAGGTTTCGAAAGAATCCGTCCAACCCCGCTTCCAAGGTGGCTGCCGAGAAACCGGTCTCGGCAGGCCCTTCCCGGAGCGCTCGCTGTCGGAAAGGGTAGTCAGGTTGCCTCCACAATTCCGCGAGATCTGCCAGGAGTTGAACAATCGAAGATGTGGTTTTCGTGGCCAGGAACTGCTGTCGATTTCGTCTCAGACTTTGACAGGCTTCCACCACCATCCTAGGGACCAAGACTGCGTCGGGTGGGAGGTCAGCAAGAAAGTAGTTTGGGAGGGGACGGTTCATCGCAGGTTTGAGTTTGGATGGTCCGCTTGCGGTGGTGAACCGGGTGACTGAGACGACTGGGCGAGTTCGGTCGACTGGAGTGAGCAGCCCCGGGGTTCGGCCTGCTCAGCGCGCCCGAGGAGTTCGAAGCCGTCGCCTCTCCGTCGGCCAAGATCTTCGGTCTGCACAGCCATAACCGAGAAGGCGTTCGCCAGATCCACGATTCGGATCAAACCGATTTCTCCGTCGCCGACCTCCAGACCCGTTTCGGGGGAGAGGATCAAAGCCCGAGCCCAGGGAGGAAAACGGAAACGGCGTGAGGAACTAGCCGCCTTGGTGCCGGGGCAGGGGATCACCGAGTCATAGGCCTGGGAGCTCAGTTCGCTCATTCCATACTCGCAGAGGATGTGATCTCTGGACACGCCCAGCTTTTCGGAGATCCAGGTGTGCAAGGCTTCCTTCTCAAGTCTCCTGGATCGGCCTTTGTAGCCCCCGGTTTCCATAACTCTAGACCCCGGCGGAAGATCGACACGAGTTCGGAGGGCTTCCAGGTTGTCGAGCAAGTGCACGAAGTTAAAAGCCGTGCCAAGGACCCAAACCGGGCGGGTGGGTGACGCATTCCGCTGAACCGGGGTGAGAAACGATTCGACGTTCAGGCTCCAACCTCCCTGGGGGTCCACTTGACCTAAAAAGTGCTCGCTCTCCGGGGCGAAGTGCCAGGCGAGCACTTTCAGCATGTGAACGAGAGAGCTCTGTGGGACGGCCTCTGCAGTGGGCGTGAGGTTTAGGATCAGGGGTCTAGGCTCGGTTGCGCGGGCGCGCGAGTCAGGGGCGAGATGGGGCTGTGACCACGCGAGCAGGGACCGTTCGTAGATCTGCAGGGATTCAGTCGAGTGGAAGTGGCGGCTAGGACGATCCTGCGTCGTCCCGCTGGAGTGAAAGACATGCGTGCGTTGGGCGGTTGGGAGGCAGCTTAGCTCCAATTCTTTAAACCCTGCAGTGGGCATCGCGGGGATCTGCCGCCAGGTCTCGGGAACCTGCCCGCCCTTCAGTCGGCCGCGGCAAAAGGTGGCGTAGCTGGGATTGTGGGCGATTTGGAGAGAGAAGAGCTGAGTCGCAAGCTCCTCGAACGACGGAGAGGGCCGAGTTGTGGAGGCCGGCGTTGCGCCATCGACCAGGACGGAGGCCTCCATGAAAGCATAGAGGCGCTCGGCATAGTCAGTGAATGATCCAGGGTGCTGCATGCGGTTTTACTTCCGAACAGGCATTCCTCTTCGGCGGCTGGTTTTCCGCCACAGCCAGTATCCTTGTAACCGTAGAGGGGCCTCCAGATCAAACTCAGAAGCCAATTTCACATTTTTTTGATTGTCCCATTGACACCGGAGCTTCCTTTTGGAATCTTTGCCCTCCCCTTTCGAAGGGGGGAAACATAAATCTATGTACGCAGTCTTAGAAACCGGTGGAAAGCAGTATCGGGTTGCTACGGGTGACAAGCTCGAAATCGAGCGTCTGCCTGTGGAAGCCGGTAGTCCTGTCACATTTGATAGGGTCCTGCTCGTAAGTTTGGATGGATCGCTCAAGGTGGGTTCGCCCACAGTGACCAACGCCAGCGTCATTGCTGATGTTGTTGAGCACAAGCGAGGCGAGAAGAAGCTCGCCTTCAAGATGCGTCGACGGAAGGGCTATCATCGTATGGTGGGACACCGCCAGGAGCTCACCGTCATTCGGATCAAAGAAATCAAAGCGTAGTCAACTTTTCAGGCCTCCGAGCCACCCGGAAGGGGTGCGCCCATGGATGCCACACGAAATATATGGCACATAAGAAGGGTCAAGGAAGCGTTCGGAACGGACGCGACAGCGCCAGCAAGCGACTTGGGGTCAAGCGCTTCGGCGGTGAACTTATTACAGCTGGTAGCATTATTGTTCGCCAGCGCGGAAGTAAGTTTGTGGCAGGTATGAACGTGGGAACAGGCCGTGATTGGACCTTGTTCGCTCTGGAGACAGGGCGAGTCAAGTTCGACCAAGGCAGTCGCCGCGTGAACATCGTCCCCGAAGCGGCTCCGGCCAGCAACTAGTGCTTAACGCTTCAGCTTTTTCATGGCGAGGTCACTTACCTCGCCTTTTTTCTTTTTGGGAAGGCTTGGTCAGCTCACGGTCAGAAACGTCCTATGTTCATCGATGAAATAAAGGTGTATTCCCGCGCGGGGCATGGCGGGAAGGGTTGCGTTGCGTTTCATCGGGAAGCCTATAGACCCAAAGGGGGGCCGAGCGGCGGCAATGGCGGAAACGGGGGAAGTGTCATTCTGCAGGCGGACCACGATTTAAATAATCTGGTTCAGCAGTTTTACATTCCACGCCTGATCGCCGAGGAAGGGCATTGTGGTCTGGGCAAGGGCATGGACGGACCCGGGGGTAAGGATTTGCTGATTAAAGTGCCCTGTGGGACGTTGGTGTATCGTTTAACACCCAAAGTGATCCCAGGGCTAACGGTCGGCCAGGACGAAGAGGAGTTGGAAGAGTTGGAGGATGGTGAGCCCGTGCCTCCGCCTGCTGGCATTTTGCCGGTTTCCGCCGGCATACGACCGGTCTTTCGTCGCAGCGGAGTCGAGATGGCCTACGAGTTGAACCTAGCCGATGAAGAGCCGGAAAAGTCATCGGAGGAGGTCCGACAACGAGACAAAGGCGAGCTGGTCGCAGATTTGACCCAAGACGGTCAGCAATTCGTGCTCTGTCAGGGGGGGCGCGGAGGCCTCGGCAATCGAAACTTTGCCACCTCGAGGCGCCAGTCTCCCCGATTCGCACAGCCAGGCGAGCCCGGCGAAGAAGGCGATTTTCTGTTGGAGCTGCGGCTGATTGCTGAGGTTGGTCTGGTGGGATATCCCAACGCAGGGAAGTCTACCCTCCTTACGGCGATCTCTCATGCGAGGCCCAAGATCGCCGCCTACCCATTCACCACGCTGACTCCCCAGATCGGCATCGTGGAATACCCCAAGGATTATCGTCGGCTTGCGGTGTGTGATGTTCCCGGGCTTATTGAGGGGGCTCACAACAATGTCGGCCTTGGTCATGCCTTCCTCCGGCACATCCAGCGCTGCAAGGTGCTGGTGCTGCTTGTGGATATGGCCGGCATCGATGGCCGCAAGCCCTGGGACGACTATCGCCAATTGCTCCACGAACTGGAGCTCTATGATCCTGCCCTGCTCCAGAAGCCTCGCTGCGTGGTGGCCAACAAGATGGACGAGTCAGTGTCCGAGGCCAACCTCAAGCAGTTTAAGCGCAAGGTGACCAAAACCCAGGTGCTTCCGATCGCGGCGGGTTTCGATCAGGGAATTGAGGCGTTTAAGGAGCTGATACGCGAGGCGGTCGAGGCTGTGGGTGGCGCATGAGTCCGAGGGCGGTGTTTTTGGATCGCGACGGCACTCTTATCGAGGAGCGCAACTATCTGCATCGACCTGAGGAGGTATCCTTTTTCCCTGGAGCCATCGAGGCGCTTCAGCGGCTGACCCACTCCGGTTTCAAGCTGATCATGGTCACCAATCAGTCGGGGGTAGGGAGGGGATACTTCACTATGGGTGATGTCGAAAAGGTGCATGCACATATGGCATCTCTCCTCTCGCCACATGATGTTCACTTCGCCCGCATCTATGTCGCGCCTGAGGCGCCCGATCAGCCCAGCGAGGGGCGGAAGCCTTCACCAAAGTTTCTTTACCAAGCCCAGGAGGAGTTCGGCCTAGATCTGGCTGCGAGCTTCATGATTGGGGATAAACTCATCGATCTCGAATGCGGTTGGAATGCCGGCGTGAGGGAATCCATTCTCGTGCACACGGGCTATGGGCGTGAGGTTCTTCGTTCTGCAGGTGAGCGATTACGAAACGCATTTACGGCTGAAGGTCTTCCTCAGGCGGTCGATCATATCCTCAGGTAATCCGTTTCCGCCTAGAGCGGGAAGGCACCTGATGACATGAAGCCATTGTTCCAACTCTGCGGCCTGATTTCCTATTGTCTCTTGCTCTCGGCGTCGGTAACGGGGGCTGAGTTAAAGAAGCAATCCTTTCAGGTCACGGGAGGTGACCAGTTCTTAATCGAATTGCCTCCTGGCTGGAAGGTAGACACCCAGATTTCTCCCGGCGCGATCGTGGATACAGTGCGAATGGTGAGCACGGAGGGAACCGCGATTCTCATGGTCTCGGTCATGCCGAGTACTTTAACAAGTGTAGAAAGCCTAGCAGAGTTGGAGCAAATCCTGGTGGCCACTTCACGGCGGCAGGCACTTGATTCTCGAGAGCAACGGGTTCAAAGCCTCTCATTTAGTTCACCACATGCTCTGGGCGTCTATGCCACGTTTACGGACTCTCGATATGCTCGCGCCGAGCCAGCGAAGGGAGAGTTTCGTTCGTCGACCACCTTTATCCTCACTTCTGCTAGGCGTGTGGTCACTGCAACCTTCCTGAGTAATGAGCAAGGTGCGGATGCTCTGGAGTTGGCAATCCTCATACTGAAGACCCTCCGACGTGAATCGGCCCCCGCTTGAGCTAGGTTCAAGCCGGGCTGGTTTTTTGAGGGAGCTGGAGTGCTTTGGCCGTGCTACGGGGGAAGGCCCTGTGAAGGATTGATCTCCGGTGCCCAGGTTTCCATGTGGGCTGTCTCAAGCCGATACACCGAGATGACGTTTTCTCCCTTGAAATAGCTGCTATACTGGGGTTTGAGCGATGTTTTGATTTGGCATCCTGGTTGCTGGAGTCTGTTGGTGCTGCGATTCTCGGGAGGCAATAAGTGAAGTGAACCGCTCTGGTAATAACTGCCTTCCTTGGAGTTCACGTTGCGCATCAGAGCAGGAAGAAAAAGTTGTTATGAAACTGAATACTGTATCACGGAAGGCTGGTTTCACCCTGGTAGAAATCATGATCGTTGTGGCCATCATCGGTATGTTGGCGGCCATTGCGGTTCCTAACTTTGTGAAAGCGCGTAAGGCGAGTCAGGCGAGTTCCTGTGTCAACAATATGCGTCAGATCCAGGGTGCCAAAGCGACCTGGGCGCTGGAAAACAAGCAGCTGGGGACCGCGACCCCCACGGATGCACAGCTGTTTGGATCCGATCTTTATATCAAGGCGAAGCCTGAGTGCCCTGCGGGTGCTGGTGCTGGCTACACCGTCGGGGCTGTGGATGTGCCTGTGGCCTGCATCAACGTGGGTACGGAGACGAACCATGTTCTGAGTGCGACCTACTAAACTCACGGTTTTCCCCCGCAGAGCCCGGGCATCCGCCCGGGCTCTTTCTTTTTGTCGTTCCATCCCACGCGGTTTCTAGGATGATGGGTCAGAGATATCCCTCGATTCCAGTGCGCTGCCTGTCCTATTGCAGATCAACCCCGGTAACTCACTCTGTCTGACTCCGAGACAGGTTGGCGAGTGTTGGGGTTTAAAAACAGCTGTTTTGTGGGTGTTGTGGCAGTTTATACCGCTTGGTACGTGTGCTGCTTTCTCTGAGATGTGCTGCGGTTCTTGGAAGGCAATAAGTGATGTGAACCGGTCTGTTTTAACCCGCCTTTCTTGGAGTTCACGCCGTGCATATGAGTAGGAAGAAAGAGTTGTTATGAAACTGAATACTGTATCACGGAAGGCAGGCTTCACCCTGGTAGAAATCATGATCGTTGTGGCCATCATCGGTATGCTGGCGGCCATCGCGGTTCCTAACTTTGTGAAAGCGCGTAAGGC
Organism: Akkermansia muciniphila; assembly: GCA_945861575.1. Taxonomy (GTDB): domain Bacteria; phylum Verrucomicrobiota; class Verrucomicrobiia; order Limisphaerales; family UBA11320; genus UBA11320. The sequence continues at coordinate 23,816 of CAMAVD010000008.1, forward strand.
GAGTCAGGCGAGTTCCTGTGTTAACAATATGCGTCAGATCCAGGGTGCCAAAGCGACCTGGGCGCTGGAGAATAAGCAGCTGGGAACCGCTACTCCCACGGATGCTCAGCTGTTCGGATCTGATCTCTACATCAAGGCTAAGCCCACGTGCCCTGCGGGTGCTGGCGCTGGCTACACCGTCGGGGCTGTGGATGTGCCTGTGGCCTGCATCAACGTGGGTACAGAGACCAACCACGTCCTGAGCGCGACCTACTAAGCGTTTCTGCGCGGACCGGAGATGGTTTTATGGAGGCCCGAGGCGAAAGTCTCGGGCCTCTTTCTTTTGGGTGTCGTGAGTTCGGGTCGCAGGGCCCGATCTATACGTGCAGATGGCTTGATTTATTGCTCCTGGCCCGTATGGTCACGGTTTCTGCTTTATGCAATTGAGCAATGATGAGATTCGTCGGTATTCACGGCACCTGATCCTTCCCGAAGTTGGGATGGCGGGCCAGAAGAAGATCTGTTCCACCAGTGTGCTCTGCGTGGGGGCGGGCGGCCTAGGTTCGCCCATCGCGATGTATCTGGCTGCGGCCGGCATCGGGAAGATCGGGATCGTGGATTTCGACACGGTCGACTTTTCGAATCTTCAACGGCAAATCTTGCATAGCACAGCCGATGTTGGACGTTCCAAAGCGGAGTCAGCCAAAGAAACCATCGCTGGGCTGAATCCGGGCGTGGAGGTCGTTATCCACAACACCAGGCTGAGTAGCGAAAATGCCCTGGAGATCATTGCTCAGTATGACATTGTGGTGGATGGCACGGACAACTTCCCCACCCGCTACCTGACCAATGACGCGTGTGTCCTACTGAAGAAAGCAAACGTCTATGGATCCATCTTCCGTTTCGAGGGGCAGGCCAGCGTCTTCGCGCCTCACCTCGGGGGGCCATGCTATCGTTGTTTGTATCCAGAGCCCCCGCCTCCTGGGATGGTTCCGAGCTGCGCCGAGGGCGGTGTTCTGGGCGTGCTTCCCGGTATCATTGGTTGCATTCAGTCGACCGAGATCCTGAAGTTGGCTCTCGGCAAGGGCAATTCACTGATCGGCCGTTTGCTCCTCTTCAACGCCCTGGATATGAAGTTTCGAGAGCTTAAGCTCCGGCGGGATCCGAAGTGTCCGCTCTGCGGCGATCATCCGTCGATCACCCAACTCATCGACTACGAGCAGTTCTGTGGCATTCCAGCTGAACCAGTGAATCCGGCGGTAAACCCCGATGAGGTGTCTGTGCAGGACATGAAGAAGGCGTTGAGCGACGTTTCGCTTGGCATCCGGGTGATCGATGTGCGCGATTCCGACGAATGGCAAATCTGCCACGTCGAGGGTGTGACGCTGTTCCCTCTGGGGAATCTGCCACAGCGGTTTACCGAACTTGATCCCAACCAGACCCTTTATGTGCATTGCAAGAGCGGCATTCGTTCCATGAAGGCCGTCAAGTTCCTCAAGGAGCAGGGATTCAAATACGCCAAGAGCGTCAAAGGTGGAATTGCTGCGTGGTCGGATGAGATTGATCACAGTGTCGCGAAGTATTAATTCGCTTGCCTAGGCTGTGGGCGGAGAGGTGATGATGCGCGCATGAATCCTGAGACACGCATTGTTGAATTGAATTTGGAACTGCCGCCTGCCCCCAGGCCGATCGCCGTCTACAAGCCTTTGGTGATCGCTGGCAATATGGCCTATGTTTCGGGACACGGACCGCTTCGTCCTGACAAGACGCTGATCACGGGTCGGGTAGGCGCGGATCTCTCACTGGAGCAGGGCAAGGCGGCGGCCCGTCAGGTTGGGTTGGCCATTTTGGCGACTCTCCGCTCGCAGTTGGGCTCATTGGAGCGCGTGAAGCGATTGGTGAAGGTTCTGGGAATGGTCAATTCCACTCCGGACTTTCTTGAGCATCCGGCAGTGATCAATGGATGCAGTGAGCTTTTTGCGGAGGTGTGGGGCCGAGAAAACGGAATCGGAGCTCGCAGCGCTGTCGGTATGGGCTCACTCCCGGGAAATATCGCCGTCGAGATCGAGGCCATCTTCGAATTGGAGTGGAAGTAGGACTTAGCTCTGGGGCGTTTCTAACGCCGGCACCAAGTGGCAAGCGGTCCAATGGCCGGGGGAGGTTTCTCTGAGCGGAGGCACCTCTTGGGAGCACCGGGAGACTGCCACGGGGCACCGGGGATGGAAGGGACAACCGGACGGCGGCTGAATGGGGGATGGCACGTCGCCGGTGAGGATGATCCGCCTTTTCTTGGATGCCGGGTCCACTTCGGGCACGGCAGAGATCAAGGCTTGCGTGTAGGGATGCTGGGGATCACGGATCAAACTCTTGGAAGGCCCCCCTTCCACCACGCGCCCTAGATACATGACCAGCACGCGCTGGCTGATATGTTCTACTACCGCCAGATCGTGGGCAACGAATAGGTAGGCCATTCCGAGTTGGCGCTGCAGATCCTGAAGCAGATTGATGACCTGGGCTTGCACCGAGACATCGAGAGCGCTGACCGGTTCATCGCAAACGATCAGTCGCGGTTCCACTGCCAGCGCACGTGCGATTCCGATGCGTTGGCGCTGGCCTCCACTGAACTCATGCGGGTAACGCATGGCGTGCGCTGGGTCGAGGCCCACTTGCTTGAGCAATTGTTCAATCCTTTCTTGACGTGCCGACGCGCTGGCCGCCAAGCGATGAATGTCAATCGCTTCACCGATGATTTCTCCCACGGTCATGCGGGGGTTGAGCGATCCGTAGGGATCCTGGAAGATCATCTGGAATTGACGACGTTTGCGGCGCAATTCCTCTCCCTCAAGATGGGTGATATCTTGCCCATCGAAAACGATGTGGCCGTGAGTAGGTTCCAGCAGTCTGATGATCGCCCGTCCCAGGGTGGTTTTCCCGCACCCGCTCTCCCCCACCAAGCCTACCGTCTCGCCAGCCTCCACCTGAAGGGAGACGCCGTCGACGGCCTTCACGTGCTGGCGTACCAGGCTGAAGAGCCCTTGCCGAATGGGGAAATGAACCTTCAGATCGCGAACTTCGAGCAGTTTCATGACATCCAGAAAGGGCAGCGCACCCAGTGTCCAGGCTCAACCTCCCGAAGCTCGGGCACGGATTCGGAACATTCGGCCCGGGCTTTGGGGCAGCGTGGGTGAAAGCGGCAACCTTTGGGAAAGCTGCCTAGATTGGGCACATTACCCGGTATCGCCGTCAGGCGATCGGACTCGCCCCCAAGCTTGGGGACCGAGTTCATCAAGGCGCGGGTATAAGGGTGGAGGGGGCGGGCCAAGAGGGTTGCCGAAGCAGCCAGTTCAACGATTTGACCGGCGTACATCACCACGACACGATCCGCTAGATCGCCTACGATTCCAAAATTATGAGTGATCAGCAGCAGGCTCATCCCGATCCGCTGCCGCAGATCCTTAAGAAGTTCGATGATCTGCGCTTGGATGGTTACATCGAGAGCGGTGGTCGGCTCGTCAGCAATGAGCAGGCGCGGATGGCTCGCCAAGGCCATCGCGATCATGATGCGCTGCTGCATGCCTCCCGACAGCTGATGCGGATAGTCGTGAATTCGCGCTTCGGGGGCCGGAATGCCGACCAACTTTAATAGCTGCACTACTTCCTCCCTGGTTGCCGAAGCAGGGCGATGGAGTTTGAGGGATTCCAAGATCTGATCCCCGACGCGGAACACTGGGTTTAGCGAGGCTCCAGGCTCTTGAAAGATATAGCTGACGACGCCGCCGCGGATCTGTTGCAGTTCCTTGGGCGACATCTCAAACACGTTCTTGCCGTTGACCCGGATCTGTCCCCCGACGTATCGCGCGGGGGGGCTAGGCACTAGGCGTGCTACCGAAAGCGCTGTGACGCTCTTGCCACAGCCGCTCTCCCCCACAAGGCAGATGGATTCGCCCGCTTTCAACTCGAAGGAGACATCATCTACGGCTCTCAGCGCCTGGCCGTCCTTGAGGAAATCCAATTGAAGCCCACACACTTCCAGCAGCGGGGCTGAGGAGAAGTTGGTATTGGAATCTGGGGTGGGAGACATGGGTGTTGGTTCGAGTTCGTCAACTGCTCTTCGCATCGGCAGCGTCTCTTAGCCCATCACCCAGGAAGTTGAAAGCGAGAACCGTCAGGAAGATCGCTCCCCCTGGCGCAAGGAGCCAGGGATAGTCCTGTACGTACTGATGGTTCTGGGCCGCATTCAGCATGAGGCCCCAGCTGGCCTCCGGCTCCTGGATTCCTACATTCAGATAGCTCATCACCACCTCTCCAAGGATGTAATAGGGCACGCTGAGGGTGGCGGCCACAATAACATACGAGAAGGTGCTTGGGAGAATATGCTTCAGAACAATCTGCAGCCGGCTTTGCCCCAGTGCCCGTGCTGCTAGGACGAACTGTCGCTCGCGAAGGGAGAGGGTCATGCCTCGAATTACCCGAGCCGAGCTTGCCCAGCGGATGAAGCTCAAGATAGCAACGATGACCAAGTACATCGTGGTGGAACTTATAGAGGCTGGGAAAACGGACCGCAGAGCCATGATCAGGTAGAGGCCAGGTATTGACATGATCAGCTCGCAGAGACGCATGAGCACGAAATCTGAAGAACCGCCTACGTATCCCGCAAACCCACCAATCAACATCCCTAAACTCAGAGAGAGGGTGATCCCGATGAGGCCGATAGAGAGGGAGATCTGAGATCCGTAGAGAAGTCGTGAGAAAATGTCCCGTCCGAACTGGTCGGCTCCCAGCAGGAAGAGAGGAGTTTGTGAGTCGGAGGCTCCGAAAAGGTGAGTGGAGCACGGAAGGAATCCCAGAAGCGTATAGGACTCACCTTGAACCCAAAATCGTAATCGGACTTTAGGACCCTCCGCGATGGCGTACGAAGCGGGTTCTCCGAATTTCTCGTAGCGATAGACTGCCGGGAGACCTCCTTGGAGCGTGAGTCGCGTCGGAGGGTGGAAGGACCGCTCCTTGTCGATTCGATCGTACTTATAGGGAGCGACAAACCCGGCCAATAGCGAAACGGAATAAAGGGCCAGGAGAATCCATGCTCCGGCCATGGCCAGTTTCTTCCGACGAAGACGTTCCCAGAAGAGCCGCCACGGCCCGCGAGGAGCGGAGGGTTGCCGCTCGGGTGTATTGGGTTGTGTTTCGGTCATTTTACTCGAATTCGAGGGTCGCTCCACGCGAGCAGAAGATCCGCGATCAGATTGCCGACCACCAGCAGCGCCGTCGCCATGACCACACTGGCGACGACGATCTCGGGGTCCTTTTTGGTCAGCGACTCCATCGTGAGACGTCCGAGCCCAGGCCATGCCATCACATTCTCCACGATAAAAGCACCGCTTAGAAGACTCGCCAGGGAGTAGCCGAACATGGTCAGGAGAGGGTTAATGGCGTTCCTCAGCGCATGCCGGTAGATCACGCTCCCCTCCCGGAGCCCTTTGGCTCTGGCCGTAGTCACGAACTCAGCCCGCAGGGTATCTAGCAGATTCGAACGCATTTGGCGCATGATGCCGGCGAGTTCACTGGCTGCGAGCACTGCGGTTGGGAGTATGAGGTGGTGGAGACGATCTATCAGGACCTGCCCTTGTGTCATCAGAAAGTAATCACTGCTCTGGGTCCCCCCAATCGGGAACCAGCCCGTTGAGGCGGCGAACATTAATGCGAGCAACGCGAGGAGCACTTCTGGAATTGAAAGCCCCACAAAGGCGATGAGTGAGCACGAACGGTCGGCCCAACCGTCCTTCTTCACCGCCGCCCAGATGCCAAGCGGGATGGCGACTCCCCACGCCAGAACGATCGCTGCCATCGACAGCAGGCAGGTGTTCCACAGACGTTCAAAAATCAGTTCGGAGGCGGGGCGTTTGTTGGCGATCGAGTAACCGAAGTCAAGTCGCGCAGCATTCGCTAGCCAGTAGCCGTAGCGCACATACCATGGCTTGTCCAGATGTGCCTTGGCTCGTAGTTGTGCAAGGGTTGCCGGCGAGATCTGTGGGTTTTGCTCCAGTTCACTGAAATAATCGCCCGGCGTCAGTGACATGAGCAGAAACGTAAGCAGCGAGACCCCGATCAGGAGCGGGATAAGGTACAGGAGCCGCCTAGCAATAAAGGTCCACATTCGATAACGCTTGGAGTGATGGCTGCCGAAGTGACGATGTCAGAACAGGTTGTCGGTTGACCAGAGAAAAGACGGCCCCCAACTGCTCCAATGGGGGGGCGGAGCAGTGGGGGCCGAGTTGCTGCGTGGGGGATCTCCCCGTGGTCCCTAGGGGGAGAGGGGGGGCGGAACCGACAGGGGATCCACCCACGCAAAGGGGCTTGGCTCGAGGATGGGCCATCCCTAGGAACCGCTCTGGCAGGCCACCGATCTAAGGCTCCGATTCGTTTGAACTGCGGGTGTCGGTTCAGGTTCTCTGAACCACCAGAGTTCTTTTCGTCCCATCCCGGTCTGAATATGAAATCGGATGAAAGGAATGTTTCTTAAGTTAAATGTTAAAAAAGAACGGGCTGACGAAGGATCGTCAGCCCGTTTCTCGAGAGTGAAATAACTAATAAAGCTTAGGCCTTTGCGTCGGTGGTGCGACGACCGCCGCGTTTCTCGCTTTTGCGATCGGCACCGTCTTTTGCCTTCTCATCGACCTCGGGAACAGGTGGCGGCGGATTGGAGCTTTGGACTTTGACCTTCATGGTCGTCTTGACGTCGGCGTGGAGCCGGAGCTCAACCTCGTGGTCACCCAACGAACGAATAGGCTCGGTAAGGTGGATCTTCTTCTTGTCCAGAGCGATATCGAACTGTGTTTTTAGTTGGTCGGCGATGGTGCCCGCAGTTACCGAGCCGAACATCTTGCCGTCCTCACCCGTTTTCATGCTGATCGTAGCAGTAAGCTTCGACAGGCTCTTGGAGAGTTCGGACATCGCGTTGAACTCGTGCGCTTCACGCTCGGCTCGACGCTGGCGTAGCACCTCAAGACGGCGCTTATTCGCACCGGTCATGGAGATAGCTAGACGATTGGGCAGGAGAAAATTGCGCGCGTAGCCGGCCGCCACCTTCACCTGGTCGGATTCGGCACCAAGGCCTACCACATTTTCGATCAGAATCACATCAACTTTAGCCATAGGAATCTCTTATTTTCTTCGGGATAGGTCTCGGTCGTCAAAAAGGAACGTCATCTTCCTCGGGGCCTGGCCCTTCGGATTCAGGCGAGGAAGCCACCGGGTTCGCGGCGGCGGCTGCAGGAGTCGTGGAGCGTTGGATCCTGGGCTCTGAGGCCCCACCGGAGGCGTCGGCATTGCGGCCGCTGTCCAGGAACGTAAACGATTCCAAAACCACCTTGAGCTTGCTCTGCTTCTGATGGGTGGTTTTGTCCTCCCATTGATCGAGCTTGAGGCGGCCCTCCACCAGGAGAGGTCGCCCCTTTTTCATATACTGGGAGATGACCTCAGCCTGACGACCGAAGGCCTCCACATCTACAAAAGTGACTTCTTCACGGGTTTCGCCCGTCTCTGTCTTCCAACTCCGGTTCACTGCCAGACCAATCTTAGCAACAGCGGTACCCTTCGGCATGTAACGCAACTCAGGGTCACGCGTTAGATTGCCCGCAAGGATGACTCGATTGAAGCTGGCCATGGTGTGGGTGAGATCGGGAGTCTCGTTAGGCAACCGCCAGTTTGGCGGGAGCGGCCGGAGGGAGGATCGAGAACAGCACACGGAACACTTCCTCGTTCAGCGAAAAACGCTTGAGCAGGATAGTGATGGATTCGGGCTTGGCCTCAAAAATCATGTTCACGTAGAACCCTGAGGTGTGTTTTTTGGAAGCGACCCGCACAAAGCTCTTCTTGTCCATCTTCTGGACGGTTTCAACCTTGGCCCCTGCCTCGGTGAACTCTGCAGTGATCTTGTCGATCGCTTCTTTGACCCCTTCTTCTTTACCGGCGGTGTTCAGGATGAACAATCCTTCGTACTTTTTCACTCAGTTGCCTTTTCTTTGTTCGGGCGCGATAGCGCCGTTAAATAGACTCATCGCTTTCGCGATCCCTTCGGCCAGCCAGCAGTCCAGCTGCAGACGGCATCTCTCGGCGACCCGCCGAAACAAAAGTTCTTCTTCACGGCTGAACCGACCGAGCACATGACCAGCAATGTCTCGGCGACCCTCATCCGTTCGGCCGATCCCCACGCGCAGCCTAGCATATTCCCGGCTACCCACATGGCTCTCTACCGATTCCAGCCCATGGTGGCCACCGCTGCTCCCAGCCGATCGCATGCGAACCTGCCCCAAGGGGAGATCCGCATCATCAACAATCAGCATCAAGTTCCCGAGCGGAACTCGATAGAACCGGGCCATCTCGCCCACACTCTCGCCACTGGCGTTCATGTAGGTCTGAGGCTGGCACACCAGCAGGGTTTTCTCACCCTCGCGCCAACGGGCCAAACGGGCCTTGAACCGTGACTCGTCTTTCCAGCTGGCTTTCCGATGTCGAACCAGTTCGTCCACCACGAGGAAACCGGCATTGTGCCGAGTTTTCTCGTAATCTTTCCCCGGGTTTCCCAGGCCAGCGATAAGGTAGGTAGCTTCCACCGGCCTGCGGGACCCCTATGGGGAGAAAATTTACTTCTTCTTCTCTGCCGGCTTCTTGTCGGCGGCTTTCTTGTCTCCAGCCGCTTTGTCTCCAGCAGCAGGAGCGCCGTCTTCCTTCTTCTCTTTGATCATCTCGACTTCGCCTGCAGGGGCGCCTGCCGCCGCGGTGGTTTCTTCCTGGGCCTCAGTGATCGGAGCGGCGACTGCCAACACGGGCAGTTTCTTATCTCCCAACAACTCAACGCCAGGAGGAACAACGATTTCACCGAGGTGGATCGACTTGCCTACCTCGAGGGCGGAGACGTCCACCAAAACCACTTCGGGCAAATCTTTCGGCAAAGCCCGGACTTTGAGCTTGAAGAGAACATGCTCCAGGGTTCCTCCCCCAGATTTGACCCCGACCGCCTCGCCGACGGCTTCGACCGGAACCGTAATAGTCACGAGCTCGTTCTCTGCAACTTCATGAAAATCAACATGCAACACGGCTCCTGTCAGAGGGTGATGCTGGACTTCCTGTACCAGTGCCAACCTCTTGGGGCGTGCGGTGTCTGAGGTGACGGCAAGGTCGACCAAGACATTCTCGGACGCGGAACGGTGTATCACACCTTCGAGTTCCTTTTTGTCCAACTCCAGGATCTGGGGTTGGGCAATGCGACCATAGATCACAGCCGGAACACGGCCGTTTTCGCGAAGTTTCTTGGCAGCACTGCGGCGTAAACCGGTGCGCGTATAGGCATTAAGCGGAACTGATTTCATCGTTCGTATCCAATCTTTCGGGCGGCCATTAGCTGGTCCGCCCACCCTTAAATTCAAACAACGAGGTCACTGACGAATTACTGTGAATCCGTTTTATAGCCTCGGCCAATAACTCTGCGACCGACAACGTGGTGATCTTTACACCGGCGATCGGCGAGCGAGCGACGGTATCAGTCGTTATCAATTCGTCAATCCCTGATTTTTTCAATCGCTCGATTCCTTGTTCGTTGAGCAAGGCGTGACTCACGCATGCACGGATTTCTTTGGCCCCGCTCCTCCGCAGGAGTTCTGCCGCGCTCGCCAAGGTTCCTGCGGTTTCGGTGAGATCGTCAACCATCAGCACATTCCGGCCGTTGACGTCTCCAATAATCGCGGTCGACTCCACCTCGCTTGGACTTTTACGACGCTTGGCCACGATGGCTAACTCGGTTTCCAACGCCTGACTGTAGGCGTAAGCCATTTTGAGGCCGCCGACGTCGGGGCTGACCACGACGGGGTTCTCCAGGTTCAGCGACCGAATGTAGGAATACATCACCGGGGCGGCATAGAGATGATCCACGGGGATGTCGAAGAAGCCCTGGATCTGCTGGGCGTGGAGGTCCATCGTGAGGACTCTATTCGCGCCGGCGGCCACGATGAGGTTTGCTACCAATTTGGCCGTGATCGGCACGCGGGGTTGGTCCTTGCGGTCCTGCCGTGCGTAGCCGTAGAAGGGGATTACGGCCGTGATGCGCGTGGCGCTTGCCCGACGTAGAGCATCAATCATGATGAACATTTCCATCAAATGATGATTGGTCGGGGGACTGCTGGACTGGACCACGAAGACGTCCTCTCCGCGAACGTTCTCCTCGATCTTTACGAAGGTTTCCCCGTCCGGAAACTTGGTGACGGCCGATCGTCCAAGAGACATGCCGATGCCCGCTGCGATGGCCTCTGCCAAGGGCAGATTAGAATTGCCACTGAATATTTTCACAGTCGCGCGTTTTGGACTTAAAATCAAAAGCCCCGGCCCAGCCGGGGCGTAAAGACTAGCACTCTGGGCACGAGCGCGGTGTCGGGCAAGGGGAAAGTCATAAAACGGAACATCGCGCCCCGCCCCGGTTTCCGCGAGATGATCGTTGAGAAAATTCGATGAGCTCTTCGCCACCCTTCTGCACTGCGGTCAGGGTGGTTTTACAGGGTGTGGGTCAGGGAATCTACGAGGGGGTATGCCAACAAGGGCTTTTAGAAACTTTTTCGTCACGAACTGCATTCCAGGTGGCGAAACGGGGAATACTGGTTAAGTTGTTCTACAGAAGTAAACCCGTCGTATGAAAACCGCAGTATTCATCGAGCGTGACGCCATCTTGAATGAAGTTCGCGTCGGCCCCAAACATCAGATCACTCCCTCCTCCCTCGAGGAGTTTAAGGTGATTCCAGAAGCGGTGGAGCCTCTGCGTCAGCTGAGATCGGCTGGGCTTGTCCTCATCGTCACGACCAATCAACCAGGAGTGAGCCGTGGCACTCTGCCGCGACGAGAGCTGGATCGGATGCACGACATCCTGCGCCGAGTTTTTCCGTTGGATGATTTGCTGATCTGCACACACGACGAGAATGATCGCTGCCCTTGCCGCAAGCCGAAGCCGGGTCTTTTGATTGAGGCCGCTTTTAAATGGCATCTTGATCTGGACCGCTGCTTTGTCATCAGCGACAAGTGGCAGGATGCTGAGGCGGCTCGTACTGCGGGCTGCACTTCGCTCCTGATCCGCTCTCCCTGGGTAGGGCCCGTGCATCACGACTTCATTCTACCAGACCTTGAATCTGTCGTTGCCAAGGTGCTGCAGCTGGGGCCCACCCCTGCTCCTGTCCCGGCGGCCACACCGCGCCGCAGGCCTGTTGCCATTGGTTAGTGTGCGGTTCTCAGCCGACGAAGGGGGGGCGCTATTGCCCGAGGAGCCGCGGCAGCCAAAGGGTCAGTTGGGGGATGTAGGTGATGAGGAGCACTCCTGCTCCGAGCACCACGAGCATGGGAAGCACAGAGCGGGTGACTTCGGCCATCGGCTTTTTGAATCGATAGGAGGATAGAAATAGGTTCATGCCCACCGGAGGTGTGAGAAATCCCAGCTCCATATTCGCCAGGAAGATGACGCCGAAGTGGAGTGGGTCCACGCCGAAGGATACCGCGAGCGGGGCGAGCAGCGGGACCACGACTACGATCGCCGAGAAGATATCCATCAGGCAACCGACCACGAGCAGGAGTGCGTTCACCGCGAGCAGGAAGAGGAGCTTTGAGTGGATTCGCTCTGTCACCCAGGTGAGAAGGAAATCCGGCACTTGGGCGTCGATGAGCCAGTGGGTGAATCCCAGGGCCACGCCCAGGATCAACAGCACGCCACCGATCAATAGGCCGCATTCTGTCATCACTCGCGGCATGTCGCGAAGTGGATGGAGATCCCGATGGACCACCATTTGGGTGAAGGCAGCGTAGAGCGCCGTGACCGCAGCCGCCTCGACCGGTGTTGCCCAACCACTAAAGAGGGCCACGAGGGCCACCACAGGTACCAGCAGTTCCCACTTCGCATCAAGGATCGCTGATAGAGCTTCGCGCGGACGGAACGAGCCGTTCGCTCGCGTGGCATGCCTCCCTGCTCGCATCCCCCACCAGGCGGTCAGCGCAACCAGCAACATTCCAGGTCCGATCCCCGCCCAGAACATTTGCTTGAGTGTCAGATTCGCCTGGGCGCTGGTGTTCGCAACGATCACGTAGAGGATCAGGGGCAGACATGGGGGGAAGAGAAGTCCCAAGGATCCGGCGCTCGTGAGCAGTCCCAGCGCGGAGCGCTCCGAATAATTGGCCGATCGGAGCACGGGCATGAGAAGCCCACCGAGGGCCAGGATCGTGACTCCGGACGCTCCGGTGAATGAGGTGAAAAACGCGCAGACCAGTGTGGTGACGAGTGCTGGGCCTCCCTTGAGGCTTCCGAAAAGCGAAGAAAAGACCCGTATCAGGCGTTTCGAAGCACCGCCTTCCGCGAGGAAATATCCCGCGAGTGTGAAGAGGGGGATGCTGGGCAGCGTGGAGTTGGTCGAGAGGGAATAATGCTTGTTGGCTACGATGGCGACCTGGTCCCCGTGGCCCCAGAAGAGGATGAGGGCTGCCCCCCCCAGCGTCGCAAACACCGGCGCTCCCAGCAGTGTGGCGGCCGCGAGCAGCACAAGGGCGGGCGTGATCAGCGTTTCCGGCTGGAGCCCGCTCCAGCCTCCAAAGCTAGCCAGACCCAAGGTCACGGCCACAGTCGCCAATCGTCCTGGGAGTGAGCTGTCCGAGAACCAGAGTTGCCTCACGGCGATCAGCGTGAAGCCGACGGGCAGCGCCAGCTGGATCCACCACTTCGGGATGCCGTAAGCGAGTTCCTGGGCCAAACGCTTCTCGCCGGTGATGAATTGAAGGCTTGCGAACGCCAGCCAGAGACTGATGCCGGCAGCGCAGCCTTGGCTGAGGATGGAAGCGGCACATTTCCATCGACCTTTTAGGATGCCCGACAGCGGGGACAGTGCCAGGAGCCGTTGGTCTCTAGCTGCCAAAGCACCGCCGAAAAGGCCTACCAGCAGGGCGAGATGCTGCACTAAGGCGCTGACGTTCGAGATGCCCGATCCGAAAAAGCGTCTGAGTAGAATCTCGAGCAAAGGAAGCAGCATCATCCCGCCGAGGAGAACCACCACGATGGCATTTTCTCCCTCAAGGATCCAGCGCTTCGGACCGTGCACAGACGGCGTGTCTCTGGTTGGGATTTCAGCGCTCATGTCGAAGAGCTACTGCTGAGAGAGATCATTTGGAGCGGTGACTGAACTGTTAAAATTGCGACTGTTTTGGAGGCTGTGAGTCTGGCCCAGTTGCGCGAGCTCAGCGCTGGCCTGTCTTTGAACGGAACTCCTTCAGATGCCCCTGCACGGCGTCGTAGAGCTCAGCCGGTACAACGGGTCCTCGGATTTTGTCCCGGATCTTGTCGGCAGCTGAATCCCATTGAGCAGCGGCCTCGGGGGTCATGGCGTGCACTTGGAGCTTGCGCTTCCGCATGGCTTCTACCGACTCCACGCTCTCGTTCCGAGCCCGGGTCTTGATTTCCAGGCCTGTATCGGTTGCGATTTTGATCAGCTTAGCGCGGCTATCTGTTGAAATCTCCATCCAGGATTCCTTCCGCAGCACCAGAGCTCCAACCAGGGGGGCCCAGTTGATCTCCAACATGTGGGGAGCGACGCTGTCGATCTGCGTTGCCATGGCAAAGAAAGGCGGCATGGGAGCGGCGGTGATGATCCCTGTGCCTAATCCGGAGAAGATCTCGGTGGGCTCGAGGGAGATGGGGTTGAATCCTCCAGCCTTCCAGGCTTCGAATTCACCTTTGCCGCCAGCCCAACTGAACACCTTCAGGCGTCGGAGATCGTCTGGGAGCACGACAGCCTGCTTGGAAAAGAATCGTACCCAGCCGGAGTCAGTCCAGAAGAGCACCACGAATCCCTTTGCAGAAAGCCGCTGCTCCAGCATGGGGCGCATCCGCTCGGTTACCCAGTCGACTTCGTCCAGCGAGCGAAAGGTCATGGGCATGCTTTGGAGGGCCACCACCGCAGGTTCGATCTGAGAGAGGCCTGCCGCTGTCAGGAGGCCCGCCTGGAGATTGCCGGTGGACATGGCGCTGACCATCTCCGACTCCGAGCCCTGTCGTCCGTCTGGATAAATAGTCAGGAGAGCGCTGCCCGCCGAGGCTTTCGCCCAGCGCTCTTTCAGCACCATTAACTGCTTGTGATAGGAGGTCCCCGTGGGCGCAAGGGTGCCGAGTTTCAGCTTGAGCTTTCGAGCTTCTGCCGCCGTGGTGGGGGCAGGATGCAGACTCGTCAAGAGAACGGCGAAGAGAAGGGTGGAGAGGAGTCTCATGGTGCGGCAGTGTGCGGGGTCACGAAAAGCTCATCGATGCGGCTTTGAAGCCAGCGAGCTCTCCGCTGCATGATCAAGTTCTCCAGCCTGGATTCAGGACGGAGTTCGATATCGATCTGAAGGGCTTTTCGGAGCAATGCCTCGAATTCGGCTTTGTCCTTCCGAGGGACGCAAATTGCTTCGGCATACATGACAAACGGCCCGGCCAGAGTGGCTCCGGTCAGGGTAATGGCCTGTTCCAAATGCGCCTTGGAGCGCTCGGGGCGGTCCGCGGAGGCTCCCGGTCGCATGGGCTCGTAGGCGATGAAGAAGCTGTGCAGGCTGCCTTTGCCCCAGCCCGGGTCGAGTTGGAGGGCTCGATCCATGAGAGCCCCCACCAGAGGTAGTTCCGCGATGAGCTCCGGCTGATCCTTCGACTGGGAGATCGCCCCGGCCCACGCGGCCCCTGCCCAATAGATCAGGGGCAGATCCCGAGGGGTCAACTGAGATACAGCGGCGGTGGGGTCGCTGCGCAGCGTCTTTTCAAACTTAGGGTGCCGCACTTCGAGACCCTGGAGCGCATGGTTGCGTCCCCGCACGTAGAGTCGTCGGGCGCGCAGGCGGAGGGCCTCGCTGGCAGAGAAATCGCTCTGCTCCTTCTCGTCAGCCTCCATTTGAACGAAGGCGAAGGCATATTGGGCGAAGCCAGCCGCAGCCGCGCGGCGCAACTCGACATGGCGGGGCGATTCCGCCAGCAGCGCCTCCATGATTTTTAGACTGAAGGGGGCCGCGTCCCGCACCAAATCCGGGTCATTGTCGCTGGAAAAGGTGGTGCCTCCCGCCGAAAGCGCGTCTCCTAGCTTGTTCACGGCCAAGCGGCGGACCGAGCAGCCGGGCGAGAGCAGGAGGAGGGTCGCTATGCAAAGAATGCCGACCCATCCACGGTGGCTTGCTGACCGCCGTCGCTGAGCCGCTTGAGGGGGAGCGACACGGGCTAGGCTGTATCGAGACGCGTGCGAGAGGGGGCGCAAACCCAGGGTTGCGTCCGGCCTTCCGTAAGACTTCGTTGGTTCCATTGCTTGCACGCACTCTTCAGAGAGGGATCGTCGGGTCGGGCGGAGCTCTGTCCAGCCGACGGCCAGGGTTGTAACCAGCCACTGCGGAATTTGCCACTGTTTCTTCATGGGGTGCAGAGGTATTGCTAGCTTCTACGCTGCCTCTATCTTGATTTCATCGGCTTGCTAAACTAGCTTTCCTGAGCGGGCGCTGCTCTTTTTGTCTTTTCTGGCTTACCCGTGCGCTCAGATGTTCCGAAGTGTCTAATAGTGGTAATGCTCAAGATGTGTTATCGTATTAAGTGCGCGACGTTAGGCGAACTAGGCTGCCGGCCTGGCGCTTGGCTGGTCGCCTGCCTGCTAGGGCTGTTCGCGACGAACAGTCATGCGGCGGCTCCCGTCAATGACAACTTCGGCAACAGCAAGTTGCTGACGGGCGGCAGCGGTGTGGTTTTCGGCGAAAACACGCTCGCAACGAGTGAAGGTGCTGAACCGGAGCACGCTGCAAGCCCCGCATCGAAGTCCCTCTGGTACGTCTGGCACTGCAGCAGCGGGGGCACCCTTAGCTTGAGCCTTACCGACGCGACACTCGGTTTTGCCATGGCGGTCTACACCGGGCAGAGTATTGAGAGCCTCACCCCAGTGGCTGCCGTTCGAAACACCTCCCTCAGTTTGTCCCTTGTTCCCGGAACGGTCTATCGTATAGCGGTGGACGGTTTGGAAGGGGGAGCGGGGACCTTCTCGTTGCGCTGGAAGCAGACTCTGCTTCCAGGAAAAGGTCCTGACCTGACGGTGCCGATCGACCTGATTCAGCTCAAGGTGGTGGAGCAGAGCTTTCCGGCCAGCGATTGCGAGGTCACCGAGCACTGTATCGCGCAGGGAAAGCGGAGGCTTCTGCGTTTTGACATGCATACGGTCAACCTTGGCACCGAAGACTTGGTGTTCGGCCCTCCGGGGAACAGTCCCATGTTTCAGTATGCACCTTGCCACAATCACTATCATTTCGAGGCGCTGGCTGCTTACCGCGTCCTGACGCTGAGCAATGAGGTGGTGCGGGTCGGCAACAAATTTGGCTTCTGTCTTGAGGATGTGTTGAACAGCCATGGCCCTGCCGGCGCCGCGAAGATTTACAGCTGCGATTTTCAGGGGATTCAGGCTGGCTGGAGCGACATTTATAATGCGGATCTTCCCTGCCAATATGTGGATTTGACCGGGCTTCCGGTCGGAGATTACCAGCTGGAAATCGAGTTGGATCCCTTGCATCAGATTCCGGAGAGCGATGAGGAAAATAATCGCGTGCGCTTACCGTTCAATCTGCCTGCGGTCTGCACGGGGCCCCCCTCCAACGATGCCTTCCTGAGTGCGCAACCGATCCAGGGGAGTATTGCAACCGTCCTGGGGGATACCAGCTGTGCCACCCGCCAGAACGGGGAGCCGACCCACTCGCCTGACGACGGGGGAATCGCGACCAAGTCTATCTGGTTTTACTGGATAGCACCGGACAACCGCCCAGCAGACATTAGCACCGAGGGAAGTTCGTTCGATACCGTCCTCGCTGTGTATGAGGGAGAGGTCAACCCCAAGCGCTTAGCCAACAATAATGATATTTCGCTCCTGAACCGCCAGTCACGGGTAGGCTTCACGCCGGTGGCGGGGCGTAAATACTTCATTGCCGTGGACGGATCCGAACAATCCGAGGGGGTGCAAAGCGGTTTGGTCGTGCTGAGCGTGAATCCCTCGGGGAACGATTTTCTGGAAACATGTCTGCCAATCTCAGGCACCGCAGGGAGCGTGTTGGGTAGTATTCTACGCGCGACCATCGATGAAGGGGAGCCTGTGCATGCGGGGCAGGGGAGCGACGCATCGGTTTGGTTCTGTTGGACAGCACCTCACACAGGCTTTTTCACCTTCGATACGGTCGGCAGCTCGTTCGACACCCTCCTGGCCCTTTATTCAGGTGAGAGTCTCGAGGTGTTGACCCCGGTGGCTTCTGACGATGAGCTTGGCGGAGTGGGGACCAGTCGGCTTGCCTTCGAGGCGACGTCCGGTAGCCAATATCGCGTTGCGGTGGCTCGCCGCAAGACCGACGCCCCTGTGAGCAGCGGCGTCTTTCGGCTGAGTTGGAGGGACGGATCCCCGCAGGCACCCGTCATTGTGACCCAACCGCGCAGTGTCACCACGTTCGCGGGGAGCAATGCGGTGCTCAGTGTGTCTGCCAGGGGTTCTCTGCCTCTGACCTACCAGTGGTTCCAGGGCGTCTCTGCGTTGGTTGATTCTCAAACCCTCCAGGGTGCGACCAGCCCCACACTCCAGTTCACCCCTCTTCGGGAGTCGGATCGGGGTGTCTACAAGGTGCGGGTGAGCAACCCGGTCACGCAGGTGGAGAGCGATTCCGTGAACGTAGTTGTCGCCACTCCGAACCGAGTGGTCTTTATCGAGCCCATGAATGTCACCTCCGGATCGGCTGTGGGAGTGGGGGTTTCGATCGCTGCTCGTGGCGGTGAGAATGCTCTCCAATTCTCGGTCTCCTATGACGCCACTCTCATGCAAGTGCTGGGCGTGGATCTCGCGCAGGAGTTGCCCGTAGGGTCCGCCATTCAGGTGGATGCCTCGCAAGGTGTGCTGGGATGGATTGGCGTCCGAGTGCAGTTGCCGGCGGGGTTGGGATTGATCGATGGAAATCGTCACTTGGTCGTGATCAGCTTCCAACTGGCCAACGGCCTCCTTCCTGAGCAACGCCTCTCGCTTTGTTTCGATGATCAGCCGTTTTCCCGGGAGGCGAGGGGGGGCGATGGGGGCTTGCTGACGTCGCTTTACGCATGCGGCAATCTCTTCGTTTCGGAACAGAACGTCCTCTCCGGGCGCTTCGACGATCAGGGCCTCTTTGAGCTCACTCTGCAAGGGGTTGCAGGCGCGACCTACGAATTCCAATACTCAGAAGATTTGCAGACCTGGACCCTCCTGGCGAATGAGATCAATCCGTCGGGAATGTTGGTGGTCACAGACAATGCCCATCACAACTTGGGTCGGTGTTTTTATCGGGCCATTCGTCGATAGAGAACCCCTTCGAAAACCCTGAGCTGATTGTTAATCAAAGGGCTCCCTGTGTCCGATAGAATCACTAGACCGCAGCGTCTCGGCGCTGAGTGCGGCCCCCTAGAAAGCAACCGTGGTAATCACAATGATATGAAGACGGACTCGGAGACCGGGAACGGGGCAGAGGCCTCCGGCAATGGTGGACGCGGTCGGCGCGCTCACACAAGTCGGTCGGAGGTTACACCGTTTTTGGATGCGGTGCGTTCCGGGCCAGACGTTGACGCGGAGAAGGTGGCTCGTGCCCGCCAGTTGCTCGAGAAGGACGGCTACCCTTCTGATGCGGTCATGCAGGCCATCGCAAAGCAACTTGCCCGCGATTGGCCAAGCGATCCTCCGACCTCTCCCCGGCGGGCCTGATTTGGGCTCGCGCGCTATTTCTCGCCCCCGGGTCTTTCGGTGGCAGGATAGGTCAGCAGGGCTTCTCGTGTTCGAAAAGCGTCGGGGCCACTTTCCGTGCGTAACTGCGTGACCGTTCCAGGATCTCCGCCCCAGACTCGCACTGCAGAGCCGCTTCCGCCAAGGCGATCGCTTCGCTCATTCGGGTCTGCCGAATCAGGTGCTTGATCGCGGGGACGGAAGCAGAAGCCACGCTGAATTCAGCAACACCCAACCCTAGAATGAGCGGGATCAGGCTGGGGTCACTCGCCATCTCACCGCAGATCCCCGTCCAAATACCTTGCCGCTTCCCCGCTTTGACCGTGTGGTGGATCAGGTGAAGGATCGCAGGATGGGTCGGCTCATACAAGTGAGCGATCTTGGCGTTGAGCCGATCCACCGCCATCGAATATTGAATGAGATCATTCGTGCCCAAGCTGAAAAACTTCGACCGCTTCGCGAGGGAGTCTGCTACCAGCGCTGCAGACGGGATCTCGATCATGGCTCCGATCTCCATGTTTTCGTCAAAGGGGACCCCTTTGCTTCGCAGTTCTTGACGCACCTCTTCTACCAGTGCGTTGGCTTGCAGAAGCTCCTCCAGGCCGGAAATCATCGGGTACATCATCTTGACGTTGCCCGTCACGCTGGCTCGAAGGATGGCCCTTAGCTGTTCCCGGAAAATCGCGGTCTCTGCCAGGCAGAACCGGATGGCTCGCCAGCCCAGAAATGGATTCATCTCCTGAGGGATATCCAGCTCGGGGAGGATCTTGTCGCCCCCGAGATCTAGGGTGCGGATGATCACGGGGGATGGGTTGAGCGCGATGGCTACCTTCTGGTAGGCATCGAACTGCTCCTCCTCCGTGGGTGGTCTCTGGCGATTGATGAAAAGATACTCGGTGCGGAACAGGCCCACCCCCTCCGCTCCGCTGGCCTTCACCGACTCAATGTCATCCGGGCTCTCAATGTTGGCCGACAGTGTCACTCGAACACCGTCCAAGCTCGTGGCGGTTTGCTCTCGGACCTGGCGGAGGCTTTCCTCCACACTGACCTGCCTCCGGATGATCTGTCCGTACTCGAAAAGGGTCTGATCCGTGGGGTTCAGCGCCACTAAGCCATTGTAACCGTCTACCAGCAACTCCTGGCCGTCTCGGAGCTCCTTGCTGATGTTCCCCAGACCGACCACCGCAGGGATGCGCATGGACCGGGCCATGATCGCCGTGTGTGAGGTCCGGCTGCCGGCGTCTGTGATGAAGCCCAGGACCTTGGTTTTGTCCATCAGGGCGGTCTGCGAAGGGGTCAGATCGTGACTGACGAGGACGCAGGGTTCGGGGAGATCGGCCAGGGGGGAAAGACGGTGTCTCCCGGTGAGATTTGCCAGGATCCGAGAGGAGACGTCGCGCATATCGGCAGCGCGTTCACGCAGATACTCATCCTTGCTGTTGCTGAGTGTGGTGGCGTATTTCTCCGAGAATTGGTGAAAGGCGGACTCAGCGTTGATCTTTTCCCGCTGGATGCGCAGCGTGACTTCTTCGATCAGGGTGGGGTCTTCCAGGACCAGGAGGTGCGCGTCGAAGATGCTGGCATCCTTTATCCCGAGGGTCTCGGCTACCTGTTGCTGGACTTGCAAAATCTCGCTTCGGGTCTCACGCAAGCCACGATCCAGCCTCTGCAGTTCCTTCTCAAGATCCTCATCCGCTACCGTATAGTGGGGGATACCGTCATCCTTCGGGTCGACGAGAACATACACCTTCCCCCGGCAGACACCGGCAGAAACCGGAATCCCCCGGAAGATTCGTTCCACCTTCTTCCGTGACGCTGGCACAACCCCTTCTTACGCTGATCCCCGTGAGTTGGCTAGCTCCGATATTCAGGAAGCCCTTTTTGGGCCATTGACAGGGCTGGGCACCTTTTCCTAGGGTCCAAGGGTAAATGCCGAGCGCTGGCCCCAAGTTTACACTTGGGATTTTTTTTGCGCCGGTAATACCGAGCTTATGGCGAATACAATTCTGGTCGGCGCTCAATGGGGCGACGAAGGCAAAGGCAAGATCATCGACGTGCTCACGGAGCAGGCGGACATCGTTGTTCGCTCTCAGGGGGGCAACAACGCCGGTCACACGGTCTACCTCGGAAAAAAGAAGTTTGTTCTGCACCTGGTTCCCTCGGGAATCCTTCGCAAGCGGAAGGTCTGCGTGATTGGTAACGGCGTGGTCATTGATCCTGTGAATTTGGTCGGTGAGATTGACGGCCTGGAAAAGATGGGGATCAAAATGGGCTCGAATCTCCTGATCAGCGAGACCGCCCATCTTGTGTTTCCTTACCATAGAGAACTGGACGCCCAGCGCGAAGTGCTCAAGGGGAAGAATAAGATCGGCACGACGAAGCGAGGTATCGGGCCCGCCTACGGCGACAAAGCAGCGCGCACCGGACTGCGTGTCCTGGATCTGCTCAAGCCAGAGAAATTTGCCGAGCGGTTAAAGGCGAAGATCTCCGAAAACAACGCGATCTTGAAAGCCTTCGGTGCCAAACCGTTGAGCTATAAGAAAATCCTCGCGGACTACTTGGAGGCTGGCCGTCGTCTGCAGCCGTTCGTCGGCAATACGGTCGTCTATCTTCACGACGCCTGCTTGGCGAATAAGAACATCCTCTTCGAAGGCGCGCAGGGGACGTTCCTGGACATCGACCATGGCACCTACCCGTATGTCACTTCCTCCAACACGACCGCAGGCGGGGCATGCACAGGTTCAGGTGTGCCACCGCATCGGATGGATAGTGTGATGGGAGTGTTGAAGGCCTACACCACGCGAGTTGGTGAGGGACCGTTCCCCACCGAGAACACCGAGTTGAGCGACTTTCTCCATGGCATGGGCCGTGAGTTCGGCTCCACGACCGGCCGCGCCCGCCGTTGTGGTTGGTTCGATGCTGTCGCGACGGGGCATGCCGCAATGGTCAACGGGATCGATGACCTCGCCGTGACCAATGTGGACGGTCTGGATACTCTCGATGTGGTTCGGGTCTGCGTGGCCTATCGCTGCGGCGGGAAGCGCTATGATCATGTGCCGGCGGATGTCGATGTGCTTGCCCAGTGCGAGCCGGTGTACGTGGAGTTTCCTGGCTGGAAATCCGATACCTCTGGCGCGCGTCAGTGGAAGGATCTCCCCAGCAAGGCTCGCACCTATCTGAATGCGATCGCTGAGCTGACCGGTGCCCGGTTGTCGATCGTCTCGGTTGGGCCCGCTCGCGATCAGACCCTGTTCCTCTGACACGCCCTTGCGGCTGAGTTCTAAAGAGTTGGAGCGTGGGTCTCTCGAAGCGGGGGTGCCTGCATGCAGGGTTTGAATCGCGACGGGAGACGGTTTACGCTGGAATGACGATGACAGGCGATGACTTGTTCGGCGCTGCGCCTCCGGCAGTGCCGCCGACAGCGGCAACGGAGCCGGAACGTTCGTTCCGACAGGCTCCTCTCGCTGCCCGCATGCGCCCTCGCGTTCTCGATGAATACATCGGGCAGACGCATATTCTCGGTCCGGGGCAACTTCTGCGCCGTGCCATCGAAGCGGATCGCATCCAGTCGCTCATCTTTTACGGCCCTCCGGGCACGGGAAAGACGTCTCTGGCGCAGATCATAGCCGGCTCCACCAAGAACCGATTCGAGCGTCTGAGCGGCGTCGAATCGAACGTGTCAGATATGCGGCGGGTGCTGGGCACGGCTGCGAATCGGCTGGAGAATACCGGACAGTCTACCCTCCTGTTCATCGATGAGATCCATCGCTTCAGCAAGTCGCAACAGGACGTTTTGCTGCCAGATGTTGAGAGCGGTGTGATTCGTCTGGTTGGGGCTACAACGCACAATCCCTTCTTTTTCGTCAATTCGCCCCTGGTGTCGCGATCGCAAGTTTTTGAACTTCGTCCCCTGACCGAGTCCGACGTGCTCGATTTGTATCATCGGGCTCTCTCTGATGTGGAGCGTGGTCTGGGATGGATGCGGATCCAGGCAGAACCCGAGGCCTTAGAGCATCTCGCTCGGGTGGCCGATGGGGATGCGCGCAAGGCCTTGAACGCGCTCGAGATCGCTGTTCTAACAACGCCTCCAGATGCGGACGGGTTTGTACGACTCACACTCTCAGTGGCCGAGCAGAGCATTCAGAAAAAGGCCATCGTGTATGATGGGGATGGGGACGCACATTATGACACCGTTTCTGCCTTCATTAAATCCATGCGGGGCAGCGATCCGGACGCGGCCCTTTACTGGCTTGCCAAGATGATCCACGCGGGGGAGGACCCCCGCTTCATCACCCGGCGCGTGGTAATCTGCGCCGCCGAGGATGTGGGGTTGGCCGATCCCATGGCGCTTGTGCTCGCGAATGCGGCACATCAGGCTGCAGAGTTTACCGGATGGCCTGAGGCTCGGATTCCCATCGCCGAGGCGGTGATCTACATCGCCACAGCTCATAAGAGCAACACAGCGATGA
Source organism: Akkermansia muciniphila (assembly GCA_945861575.1). Classification (GTDB taxonomy): domain Bacteria; phylum Verrucomicrobiota; class Verrucomicrobiia; order Limisphaerales; family UBA11320; genus UBA11320. The sequence goes on from CAMAVD010000008.1 coordinate 47,046, forward strand.
CCTCTATCGACGCGGCGCTTGAAGACGTTCGCAACGGGCGCACCTTGCCGGTTCCTGCCGCCTTGCGCGACGGACATTATGCGGGCGCTAAGCAGCTTGGGCACGGTGTGGGGTATCAGTATGCCCATGATCATCCTGGGCATTTTGTCCCCCAGGACCACCTGGGCAGCGATCGCGTGTATTACACTCCAACTGACCAGGGCGTGGAGAAAAAGATCAAAGACCGATTGGAGCGATGGCGAGAGTTGAAAAAGGCGGCAAAGTCATCCTCTGGCGAAAAAGGTAGGAATGAGTGAAGCGCCCCCAGATGCCGCCTCTCAAGGCAGCACGATCTCGCAGGCGAAGTCCGTGCTGCGCGCCCGACTGCGTCAGGCCAATCGAGCCCGGAGCGGGGAGGAATGTGCCGCGGCGTCCCGCCTTCTTTGCGAACGCATACGGGCAACCGATTTATGGCGGGAGGCTGTGTCGGTCATGGGATTCCATCCGATGCCCGATGAACCCGATGTTCTTCCGCTGCTGGAACTGGCCGTCGACTTAGGAAAACAACTCGCCCTCCCACGGTTCGATCCCGTTTCAGGCACCTACAGCCCCTTTAGGATAAAGTCGTTGGGTCTAGACCTTGTGAAAGGCGCTTATGGGATTGGAGAGCCGGCTCCGCACTGCCTTGCCGTGTCGAAAAGCTCTCTGGACTTGATTCTTATACCTGGCGTAGGCTTCGACCTTACGCTTAGCCGCTTAGGGCGTGGACGGGGCTATTATGACCGAATGTTGTCGACGATGTCGGGGATTAAGTGCGGTGTGGCCTTCGACTGGCAGGTGGAGTCATCGCTTCCCAAGGAACCACACGACGTTTCCCTGGATGGGGTGATGACTCCGACTCGGTGGTTGCGGAGTATGTCCGATTCAGAAAAGTGCTCATGAGTTGGTTGTCCAATCACTATTTTGGCGCCCTTGGGGTCTTCCTGGCTGGCCTGACCGTAGGCTATTGGCTGGTTCGTTGGAAGGAACGGGGCCTGTTGGACGCAGCGACTCGGGAGTCTGAATTGCGCCTACAGGATGCTCAGCGGCAGGCGGAGAGCATCTTGCGGGAGGCCCATCTCAAGGGAGGGGAGCAAGCCCTGCGCATGGGACGTGAGCTCGAGGAATCTTACGGGGAACGTCAGCGTGAAGTGGTGGAGGTTGAGAAACGACTGATCGAACGTGAGAGTCGTATCAGCCATCAGGCCGAAAGGATTGTCCGAGAGCAGAAGACCCTCGAACAACAGCAGCAGGAGTTGCAACAGCGCTCGGTCTTGTTGGAGGGATTCTCTGCGGAGTTGAAACAGAATGACCTCCGGAGTCGCCAGCGATTGGAGTTGGTGAGTCGCTTGACCGAGGCGGATGCGAAGGCGCTCTTGCTAAAGGACGTGGAGCACGCTGCTTTAAAAGACGCGAGCGATCTAAGCCGTCATATCATGGACGAGGCCAAGGCTCGCGCCGAGGATAAGGCTCGCCGGATCATATCCATAGCTATCCAACGCTACTCGGGGGTTCACTCGTTCGAATCCTCCAGCGCCACCGTCGCGCTGCCCAGCGAAGATCTTAAGGGACGCATTATTGGTCGTGAGGGACGAAACATTCGCGCCTTCGAGAATGCCACGGGCGTGACGGTGCTCATTGACGACACCCCCAATGCAGTCGTGCTTTCTGGCTTCGATCCGGTCCGTCGCGAGGTCGCTCGCGAGTCGATGTCCCGCTTGCTCCTGGACGGGCGGATCCATCCCACCCGCATTGAGGAAGTAGTGCTGAAAGTGAGCCAAGAGATGGATGAAGCCATCTTGAAGGCTGGGGAGGACTCAGTCCACCGGGTGGGAATCTCTGGGGTGAATCCTGAGATTGTCCGAGTTCTGGGCCGACTTCGCTTTCGACACAGTTTTTCCCAAAACGTACTGGAGCACTGTATCGAGGTGGCTCATCTCATGGGGCTTATGGCTTCCGAGTTGGGCGTGGACGTGGATATAGCGAAACGTTGTGGTTTGCTCCACGATATTGGCAAGGCCTTGGATCAGGAAGTGCAGGGACCCCATGCGATCGTCGGAGCTGATTTTGTGCGCCGCCATGGCGAGTGTCCGCAAGTGGTGAACGGCGTGGCCTCCCATCATGACGAAGTCGCTCCGGAAGGGCCTTATGGGATTTTGGTGAGCGCTGCAGACGCCATCAGTGCTTCTCGTCCCGGTGCTCGATCGGAGTCCTTGACCACCTATATCAAACGGGTGGAGTCCCTGGAAAAGATCGGTCTCTCTTTCAGAGGCGTTGAGAAAGCCTTTGCCGTGCAGGCGGGTCGCGAGTTGCGGATCATGGTGCAACCGCAGGAAGTGAGCGACGACGAGGCCTATCAAATGGCGAAAGCCATCTCACGCAAGATTGAGGAAGAGCTTCAGTATCCAGGCCAGATTCGGGTCACCGTGCTGAGAGAAACCCGCTGTGTCGATTTCGCGAAGTGAGGGCGTTTGGCCCTGGCTCATTGCGGG
>CAMAVD010000009.1 GCA_945861575.1 Akkermansia muciniphila
GACTCCTCTACACATACCATTGCAGGTGCTGCAGCAGTGAGCGTCGGCAAGGTAACAGGGCAGGGTGCGAACAGCCTCGAACTGAAGTCATCCGATGGGGCTGTTCGATTGAAGGACGTGGTGAAGGATTTGAAGAACCTTGCTCTCACAGGCAAGACATCACCGCAGTTCGATGGGCCCGCTACCATCTCGGTGGCCCAGGACCTGGATCTGAAAGTGACGGGACCGGGCGCCGATCTTACGCTCCCAGGCCAGAAGGTCCTATCTGCTGCGAAGGTGAGTGCCGACACTCGGGGTGGTAAATTCGACGTGACCAGCGATCTCAACCTGCCCGGGTCAACCGTGGCGCTACGAGGTGAGACCACACTCAAGGCCAGTTCCACCGGGGCGAAGGTTAATGCAGGGACCCTGTTGTTCGAGATGCCCGCTTCTGCGGCCAACAATGCAGTAACGAAGGCCACCTTCCTCTTCGATGACCGATTCACGTTCGCCAACTACGATTTGAAAATCGCAGAGAACAACTTGGGCGGAAATCAAGTCACTGCGGATTTCTCGGGAAGCAAGGCCGCATCGGAGGTTGCGCGGACTCAGCTCCTGCCGAAGCTGCAGGCTGCCTCAGGCCCGGGCGGCAAGCTGAGCCAGTATACGCTCAAGCTCTTCCGTGATCCGACGGCTCCTGTCGCGGTGAACTCTGGAAATGCAGTGGATCCGGCGCTTCGCCAGATTAGCTATGCGACCTACATTCGTCCCGACAATGCCGTGGTGCCTGCGTCGCTGATTTCAGCACAGACAGTCCCTACGCTTGGCTTGCAGCTACCCGGCTACGTCAGCGTGTCACGTAGCTTTGACGTGACACCGCAACAGTAATAAGGTCAGCTACGCCCTGTAAAACAAACGGCAACGGCCAGACCAGCTCACAGCACGGAAATGCTTAACATGAAGAGGGAATCATTCGCGCGTCTCACGCTCACAGGAATTGTAGGACTCGGGGCGCTTGCCGCCCACCAGCCCTTATCAGCTGAGGCGCAGCAGCCCGCCCAGCGACCTGCTTCCGCCCAGGCGAAATCCGGAAATGCCGAAGAACAGGCTAGTGTTGGCATCCCCCAACTTACTGGCTTGGTGATTGTTACAAAATCGGAAGACGTCGTGGTTGCCGGCCTTTCTGGTATCCAGGGTGTGCAGTGCAAGGGACTCAAGGAGTTCGATACCCTGGCATTTAAGGCGCGGATGGAGCCCTTCTTCCAGAAGAAGGACTGGACGCAGAGCGATTTGGAGGCGCTTACTCTTGAAATTAAGGAGTATGGGCGTACCAAGACAGACTTGTTCGCCTTCGACGTGGCAATCCCGGCACAGAACTTCAAGAAGCCAGACTTCGTGATTCAGATCCTAGTTCTGCCCGGAAAGCTGAACAAGATCACCGTCACCAACGAGGGTCGCCACTGGATTAGCGACCGTTCAGTGGTTTACCGGTCAGGGCTTTCTACCAATACCATCCTGACTCAGGGAAACATGAGCAGGGCACTCTCCTCGTTTGAGTTCGATCCGTTCGTGCAGGTGCAGCCGAAGGTTGCGAACGGCGAGGGGCTTGGGACCTCGGAGGTGGAGTTTGTGGTCCATGACCGGTTTCCTGGAATGGTCAATCTGGGGTATCAGAATTATGGCAGCCAAGTTATAGGCGAGCATCAGTTGCTCGGCAGCCTGGATGCCGGCAACCTTTTTGGAGCCGGTCATCGTCTCATTTATCAGTATCTGACGGATGTTGAGTTCAAGTTTTTGAGGTCACATTCGGCCTCCTACATCGCGCCCCTTCCATGGAATCACCGTCTGGTGATCTTTGGGGGATATGCGGACATCTCGCCCGATCTGACCAAGCTTCCCACCCTGGGAGGCGGAGGCTCACTTGAAGGTAAGGCCTACTCAGCGGGTGCGCAGTACTCCATCCCCTTTGCCAAGCGGACCCATTCGCGTCATGAGGCCTACGTGGGTATTGATTATAAATTCGCCAATACCACGGCAGATTTCCCGAGCGTGGGCGTTAATGTGAACAGTCCCTATGATAGCTTGGTGTGGACGCTGGGGTATCGTGGGCAGTCCCGGGATCAATTGGGACACAACGACTGGGATATCAAGTTCGGTGGGACACCTGGCGGGATTGCCCGCCGGGACAGCCAGGCTGACTACCTTGCCATCCGGGCATCCGACAACTCCTTCTCTTTCCTGAGTGGTTCGTTCGAGCGCCGATTGCACCTGACCTTCCTACCGCACTACCGGGAAGCAATCCGCGATGAGGACTTCTTCGGGATCAATCTAAGGGCTGCAGGTATGTGGTCGTCCGACCGTCTTCCTCCTTCCGAGATGATGCGATTGGGTGGTCACGATTCGGTTCGAGGCTATGAGGAGTCGTTGGTCAGCGGCGATCGAGGGTTCAACCTCCGCACCGAGTTGTGGACCCCGTGGCTGCGCACGCAGTGGCGCGGAAAGCCCACGCCGTTGGTTGGAGCGTTCGCATTCTACGACTTCGGCAAGGTCGCAACGCGCGATTTCGTCTCCGGAACCGACGGGTTCGCGAGAAACTACTCGCTCTCTTCCGTTGGGGGCGGACTCCGTCTGCGCCTGGCTTCAAACTTGAAAGCAGCCTTCGACTATGGATTTGTGGTCGGAGACGACGCTCGCGATGTGGTGAACACGCTTCCCACCCCCATCCTAGGTGTCGCTCACGGATCCAAGGCTCACATCAGCGTGCAGCTGACTTTCTGACATCGTCGTCTTCTAATTGAGCATTGCCTTTTGAGGGCCAGCTGGGGATTGTTTCGCACGTTCAATCCCAGCGATATGACTACGACTGTATCTCGACGTGACTTCATACGTGCCACCGTGGCTGCCGCTGCTTCGGTGGCAGTGCTCCCCACTTCCGCCCGCGCTGCAGACTCGGCACCGGTCGGCAAGCTGAAGCTAGGCTACGACAACTTCGCGGTGCGGGCCATGAAGTGGAAGGGCGCCCAGCTGATCGATTACGCCGATAAGCTCAAGGTGGACTCCCTGTTCATCACGGACCTGGACGCTTTCGAGAGCCACGAGTCGGCTCATCTCGTCGAACTTAAGAGCCGTGCTCGGGATCGTGGGGTGGACATCCAGTTGGGTACGTGGAGCGTCTGCCCCTCCTCCAAGAGCTTCCGGAATAAGTGGGGTTCGGCAGAGGACCATCTCGCCTTGGGCCTGAGAATGGCTAAGGACCTGGGCTCTCCTGTGCTGCGAGTTGTCCTGGGCAATGGGGATGATCGCAAGTCGCCTGGTGGCATCCAGGCTCGGATGGACGATACCGTCAAGGTCTGCAAAGCGCTCAAGACTCGCGCTGTGGATTATGGGGTGAAAATTGCCGTTGAAAATCATGCGGGCGACATGCACTCGCGGGAGTTGGTGACGCTGGTTGAAGCGGCTGGAAAAGATTTCGTCGGGGTGAATCTGGATCCGGGAAATGCTTGCTGGACCATGGAAGATCCGCTGGCGAGTCTTGAGAATCTTGGACCTTACACGCTCACCAGCAGTATGCGCGATTCCATGGTCTGGGATTACCCGGACGGAGTGAAGGTGCAATGGACCGCCATGGGCGAGGGGGTGGTGGATTGGCCCGCCTTCTTCAAACGCTTCCGTGAGCTGTGTCCGCAGGCACCGGTGCATATCGAGACCATCTCCGGTTTTGCGCGCGAGTTTCCCTATCTCAAGAGCGGGATCTGGGAGTCGTTTTCTTCGATGAAGGCTTCGGACTTCTCGCGCTTTCTGAGTCTCGCCCGACGAGGACGTGGCATCGATCCCCACCGCTCACCTAACGATATCGCGGAGCAGGAGTATCAGCGCGGAGAACTCGAGCGCAGCCTGAAGCATTGTCGTGAGGTATTGGGTCTGGGCGTGCGGGCTGTCTAGTCCGGATGTTTCATAGTCCCATGCCACGAGGCGCATCCATGCTGCCTGGGCAAAAGCCGACTCGCCTTGGTTCGATGTCGAGGACGCTCTTCCGGAACCTTTGCCAGGCTCGACGGAGGAGGTTGCAGCGGCCGCACTGTTCTCTGAGGTTAAGAGCGAGGCGAAGGCGAAAGCCAACACAAGGCTGCGAGCGATGTTCATGAGGCTCATGGATAGATGACGTGGGACTGGGTACCCTACACTCCCAGGCAGATCGACCTGCCGCTGGCGAACTTAAAGCATTTGGAAGGCCCCGGTGTCAAGAAGTTGGGCGCTGGGGCCAGCCGTTCTCATGATGGCAGAGGTGAGGCGCAGCCGCCTGGGTCCAGTCCCCCTATGCCAAATGGGGATGCGTAAACCAGCCTGTGATTCTTATCCTCAGGTAAGCAAAGGTCTTTGTAGGTTAAACCGACCCTTGAAACTTCAGATTCCTCGCAGATTCTGCCATAGACCCGAACTTAGTAACGCGAGTTACCGGCCAAGATCTTGCGACAAAATCATGAGGGGTAAAATCATACTAATTTGCCGGAGAATGGTTTCCTATGATTTTACCCTAGATGATTTTGTCACCGTGTATTTTCAAAAAGAGAACTGCTGGCGCTGGGAGGTGCGATTGGAAGTGGCGGTCACGTGGGATGCCGCTTGGTCTTCGCGTTACTCCCCCACCCAGCACCCACGCCAGGCCGGTGGACCTTAGCCCAGAGCGAAGGAGTTTATCGCAAAGGCCCGCTGCGTTCTACGGTGGCGCGGGGCATGGCGCAGAGGCGCAGAACAGAACGATTTTGACCCACACCACAGCCGAGGCGGTTGCCCTGCGCGGCTTCACGTTGGTGTCTAAACCGCTCCCCACGCGACATTGCTTTGCCGTGCGTGGAGGGGCATAGTTCCAAGGTGATCAAGGGTTTTTTGGTTCTAATGGCGAGCGTCGCATCCCTTGCGGCGTTTGATTCTCCTCACGCGGAGTTGGCGATCGACCCTGAGCTTGTGCTCACGATCCGTGGTTTGCCTGGCAGTTTCCATACCCTGCTGAGCGCATCCAAACTCGAGGGAAACCAGGGCTGGCAGGTGTTGACGAACGTGACGTTGGACGGGACAGGAAACTCGAGAGTGCAGCTATCGTCCATGGTCGAGGAGAGCCGCTTTTATAAACGTTTTGCACCGGAGGGCCTTGTCGGCATCCCGCCAGGGACGTTTGTGATGGGGAGTCCGCCCTCTGAGAAAGAAAGAGGCTCCGATGAAACCCAACACAGCGTGATTCTTTCGAAGGGCTTTTGGATGGGGCAGCGAGAGGTGACGCAGGGGGAGTATTTGTCCGTGATCGGGAATAATCCGAGCTCCTTCAAGAATGGGGTTAACGCCAATCCTCCTGGAACCGGAGGCAGAGTGACGAATGATCTGCGGCATCCCGTGGAGCAGGTGAGATGGAATGAGGCTACGAATTACTGTGGGAAGCTTACGCAGCGGGATCGGGCCGCAGGGCTGATCCCAGCGGACTACGCCTATCGGTTGCCGACGGAGTCGGAGTGGGAGTATGGGTGTCGAGGAGGGACGACGAATGCTTTCCACTTTGGGAGTGCGATTCGTCAGGGGATGGCGAATTTTTACACACGATCTGAGTATGACTCCGCAGTTGGATCCCAGAGCAAACCGAACAATGTTCTGATCCTTCGAACAATCGAAGTGGGCTCCTTTGCACCGAATGTCTTTGGACTTTACGACATGCATGGGAATGTGTGGGAGTGGTGCTCGGATTGGTATGGGGGCTATCCGACTGGTGTAGTAACTGATCCAGTTGGTCCGACGTCGGGCGGCCTCCGCGTGCGCCGCGGGGGCAGTTGGGTCTACGACGGCAGGGGCTGCCGCGCAGCGAACCGCAGCGACGTCAACCCGGACGACCGGAACTACGGTATCGGTTTTCGTGTCGTCCTCGCCCCAGGTCGATAACAGAAGCAGAGGTAGCGGAACGTAGCCCGGCTTCGCCGAGGCTACGGAGCGACAAGCCGGAAGGTCCAGCTGGAGCGCCCCTCCTTCGCCGGTGGCTTCGGAGGGCAGGGGGACGCGCGCAGGCTGAGGCCTGTAGGCGGAGAGAAGCGGTCGGTGAATCAATATGAAGACCTTTGATCCGCAGATTGCACAGATTTTCGCAGATTACGGAGAAGGCCTTGGAACGTAGAGTCGTCGTGTCTTGTTCCTTAATCTGTGTGAATCTGCGAAATCTGCGGATAAACGGTCTTGTCTCGTCCCTGCCTTTTCAGGGGGCGCGCTTGTATGAAACGTCATGGCCATTTGATGCCGTCGATCGCGCAACTCGACCAATCGCACCCGGCACAGGGTGGTATGGGGTCGCATCTCAGATAGGGAGTGGAGAGAGAGTCTCCGAGTCTCAGCAACTTCTCTGCGAGGCGAACTCAACGGGGGCTAGCTGGTTGCGCTTTCACTGGTTCCCACAGTGCGCGGAGCATCCTCGAGGTTTCATCAACTAGTACGCGGCCCCCCTCGGGTCCTACGACCCCGTCATCGATGCGCGCGCTGTAACCGCCACCCAGCACGGCTCGCTCGGTCGGCAGGTAGGCTGGACAATCCGCTGTGAGCTGCACCACTGAGGTTTGCGCTGCCGGGCTGCGCGCTTTGATGCGTGAGCTGTAGTCGGTGAACAGCTCGAACGGATTGGTCACCAGAGCCAGATCATCCACTCGCAGGGCATGAACCTCCGCGAAGTAGAAAGGATCGGTCTGTTGTAGTGCGTAACGTGCCATCATGGTGCGTTGAACGCGCCAGTTGATATAGGCGGGACTGGGCAGATCGTTCAGTCGATCTTTGCCGGACCTGACAATGGCCGACGCTTCAGCGAAGCGAGCTTCCGTCACCTTCCATACCGGAAGCCGGATATCCTCCACTCTGTGCTCCAGTCGGATGGAGGTGCGGATGGTGTGCTTCGCCGTTTCGGCCACCTCGCTGACCGACTGCACCAAGCGTCGTGCGATCTCTTCTCGATAGAGGAGCCTGCGCTGAGTGAGCATGCGGGTCTCCGAGGCCTTGCCCACCTGGATATGCGGCGACTGGTCCCCACTTGCTCCGGTAAGCGGCAGCACGAAGAGCGCTGCAGAGAATTTCTCTCTCAATGCTTTGCGGGTGTCATACCAGAAGTCCGCAGAGAGGTAGAGCTCTCCTTCTACGGATTGTGAGGGACAGTAGAGGGTTAATGCCATGCCGACGATTTGTCCCTCGCGCCAGAAGAAAAGCGCGTCCAGTGAATCGTCTGATGTGCCTTCGGTGTGGGAGAATTGCGGATCCTTGGTGTCGCCATAAAGTCTGGTTTTTCCGTCGAAGTAAACAGCCCGTCGGTTTCGTGCCACGGACACGTGGCCGAGTCCAGAGCTGATCCCGCCTGGCTGCCGGGATTTCCATGCCTTCAGCACCACCGCTGCGATCTTGCCCTCGAGAAACTCGAGATATTCCAGCGGACGCATGACGTCTTTCTGCTCGGCAGGGATGCGATAGGCCCAGCTTCCGGCGAAATCGTAGGGATGCAGATCCGTTTCATCGGCGTCCGTGATCGCCGGAGCCGTATGGGTATGTGTGGCAGAGATAATCACCTTCCGAGGATCCAAACCCGTGGCGGATCCAGAAACGAGTTTACGGATCCGGTCGATCGATCGCTTTCGGATTCCGACCAAGTCGCAGGAAACCCATACCGCCTGATCTACAGAGCCCCCCGGGTCCTGCGTTTCCAGCGCGAGGGCGGTGACCGTGATGGGATCATGGGATTCTCGGCTGATCCGGGTGTGATATTGGCCCGCTAGCGCGACAGGTTTGAGGGGTACGATACTCTCTGAAGCCCATCCAAATGACAACTCGCCCACCTTGTTTGTGCTTGCAGCTAGGCCTGCACGTTCAAGAGAGCTGAAAGCGAGGACCCAGAGTAGGATCGATGTCCGGAGTGTGTGCATGGTTCCCTCATGCTCCTCCAGGAGGGGTTGGCTGTCCAGGCTGTGTTTGTCGAAGCGGATCGATGCAAGTTGCACACCCTACGATGGGCACTCGATGGAAGTGCTGACTTGACCTGCTGCGGCGTTTCTCGCGACTGTGGGTTCTATACGGATAACATTCTCTAGAAATCCATCGCATGCGAATTCAAATGGGTCTGACACTCGTCGCCGCGTCCCTTCTCATGGGCTGCGGCGAGGCAACTCCACCCCCGGCTCAGAAGGCCGCTTCCGCGCCATCTGACAAGGCCGCCGCGCCACAGGGAGACATGAAAACGACCGCCAGTGGTCTCCGCTACTCCGCTCTCAAACAGGGAAGCGGCACCGTCTCTCCGAAGGCCTCGGACACCGTGAAGGTGCATTACCATGGCACTTTGCTCAACGGGACAGTCTTTGACAGCTCGGTCGAACGCGGTGAACCCATCAGCTTCCCTCTCAACGCCGTGATCCCAGGATGGACTGAGGGGCTTCAGCTGATGAAAGTTGGGGACAAGTTCAAATTTGAGATCCCTGCGAATCTTGCCTATGGCGAGAGCAGTCCTAGCCCAAAGATTCCGGCGAACAGCACCTTGGTTTTCGAGGTGGAGTTGCTGGGGATACAGTAGGTGCTGCCCCTGAGATCACGAGCCTGCTGAGGGGTCTTTCTCTTGCGACTCCGTCGAGACGGAAACCGCTTGAGAATATGTCCTTGGCTGTGCCCGAGCGCTCGCTAGATTGGCGGCCGTCACACTTATGAAACTGGCCACCGTCTCCTTTGTTGCGCTGTTTTTGGTCTGCTCCGGGCTTCTTGGAAGCGCGGTCGAACCTTTGCGGATTTTCATCCGTGGCGGCGCGAAGACCCATGGGCCTGCGGGAAATGGAATCCATGATCATCCCCGCTTCCTGGGTGACTTTACCCGCCTGCTCACGGAGCGTGGAGCGAAGGTGGACGGCGGGATGGGGTTTCCATCCGGCCCGCAGCTTGAGGCAACGGATGTGCTGGTCATGTTTGCGGCAGAGGCAGGGTCGATTGCGGGGGACGACCGCACCCACCTCGAAGCGTTTCTTAAGCGCGGTGGAGGCATGGTCTGTCTCCACGACGCGGTCTGCGGCACCAATGCCCACTGGTTCAAAACCATCATTGGCGGAGCCTGGGAGCATGGACACTCCAAATGGTTTGAAGGCCCGATTTCGCTGTATTATGTGAATCAGGGGCATCCGATCACCGAGGGGGCTTCCAACTTCGACTTTGATGACGAGCTCTATTGGGATCTGCACATGATGCCCGAGGCGAAGATCCTCGCCTCGACCTGGATTCCCGACAAACGGAACACTCGGGACGGTCGGGCCAATCCGCATATCTATGACGTCGCTCCACAGATGTGGACCTACGAGCGTACCTTGGAGGGCGGTCAGCCCTATCGGGCGTTTGTCTCCTTGCCTGGGCACAAGTATCGGTCCTTTGAGTTGCCGCACTACCGCTCCGTTCTCCTGCGGGGAATCGCTTGGGCGGGGCATCGCGAGTTGAACTCTCTGTGCCGTGCAGACGAATTGGCGACCCTGCGCTATCCAGAGGGTGGGCCGGTTGAGCCAGCCAAGGCTCGCGAGAAGTTGGAGCTGCATTCCGAGTTCACCATGAAGCTCGTGGCGGCCGAGCCTTTGATCACCAAGCCCATTGCGATCGACTGGGATGCCCAAGGCCGCCTCTGGGTTGCAGAAACGCCGGAATATCCGAACGGGCGTCGTGGTATTCGCACGAACATGTTGGGCCGTGAGTGGAAGGACCAAGGCGGTTTGGTGGCTAAGGTGGGCACACAGGAGCGTCCGGCCCTGGATCGTATCAGCTCTCTCACCGACTCCGATGGCGATGGGGTGATGGATAAGAAGACCGTTTTTTATGAAGGTTTGGACTTGGTGACTGGTTTCGTGTTTCACCGCGACGGCGTCATTGCCTCGGCCGCTCCTGACATTCTCTGGATCCGGGATCGCGACCACGATGGCAAGGGGGATGAGGTGGTGAAGCTTTACACCGGCCTCGGGACACAGGATACCCACTCCGTCATCAACAACCTCCGCTGGGGAATGGACGGCTGGGTCTATGCGACGCATGGATACAGCGCGGGCGATGTGAAGTCGGGTGATGGGAGCAAGCCCTTCGGCAGGATCGGGTCCGGTGTGGTGCGCTTCCGGCCCGACGGTTCCGCGTTCGAACAGTATTCCTCCAAAGGTGGTAACACCTGGGGGCTCGACTTTTCCTGGGATGGAGACCTTTTCTTCACCCAGCCGACGAGTGGCGATCTGCTTATGACTGTGCTCATCCCTGAGAACGTGCTGGCTCGCGGGGCAGGGGGTAGCGCGACGAGCTATCAGGTGGTGATCAAAAGCCCCAAGTCGTATCCACTCCTGAAGTCAGAGCAAATGGCCTATGTCCAGATCGACTGGGTGGGAAGCTTCACGGCGGCCGCAGGAGCCGCGATCTATTCCGGTGGCTCCTGGCCTGCGTCCTACAACAATCACTACTTCACTACCGAACCCACCATCAACATCGTGCATCATGAGGAGATCACCGCCTCCGCGTCGGGCTACCAGGGGCGGAAGTTGCGCACGGAGGAGTTTGTGGGATCACACGATCTCTGGTATCGACCGATCGATACCCGCATCGGGCCGGATGGCGCGCTCTACGTGCTCGATTTCTACAACCAGGCGGTCATCCATAACGATACCCGCGGTCCTGCTCACAACAATGTGAATGCGGCGGTACGGCCCGATCGCGATCACTACTTCGGGCGCATCTGGCGTATCGATCACAAAGAGGCCCAGACCCTCCCGAAGCTAGACTTGGCGCGTAACTCGGCACGGGATCTGGTGCCGGCACTTTCCCACCCGAATCGTGCGGTTCGTATGTCCGCGCATCGTTTGCTGACGGAACAGGCGGCTCACCCTGCGGTTCTCGCTCTCGCCAAAAACGACAAGGGCAGCCCGGCGGCGCGCGTCCACGCGCTCTGGATCGCTCAGCAGACCGCCTCGCTAGATGACGCGACCTTGGCCGCGGCGCTGGGGAGTTCGGAGGATGGGGTGCGAAAGACAGCGGCGCGCATCGCGGCAGTGCAAGCGGCCGCTCCAGCTCGCGACCTTCGGCAGACTCAGGGCTCTTTGCGCCGTGCGGCCCGTGAAGGAAGTCCCGCGGTCCGTCTCCAGTCTCTGCTGGCTTTGGCGCAGATGAACGCGGGCGATTTGATCGCGGCGGATTTGGCCGAGCTCTATCCCTCGTTGAAGGACGTATGGCTGCAGGCAGCAGCGCAGGCAGCCGCGGCGTCCGCGCCGGTGGCCACGCTGCGCGCGGCGCTTGCGTCGTCCGCCAGCGGTGAGTCGATGGCACCGCTTGTGAGCTCTCTGGCTTCGGCCATGAGTGCCCCTGCGCGTCTGCCGCAGATGGCGGAGTTCCTCGCGGTGCTGGCAGAGCAGGCCGGAGGCGTCGTGTTGAGGCGGGCCGCCTTGGACAGTTTGGCCAAGGCGGGGAAACCGGGCACGCTGCCCCCAGTCTCCGATGCACTCAGCCGCTCCTTGGGTGCCTTGCTAAGTTCGGCGGACGTCGAGCTTCAACTGGCAGCTCTTCCGCTCGTGGCGCGCTGGGATTCCCAGGCCACCTTGGCCGGAAAGGTGCAAGCCAGCGCGACGACCCTCCTGGCTCGTCTCAAAGATTCCAGTCAGCCGGAGGACTTCCGCAAGCAGGCGGTGACCGGGCTCCTTGGGGTCCGTAGCTTCGATCCCAAAATCCTTCCCGCCGTCGCGGGGTTGCTGTCCGCTCAGGAGTCTACGACCCTGCAGAGCCATGTGGTGAAGTCATTGGGAGCTTTGGGTGAGCCTGGGGTAGGAACCGTGTTGGTGGAAGCCTTCGGCCGACTGCCGGCCGCTCTTCAATCAGACTCCTTCGATCAGTTGCTGAAACGCCCCGACTGGGCGCTGGCGTTGCTTCAGGGGCTCAAATCCGGCCTCGTGCCCGCAGGGGCCCTTGGACCGACAAGCTTTCACCGACTCCGCTATCATCCCGATGCTCAGGTTGCGCAGCGTGCGGGAGCGCTGATCGAAGAGTTGCGTGGGCCGGAGGCCAAAGAAAGGCAGGGCTTGATCGCCCGGTTGACCCCCGAGGTGGTTAAGCCTGGGGATCTGATTAAGGGCAAGCAGCTATTCCTGCAGAACTGTGCGACCTGCCATCGCTTCAACGAGGAGGGGCGCGAGGTGGGTCCCACCCTCACGGGCATGGGTGCCCACGGGGCGGCGGAACTCCTGGTGCACATTCTCGACCCGAACCGCGAGGTGGATCCGAGCTTCTCCGCCTGGAATTTTGAGACCGCTGACGGCGAGATTTACTCCGGCGTGATTGCCCGTGAAAATCGATCCTCCGTTTTTGTGAGAAGCCTGACGGGCGAGATGGAGCTGAAGCGGGATCAGATCAAGTCCCAGCTGGACAGCGGCCGCTCGCTCATGCCGGAGGGATTTGAAGCGCTGGGTGCGGAAGGCCTGCGGGATGTTCTTAGCTATTTCACGGCCGGCGACTCACGCTTCCGGGTGCTGGACCTGCGATCCGCGTTCACCGCCGACAGCTCCAAGGGAATCTACAATAGCCTGGAAAGCTCGGGAGAAAGCCTCCGCTTCACCCGCTTCGGCATGGTGCAAGCGGGTGCGGTGCCCTTCGAGATCATGTCGCCGACACGGTCGCCAGGCGGACGCAATGTGATCGTGCTTAAGGGGGGAATGGGCTTGGCGAAGTCGTTTGCGCAAAAGATCGAGATCTCAGCGGGGGGTGTGGTCGCAGACCGCCTTCATTTCCTCGGCGGTGTGGCCGGATGGGGTTTCCCTTGCTGTGGAGAAAATAAGGATCTTCCGGTGGTCAAGGTGACCGTTGTCTACACGGCAGGTGGGAGTGAGGAGATGGTTCTGAAGAATGGCGTGGAGTTTGCAGACTACAATGGGACGTCGGAGGTTCCAGGATCCACTCTGCTTAAAGGCGTTGTTGCGCCGGGGACTCAGGTTCGCTGGTTTACCAAGGCCCTGCGCAAGAAGACCGAGATCGCGAAGGTGATCCTGGAAAGCTATGACAACATGGTCGCTCCCACCTTTGTTGCCATCACAGCGGAGGCCGGCGAGGGACAGGTTGCCACACCGGTAACGAAGCAGGCCCAGATCCAATGGGGCACTGGAATTCATACCTTGCTTGTGGGAGGAGGGAGCTCGCACGACTTCAACCGCTGGTTCAACCTAGCAGATGTGGCGACTCTCAAAACCGTCCCCGGGCTGGATATCCAGTATACAGAGAGGTATGCCGAGGTGATCCCGGCGCTGAAGACGATCGATGTGCTGGGCTGGAGCGCGAATCAGCCGCAGAAGGATCCGGTCCTGCGCCAGGCGATTCTGGACTACGCCGCAGCGGGCAAAGGACTTGTACTGATCCATCCTGGCAACTGGTATATTTGGAGCGATTGGCCGGAGTGGAATAAGACCTTGGTTGGAGGCGGGACGCGAAGTCACGATCGGTATGGAGAGTTCGAGGTGACGGTCACCGATCCTGAACATCCGATCATGAAAGGTGTGCCCGCCTCGTTCCGCTTGTCCGACGAGCTGTATCATATGGAGGCAGATCCTAAGGCCACGCCGATCCAAGTCCTGGCAACAGGTCGCAATCTGACGACGGGGAAAACGTATCCTTTGATCTGGGTCACACGTCATCCCCAGGCACGCATTGTGAATATCACGCTCGGACACGATGGCTTATCGCACGATCATCCGGCCTACAAGCAGCTGCTAAAGAACGCGGTTTTCTGGGCCGCGAAAAAGCCCCTCTCGGCGAGCTCAGCGCGCTGAGGCATTCCCGAACCCAAATCTCTATGGCACCCTCAGAATCCCATGGCCAAGCTCAGTCCTCTGGATCGCGCCTTGCCTCCATAGATGTTTATCGGGGGTTCGTGATGTTTCTGATGATGGCGGAGGCGCTCTCGTTCGGTCGTGTCTCTGAAAAACTTCCAGGAAATGGGTTTTGGGCTTTTCTTGATCATCAGCAGAGCCACGTGGAATGGGTGGGTTGCGTTTTGCACGACATGATCCAGCCCTCTTTTTCGTTTCTGGTGGGAACGGCGATGGCGTTCTCCGTCGCGAGCCGTAAAGCGCGAGGGCAGGGGTGGTCGGGGATGTTGGGCCACGCCCTGTGGCGTGCCTTGGCCTTGACCCTCCTGGGGGTGTTTCTGCGATCCACCGGACGATCCCAGACAAACTTCACCTTCGAGGACACGCTTTCCCAGATTGGCATGGGTTACCCCTTCCTTTTCCTTTTGGGCGATCGGCCTTGGAAGATTCAGTGGGCGGCGTTGGCGGCGATCCTGGGCGGCTACTGGTTGCTGTTCGCTGTCTATCCGCTTCCCGGGGCCAACTTTGATTGGGCCGCTGCGGGCGTCGCCCAGGATTGGCCGCATCATTTGCAAGGGTTCGCGGCCCATTGGAATAAGAACACCAACGCCGCCTGGGCCTTTGACGGCTGGTTCATGAATCTCTTCCCGCGCGAGAAGCCCTTCCTCTTCAACGGCGGGGGCTATTCCACTCTGAGCTTTATCCCCACTTTGGGGACGATGCTTCTGGGTTTGTTGGCGGGCCAGTGGATCCGCTCCGATGTTCCGGGTGTCGAACGAGTGCGCAAACTGGCCATGGCGGGGGGTGCGCTCCTGGTCGCAGGGTTGATTCTCCAGTGGACCGGGCTCTGTCCGATCGTGAAGCGAATCTGGACACCTTCATGGACCCTATTCAGCGGGGGCATCTGCTTTCTTTTCCTGGCGGCGTTTTACTCGGTGGTGGACCTTTGGGGCCGAGGAAGGTGGGCTTATCCGTTGAAGGTGATTGGTATGAACTCCATCGCTGCCTACTGCATGGATCATCTGTTCGGGGGATTCATCCGCAAGGCCTTGGATACGCATCTCCCCAAGGGCGTG
Source organism: Akkermansia muciniphila (assembly GCA_945861575.1). Lineage (GTDB taxonomy): Bacteria > Verrucomicrobiota > Verrucomicrobiia > Limisphaerales > UBA11320 > UBA11320. The sequence continues at coordinate 14,903 of CAMAVD010000009.1, forward strand.
TTTCAGCTCCTGGGATCCGCCTACGAACCCCTCATTCGTGGGGCGTTGATGCTCGCCGTCCTGTGGTTGATTCTCTTCTGGATGCACCGTCGGAAGATCTACCTCCGGCTTTGATCGCAGCGAGGAGGATTCCGTCGACACGGCTCGTCCACTCTGCTGAAGCTGAATTCTCGCTTGCCCTAATACGTCGAAGCTCTATCGTCGTTACAGCAGTCCTTTAAAGTGTCATGTTCTCCTAAGGCGCTGGGTCTGGGAAGTCGGATCTTATAACTTATATGCTAGGCTGGCCTGAAATCATTGGAATCTTGGTCGTTGTCTTGGTGCTCTTCGGTGCGAAGAAGATCCCCGAATTGGCCCGTGGCCTCGGGAGTGGCATAAAGGAATTCAAAAAGGCCACCCGCGACGTCCAGGATGATTTGCAACGGGCGATGGATGAAGAACCCCCTCCGCCAGCACCCAAGCGGGCTGTGACGCCCCCAGCCGATACGGTCCCGAAGGCAGACGGGGCTGAAACGCCGTCTGAGCATCCTCCCAAGGCCTAACGCTCTTTCGCGTCATGACGCATGGATCCTGAACGGAAGGGATCACCCCACTCTTTTGATGAAGAAGAGGAGGGGGGCGGTCCGGTAAAGTCATTCTTGGAGCATCTAGAGGATCTGCGATGGACCTTGATCAAGTCCATCATCACAGTCCTCTTGGCGATGCTGGTGTGTGCCATCGCGAGCAATTACATTATTGCGATCCTGAAGTGGCCCCTCTCCCACTCGCTTTTTGGCAAGAAGGCTCCTGCCCCCAAAGTATTCATCCACCTGGGAAGTAATCACATAGGGGTGGTGTCCGCAGCCATGTTGGGGGTGACGAACCTGTCGACCAATGCCGTAGCTTCGGCCAGCATTGTTCCGATTCGTATCGGGACCAACATCATTCTGGGCCTTCAGTTGGACTCGGAGCCCATGATTCCTCGCGATGAGCCTGTCCTGAAGGCTATGGGTCCGGTAGGGCCCGTGATGGTGGCCTTGAGGTTGGCTCTCTATGGCGGACTGATCCTGGCCGCTCCGTTCGTCATCTTCTTTGTGGGCCAATTCGTTCTTCCCGCTCTGCACGTCCATGAGAAGAAGATCCTCTACCAAGCGTCTGCATTTGGTATCGGCCTGTTCATCTCGGGTGTTCTGTTTGCTTACTTTATTGTAACAGGGGTGGCGTTGCTTGCCTCCGTGGACATTGCAACCTGGATGGGCTTCGTCGCTGACGAATGGCGGGCGGAGGAATACATCGGATTCGTGACGATCTTCCTGCTCGGCATGGGAATTTGTTTTGAGATTCCGGTGGTTATTCTGCTCCTGGTGAAGATTGGCTTGCTAGACTACCGGAAACTTTCGTCCTTCCGATCCTTTGCCATTGTCATCAATCTTGTGATTGGCGCTGTGATCACTCCGTCGGGGGACCCCTTTACGATGCTTCTGTTCGCAGCACCCCTTCAGTTTCTCTACGAGCTCAGCGTGGTGATCGCCTGGTTCTGGTATAGCCAGGATCAGAAGAAAGCGATGGCTCTCCAGAATACCTTGGATATTTAAAGGGGCCCTGGCCTCTCACGGCTTAGACCTCGGCGGAGTCCAAAACCCCTCCGCGACGCTCAGGGCGTGGGCTGGTCTTCATCGGGATTCTTCTGGCCCACCAAACGATAGCGCACGTAGTCGCGTGAAACGCCCAGGATCCTCGCGGCTGCGGAAACATTTTGCTGAGTCTGGGATAGACCCTGTTGGATGAGTCGATTGATCGCTGCCTCCAGGGAGAACCCCTCCTTGGGAAAAATGTAGTGGGTGTTCAGCCAGTCGCTCGGGAGGGGAGTTGCAGAGGCTCCACCCGGAGTCTGGGGCTGCGCCGACATCGGAACGGGTCCCAAATGGTCGAAGCTTAGCTCCTCTCCCTCCTCAAACACGACCCCACGTTCGAGTTCGTGGGAAAGCTCGCGGACGTTCCCGGGCCACGGGTTTTCGAGCAGACGCTGCTGACCGATCGCGCTCAGCGGCCTCAGCGGGATTCGATGACGTTTGCAGATTTGTTGGAGGAGGAGTTGTGCCAGCGGGATCAGATCCTCCCGACGATCTCGCAGGGCGGGGAGCATGAGGCGATACAGGTCTAACCGGTGGAAGAGATCTTGTCGGAACTGTCCTGCAGCGACCAGTTTGGCCAGATCTGCGGGCGCGGCAGCGATCACGCGTACGTCGATGGGAATTTCACGGTTTCCCCCGAGGCGGCGGATGCGATGATCCTCAATGGCTTTGAGAACCTTGGCTTGAAGGAGGGGGGACAAGCTCGGCAGCTCGTCCAGAAAGAGAGTGCCTCCGTCCGCAGCCTCAAAGAGGCCGATGCGTGCGTTCCGAGCATCGGTGAATGCGCCTCGCTCGTGTCCGAAAAGCTCTGATTCCGCCAGCGTATCGGGGAGGGCGGAGCAGTTCACTTCAACGAGAGCGGCCGCTGCGCGCGGACCATGATGATGCAACCACCGCGCAATGGTGGTCTTTCCGGTGCCGGTTTCCCCTTGGATAAGCACGGGAGGGAGCTGTCGCTCCATCCGCTGATCTGCTGCCAGGATCTTCTCGAGCTGACGTGAAATGGTCTCCAGGGTCTTGCCGAAGAAGAAATGCTGGGACGATTGGGCTCCGTCCGTCCGCCGATGCTCATCCAGCCGAGCCTGCTGCCGATGTTGCCGCGCCTTGACCAATGCCAGGGGAACTTGCGCCGGGTCCAGCGGCTTCATCAGGTAATCCATCACCCCGAGTCGCATGGCGTCCACCGCCCCCGAGATTTCCCCATGCGCTGTCATGACGATAATCCCAGCATTTTTGGGGAGTCTCCCTTCCTTTAGCCAGGACATCGCGTTGCCGTCCGGAAGATGGAGGTCGAGGAGGATGAAGTCGAAGTCCATGCCCTCAACGGCCTTCCTCAGCCCCTCAAGACTCCCCACAGTCATGACGTCGCCGGAAAGGCGTTCTACCTCCGCTCCCAGCTGGCGTCGGAGCAGTGGCTCATCTTCTACGACCAATACACTTAGCCCTTTTAGGTCCGGAACTTGCATGTCCCGTCATCCTATCACCCGCGATCTGAATGTCCAACCCCTCGATTAGTGGTAGGGTTGTGAATAACTTTCCCCCACATGTTGTGGCTTTGCGCTTTACTGGGGGAGGGGGTTTGCCCTTCAATGTGGGGGCAATGTATCTGAAAAACTTAACCGTCCTCGGGTTTAAGTCGTTCGCGGACAAGACTTCGCTCAACTTTCAGCCAGGGGTCACGGCCATCGTAGGGCCCAATGGCTGCGGGAAGTCGAATGTCTCGGACGCGGTGCGTTGGGTGCTTGGAGAGCAATCTGCCAAGGCGCTGCGCGGCGGGGAGATGGCAGATGTGATCTTCAACGGGACGGACAGCCGCAAGCCCCTCGGCATGGCGGAGGTCTCGCTGACCATCGGGGGTGTCGATCAGGAGCATCTGAAGGCCTCGGGTGTCGACATGGCCTATGACGAGGTAACGCTGACTCGGCGGGTCTTCCGCGACGGGGGCAGTGAATACTTTCTGAACAAGACACCGTGTCGACTCAAGGACATCCAGCAATTGTTCATGGGAACAGGCGTGGGCCGCACGAGCTATAGCATCATGGCACAGGGCAACATCACTCAGATTTTGTCCAGCAAGCCTGATGATCGTCGTTTAGTTTTCGAAGAGGCGGCCGGAATCACCAAGTTTAAGACCCAGAAAAAGGAGGCGCTGCGGAAGTTGGAGCAGACGGACCAAAACCTGCTCCGGCTGGAGGATCTCATCAAAGAGGTGAAACGCCAGATTGGCTCCCTTCAGCGACAGGCTGGGAAAGCCCGACGTTACAAGCAGCTCCTCCAAGAGCTGCAGCATCTGGACACTCAGCTGGCTCGGCATCAATTCGATATTCTCGAGTTAGAAATCCGCGACCGCAGCGAACGCGCCGCGAGCCTTCGAGATGGCATTGAGGCTGCCTCGGAGGAGGTCCTGCGTTGCGAGGATGAGATCCTGCAGATGCGCAGCCGTCTTTCTGAACTGGAGCAAGAGATCAGCCGCACTCAGCAGCGAGGTATCGAGTTGAAGGGGCAGGTGGAGCGAAACGAGAGTCGCATTCAGTTCAATGACCATCGCCTGCTGGAGCTCGACTCGCAGCATGGAAGAGCCTTGGGTGAAATCGCCCAGGCGGAGGAGCGCATTCGTCTCTCTGAAGCGGAGTTGACCCTCGTGGAGCAGCGCTTGTTAGAGGCCCAACTCAGGCTCGAAGGGCACCGACAGCTTCTCGCCGAGCGCCGCGAAGCCCTCCAAGCTGTGGAAGGCGAGCTGATGTCACGTCAGGAGGCATTGCGCCAAAACCAGTCGGCGGCCTTTGCGGCTGCGCAGGCTTTGGCTCGCGTTCGCAATGAGATGAATTCTTTGGATCTTCTCAAACAGGGCAACATCATCCGGCTGGAGAAGCTGTCCGCCGAGAAGGTTCAGCTGGAGGAGGAGCGACTGCGGCTGGACAGCCGGTTGGGCGAATTCAATCTCAGCGTTGAAATGTTCCGCCTGAACGTGCAGACCAGCCGTGGTAGCGTGGAGGAGCGTCAACAGCGGCTTCGGGAAATCCAGGTCGAGATCGGGCAGGTCAGCCACCAGTTGGATGGCGTGCTGCGCCAGCAGGCGGAAACTCGCTCACGTCTCACCGTTCTGGAGCAACTCGTGGCGGACCACGAGGGCTTTTCGGGCGGCAGCTTGGCGGCCTTGAAGCAAACCGACCGCGTGATTGGTTCCTTGGCCGACAGGATCCGAGTTCCCTCCGAGCACATCACGGCCATCGAAACGGCCCTGGGGCATCATCTCCAGCTTGTGCTCACCGAGAAGCCCACGGCCGCTCAGGAAATTCTCGCGGATCTTGCGGCCAATAAGCGGGGACGGGCCAGCGTTGCCGCCCTTGAGTTGCTGGGTGCCGAATCAGATCCCTCCCTGCAGGGGCAGGCGGTCGATGACCCCTTGCTGGGTCGCCATGCCCTGGACTTGGTGGACGCCGATCTTTTCGTACAGCCGTTGCTGCAGCGTCTGCTGGGGCGAACCCGCATTGTGGCTGATCTTACCGCGGCCACGGAGGCCTGGCGGGTCAGTGGCGGCGCGTGGGAATTCGTCACACTCGACGGACAGATTCTCAGCCGACAGGGCGTCTATACTGGAGGTGGAGCCACCGGGTCGGGCAAGGCGCCGGCTTCGATCCTTGGACGCAAGAACCAGATCAGTGAGCTGCAGCAGACCTTGGCTCGGCACACGGAGGAGTCCAATGAGCTGAGCCGATCCAAAGGAGCCCTCGGCAGTGAGCAGACCGCGCTTCAGGCAGGCCTTTTGGAGGCCCAGACCGTCCTACGTGAGCAGGAGGTTGCGGTTGCAACCCATCAAGGCGAGCTCAACGCGCTTCAGAACTCCTCGCGCGTGCTTCACCAGAAGATCGACACGGTGATGTATGAGATCCAGAGCCTCTCCGCTCACGATGCGGAGGGGGCTGAAAAGCGCGGATCTTTGGCAGCGCGATGCTCCGAACTTGAGCTCCAGGAGAAGCAATCTCAGGAAGAGATTGTGGGCCTGACCGATACGGTGGAGAACCTGCGTCAGACCCGTGAGCAAGCCAGCATGGCTCTCACCGAGATCAAAGTGATGCTGGCGGGCGATGAGCAGATGGCTCAGTCCTTCCAGCAGCAGAAGCAGCCGATCGAGCAGCGTATCCGGGAACTTCAGCAGCTCGCCGATCAGCGGAACCAGGAGATTGGTGGGTTCGGCGCGCGCAAGGCGCAGTACGAACTTGAGATCGAGGAAGCGCGTCGGCAGATGATCGATCATCAGAATGAGCGGGAGCGTGTGAATCTTCAGGCAGCCGATCTGCTGCAGGAGAAGCAATCCCAGGACCGGGTGGTGGTCTCGAATGAGGAGCATCTGAGGGATCGCCGCCGCCAACTTACCGACGCCCAGCAGCAACGCTCTACCCTCGAAGTGGAATTGGCGCAGAAGACGATGTCGGTCCAGAATCTCCGAGAGCGCATCCAACAGAAGTATCAGGTGAATCTCGAGGAGATCCGAAGCGAATGCATCCAGATCACCCATGCGGACGAAGGGCCTGCCAGGGTGGAGACCTTGACTCCAGAGCAGCTTGCCGAGGCGGGCGTAGGGACAAACTGGGCCGCCGTCACCGAACAGGTAGCCGCCCTCCAGAAGCGCTTGGACGAGATCGGGCCGGTGAATCTGGTAGCGATCGACGAATACGAAGAAACCGAGCAGCGCTATACCTTCCTCACGCAGCAGTGTGACGATCTGGTGAAGGCGAAGGAACAGCTTCTGGATGTGCTCAACCGGATCAACACGCAGACCCGTGAGATGTTTCTGACGACCTTCAATCAGATCCGCGACAATTTCCGAGCCATGTTCGTGGAGATGTTCGGCGGAGGAAAAGCCGATCTCATTCTCACGGATGAGAACGATGTGCTCGACAGCGGCATTGATATCGTAGCTCGGCCACCCGGCAAGCAGCTCCAGAGCATCATGTTGCTCTCAGGGGGTGAGCAGACCATGACCGCCGTTGCGCTCCTCTTCTCCATTTACCAGGTGAAGCCCAGCCCCTTCTGTGTTCTCGACGAGCTCGACGCCCCGCTGGATGAATCCAATATCAATCGCTTCATCCGGGTTCTGCAGCGCTTTCTCGAGCACTCCCAGTTCATCATCATCACCCACAACAAGCGCACGATCGGCATGGCCGACGTCCTCTATGGCGTGACGATGCAAGAGCAGGGCGTGAGTCGTATCGTAAGTGTGAAAATGACCAAGCCTAGCGAGGAGCCGGGCCGTCCCCTCGTGCCTCCCATGGCTCCCGAGAAGCCTGCCAAGAAGGATGAGAACTCCGAGGTTGCGATGGCGAAGTAACCTGGCTGACGCCTATTTTCCATTTGTGCTTTCCCGTTGGACTCTTGAGACTTGTCTGAGTCCGCACGGGATCCGCTGGGGACCCTAGCGGGCAGGACGTCTGCGGTGCATTGGAATGAAACGGCGACACTGGGTTAAGGAGGGCCAGCCGGCACTCGAGCTGATCGAGGAAGGCTTCTATTGGCTTAGGCGGGTTCCCACGAGCATCTGGCTCGCTTATCTTTCCCTCACCTTGCCTCTGTTGCTGGGCGGTCTGCTTTTCTGGGCTGAGATGAGCACGAGCCCTGACGCGAAACGCGACCTGGCTTTGCACGCATGCCTACTGACCGCTCTGCTTCTTCTCGCAAAGCTCGGACAGACGCTTCTGTGCGATTCGATGCACAGCCTCATGGTCGGTGTCCCGCGCTCTCCCTGGGGGCTTGGCCGTATGTTCCGGACCGTCTGGATCCACCTGGCCCTGCAACCGCTGGGATTAATCCTCATCCCGTTCGGCCTCCTCACTGTTTTTCCAGCCGGCTGGATCATCGCTTGGTTCCAGGCGGCGACGGTGCTCGCGCGTGCTCCGGATGCTACGCCTAGTAGTGTTGCACGGCTTAGTTTCCGGCAAGCTCGGCTCTGGCCCGCACAGAACCATGTGGTCCTCACGCTGCTCTCCTCCTTCGGACTCTTTGTCTTTATCAATCTGCTCTTGCTTTGCGTGTTTGCGCCGCAGGGAATGAAAATGTTCCTTGGGCTGGAGACGATCTTCTCACGGAGTCCCTGGAGCGTGCTGAATAGCACGGTGCTTGCGGCTTTGATGGCATTTGCCACGCTGGCGATGGATCCACTCTTCAAGGCCATCTATGTGCTGCGGTGTTTTCAGGGGCAGTCTGTGAGGAGTGGAGAAGACCTGTTGGCGGGGCTCCAACATTTGCGGGCGGGCCGATTGACGGCCCTCCTGCTGGCAGCCTGCCTTGCTCTGAGTGCCCAGGCGGTGATGGGTGCTGAGACGGCTGCGCCGTCCAGAGCCGATCGCTTGACCACCTCGCAGATCGACGCGGCGATCGACGATACCTTGGCCACGCGTGATTACCGCTGGCGTTTGCCCCAGGACGAGGCACGGAGCAAGGTGGATGGAAAGGACCGGGGTTGGGCGAACTTCTGGGAAGCGGTGGGTAAGCGAATGAAGGCGATGGTGGAGTCGGGGAGACGTATGGCTCAGAAATTTAGCGATCTCCTGCAAAAGCTCTTTGGCAGCCGAACTCCGGCCTCGCCCCAGAAAGGAAACTTTTTTTTCGATTGGGGGTCTCCCCTTGCGGTTTTATCCAAGCTGCTTCTTGTGGTATTGGCTCTCGGGGTGGTGGTTCTTGCCATCCGCCTCTGGAAGGCCCGCCGGGTTCCTGTGGCGACTGTTGCCGCCACCCCCGCCACCTCTTCGGTGGATCTGGGGGACGAGGATGTCCACGCAAGCCAGTTACCGGAAGACGGATGGCTTCAGTTGGCCCACAACCTCGCTGCTTCGGGAGAGCTCCGGCTCTCTATGCGGGCCTTCTATTTGGCCAGCCTGAGTCACCTTGCCTCTCGCAACCTTCTCTCCCTTGAAAAGGCCAAATCGAACCAGGACTATCTGGCGGAGTTGCGTCGTCGCTCCCATGCCCTGCCCACCATGCTTCCGTTATTTTCAGAGACGGTTGTGGCGTTTGAGTGCGTTTGGTATGGGGAACACCCTGTAGACAGCGCGGGACTTGAGGCCTTCGCCGCGCGCGTTGGACGGATACAAGGAGGTGCTCTGTGATCAGACCGGTGCAGTGGGCTTGTTTGGTCGCTCTTCTGGCGGCGACGGCATGGGCAGTCGCCACGGTGTTCGATCTGCGACTTGCGAGTGGCGCGATCTATCCGCCCTACTCATCGCTGCGCGCCGACCCGTTGGGAACCAAAGGACTTTACGAAAGTCTCGAACGTCTTCCGGAGATGGAGGTGCGGCGTCAGTTCCGGCATCCTCGCCATCTCCCGGAAGGAAAGGGCAGGGGCCTCTGGGTTATTGGGCTTCCGGCCTGGGAGCTGAATGGCTCCGAAGAGGAAGTTCGATCGATCGAGCGCTTTGTTCGGACGGGCGGACGCTTGGTGGTGGCTCTGTCGGGGAGCAGCTTTGCGTCACTTCAGTGGAATCTCTCCCGTCGCGGAACAAATGTCCCGCCTCCTGGGACCGGGGTGGGCCCCGCATCGCAGAGCGGTGAGGATCCAAGCGTGGTGGACCTGGGTGCTCGGTGGGGCTTCCAGTTGAGGGATGTCGACGACAAGACGACCCCGCCTCTGGGGGCGGGACTGAATGCCATCTGCGATCCCTTGTTCCTGCCTGTGCCCGCGCTTGCCTGGCATAGCCCAGCCTCCTTCGTTTCCCTCTCGAGCGAGTGGCATAGCGTCGCTCAGATTGGGACGAATACGGTGCTCATGGAGCGATCCCTTGGAAACGGAACTGTGGTCCTTGCATCGGATTGCTACTTGCTCAGCAATGAGGCCTTGCGGCTTCATCGCGCTACGGAGTTTCTCTCCTGGTTGGTGTCGGATGGACAGAGCATCTGGTTCAATGAGACGCATCTAGGCATTCAGGAGAATCCTGGTGTGATGACCCTGGTGCACCGTTACCGGCTGACGCCTTTCCTCTGGGCCTGCCTTGGCGTGGCTTTTCTGTTCATCTGGCAGAGTGCCGCGAGTTTTAACGCCTCGACCGAGATAGAAGCAAAAGGCTCCGTGGCTGTTCGTGGGCGTGATTCTGTTTCTGGATTGGTCGGTCTCCTGCGACGAAATCTCCCAGCGACTGAGTTGCTCAGTTGTTGCGTCCGCGAGTGGAGCCGTTCCGGTCACGGGAATCGAACTGTGGCCCCTGAGCGCTTGGTAACCGTGCAGCAGATCATCGACCGAGAGAACGCCCTGCCTGCCCGTGGAAGGAATGTTTTGACGGTTTACCGCGCTATCACACAGGCGCTGGCGCTTCCCGGGCATAAAGCGACCTGCGACAGCAAGCAACCCTCAGCCACATCTTCACAAACCTGACACGATATGTCTCCAGATCGACTCAAGGAAGTTCTGTCCAGGGCGAGAGCCGAAATCGGCCGAGTAATCATTGGCCAGACGGAGGCCGTTGACCGTGCCCTTATTGTGGTGTTCACCGGGCAGCACGCGCTGATTGAAGGTGTACCGGGAGTGGCCAAAACCCTCTTAGTGCGAACTCTGGGGCAAGTGCTTGGCTGCGCATTCTCGCGCATCCAGTTCACGCCGGACCTGATGCCATCCGACATCACCGGCACCAACGTCTTTAACTTTCAACGCAACGAGTTTAACCTGATTCGAGGGCCCGTCTTCACCTCGTTTTTACTCGCCGACGAGATCAACCGCGCGCCAGCCAAAACACAATCGGCTCTGCTCCAAGCCATGCAGGAGCGGAGGGTCACCATTGATCGCGAGACGCACCCCCTCCCGGAAAGCTTTTGTGTCTTTGCGACTCAGAATCCGGTTGAGTACGAGGGCACGTATCCCCTTCCGGAGGCGCAGAAGGATAGGTTCATGCTGAAAATTAGCATGACCACCCCTGAGCGCGAGGATGAGCTGGATTTGGCCCGGCGTCTCCTTTCGGGCACTTCGCCCGAGTCCGAGTTGGGCGCGGGGGCGGTTCAAGCGGTGCTTCAGGAAGCGGAGTTGCTTTCCATTCGCGCAGAGCTGCAGACGATCACACTGCGAGAAGAGCTGCTGGCCTACTTGGTGGACGTGGTCCGATCGACCCGCCAGCACGAAAGCATTTTGGTGGGTGCGGGCCCGCGAGCCACCCAGAGTCTGCTCCTGGCGAGCCGCGCCCATGCAGCACTTCAAGGACGCGATTTCGCGACGCCTGACGATGTCCGAGCGATGGCGAAGCCGGTTCTGGAGCATCGGCTGATTCTTCGCCCTGAGTTCGAGCTGGAAGGGCTGAGTACTTCAGAGGTGGTGGATCGCCTGCTTCAGGGCATTGCGGTTCCACGCTAGGCATGATCGCCCCACGTCCACGACTCTTGCTCTGGTTTGCGCTTCTGGGTCTCCCCTCGGCATTGATTCCTGCTTTGGACCCTTCGCTTCCGACGGGTTGGGCTCTGGCGGGTCCGTTGCTTATTGGAACGGTGGCGTTCTTGGATGCTGCGTTGGTAGTGGGTGGACTTAAGCATGTGAGTCTTCGCATGGCTCCGGTGACTCGCTGCTCGCGGGACCGTGCCGCAGCCCTCGCTCTGGAGATTCGAAGCGAGGCGGCTGCTGTGAGAAGGGTGCGCGTGGGGCTGAGTCTGCCAGCGTCCCTGAGGAGTTTTCAGGAGGAGCTTTGGGTTCATCCGCCGTCCGATGGAATCTGGGGACGTGTGGACTGGGGCTTCGAGCCTAAGGAGCGCGGCCAATTTCACATCAAACGGGCTCGCCTGGGGATGCGGTCCCGGCTTGGGCTTTGGGATCATTGGATCTCACAGCCCGTCGAAGGGGAGATAAGAAGCTATCCCCATCTCGCCCTGGACAAGCGCCCGTTGGCAGCGCTCTTTCTGAATCGAGGCTCCCTTGGGCTGCACGCCCAGCGCCAGGTGGGGCAGGGGAGAGAGTTTGAGAAACTCCGCGAGTATGTTCCGGGCGATAGTTATGATGAGATTCACTGGAAAGCTACCGCTAAGCGTGGCCAGCCCGTGACGAAGGTCTTTCAGCTCGAACGAACGCAGGAAGTGTATGTGTTCATTGATGCGAGTCGCCTGAGCTCACGGACTGTTCCGCGACTGGGAGATCCTCGGAAGTCTGGGGCTGAGTCTGCCTGTGAGGAGCCGCTCCTTGATCGTTATCTCACCGCTGGCTTGGTCCTTGGCCAGGCCGCGGAGCATCAGGGCGATCTCTTCGGGCTTGGCGTTTTCTCAGACCGCGTCCAAACCTTCATTCGCGCCGGTTCTGGCTCCGCCCACGCCCATGTATGTCGGGATGCTCTCTACCGCCTGCAGTGTCAGTCGGTGAGCCCGGACTTTGATGAGCTGGGGTCCTTTATTCGTGCGCGGTTGCGGCGGCGGGCTTTGCTTCTCTATCTCACCTCCCTGGACGATCCGATCCATGCGGAGACGTTCCTTAGGCACGCAAAACTTCTGTCGCGTCAGCATCTCATGGTTGTGATGATGGCACGGCCTCACGGTGTAGCCCCTCTTTTTTCAGGCGATGTGCCGGCCACGAGCGACGGTGTCTACGAAAAGCTGGGGGCGCATTTGCGCTGGCAGTCGCTGCAGGAGCACGGACGTCAGTTGGAAAAATTGGGCGTCGCGTTTCAGTTGGTCGAACCTGGATCTTTGGGGTTGGAGTTGGTGACCCGCTACATGAGGGTCAAGAACCGCCAGATGCTATGATCATCGACCTTCCCGCTTTCATGCAGGCCGAGCAGGCCTACTGGACCGAGTTGGAGCAGATCCTCAAGCGTTTGGAGCGCGAGCCTGAGGGTCGGCTCCACTTCGCTGAGCTTCAGCGGTTTCACTATCTTTACGACCGAGCCTCCGCAGACTTGGCGCGCCTCGTTACCTTCTCCTCCGAGCCTGAGTTGCGCAACTATTTGGAGGCACTGGTGGCTCGGGCGTATGGGGAGATTCACGAGACCCGGCGAGGGGGGCGTGGCGTGGTGGCCTGGCGCTGGATTTCAATCTCCATCCCTCAGACGTTCCGCCGTCACGTGAAGGCTTTCTGGCTGACAGCGGCCGTCACGGTTCTGGGGGCCTTGTTTGGAGGGGGCGTGGTTGCGTTTGATGACGAGGCCAAGGAAGCGATCCTTCCCGAAATGTTTTCCAGTCATCTGGGAAGCCCGGAGGAGCGCGTGGCGCGCGAGGAAGGGCGAGCTAAGACAGGCAAGAGCGACGAGCAGCAGAGTGCTTCGGCCTCCCGCATGGCAGCGTTTTCAGCATTCTTGATGCAGAACAACATTGGGGTGTCGATCAAGTCCCTTGCCCTGGGAATGACTTACGGACTGGGCACGATTGTCCTTCTTTTCTACAACGGAGTGATTCTAGGCGCGGTCGCGGTCGACTACATTCTTGCCGGGGAGACCTGGTTTCTCCTTGGCTGGCTTCTGCCCCATGGTGTGATCGAGATTCCAGCGATTCTGATCGGTGCCCAAGGTGGACTGGTGCTCGCACACGCGCTGATCGGTTGGGGACGACGCGATCGCTTGGCCGCTCGTTTGCGCGCAATCGGTCCGGATCTGGCCACACTCATCGGGACGGCTGCGTTGTTGATGGTTTGGGCCGGAATCATCGAGGCGTTCTTCTCGCAGTTCCATGAACCGTATCTTCCTTACAAACTTAAAATTTCATTCGGCATCGTCGAGTTCCTCGTTCTGCTCTTTTATCTCTTCTTCAGCGCTAGAAATCGCTCCACGTCGTCCTCTGAGAACGCCAGCTAAACCCCTAGCTGCGCCACCTCTTTCTCCCAAGCGATGCCGAGTCACGGGAACGAAGCTTCGCTGCAAAGGCCAGTTGTGCGTGTTGCTCTGCTCTTTCGCCGAACTGGCCCGGGGTCACATGCCATTTCCCGACCGCGTAGCTGCGATAGCCCGTCGGCTTTAATGCTTCAGCGATGGTCACACACTTCCTAGATCTCTGCGGGACGGTCGACTAGGCCTGGCAGACCGGCATGCCTTTGCGAATGGACGCCCAGGGTGCTTCGATCGAGACGTCCACTATGCCTGGTTCCGGGGCGTCCGACGGCGACAGGATGGCAAGAAAGACCAAGGTCTCGTCGAAGGGATTGTAGGTGCCATGGACCTCGCCCTTGGGGATGAGCACCATCTCACCTGGATGCAGGATTCGATGCTGCGTGCCACACCACTGTTCCGCTCGGCCGGAAATGATGAAGATGATTTCCTCCCGCGTCGGATGGGTATGAAAAGGGTGGCTCCTCCACGGTTCCATATTGGCCCGGACCAGGAGCAGTTCCTTATTCGGCACCACATCGGATCGACACATCCATTCCTCGAGCGTCCAAGGTGATAGAAAGCGAACGGCTTCCTGAGCCGTGACGAATCGCCTTTGATCGATGCTCATAGACTTACTTCTTACCCTTTTTGAAGGCCTTCGCTGCAGGGGTCGGGATCTTTTTGAAGCGGCGGGTGATATCCACCAGGGATTGCTCCACGCCCATCCGTTCAAGGCTTGACGCTCCGACAAAACCGACGCATCCAGTGCGCTCGTTGACTTGGGCGGCATCCTCAGGTGTGCAAATAGGCCCGCCATGGCTCAGATAGAATATATCTTTCCGCACGCTTTGCCCTGCGCGGATGATCGCGTTGGTGCGCTCTATGGCGTCGTCCATGCTCACGACGGCGCTGGTCACACCGATCGAACCACCGACCGTCGTTCCGACATGGGCGATGATAGCATCCGCTCCGGCTTCCGCCATCGCCTTGGCTTCGTCGGGCGTGGCGACATAAACAATCGAGAAGAGATCCATCTTGCGGGCCAGTGCGACCATCTCGAACTCCTTCTTCACGCTCATGCCGGTCTCTTCGAGCACTTTTCGGAAATGCCCATCAATGATGGTGTGGGTTGGGAAGTTGTTCACTCCGCTGAATCCCATGTCCTTGACCTTTAGGAGCCAGTGCCACATCCGACGACGGGGGTCGGTCGCGTGCACCCCACAGATGACGGGAACCTCTTCCACCACGGGAAGTACCTCATATTCGCCGATTTCCATGGCGACCGCGTTTGCGTCGCCGTAGGCCATCAACCCGCAGGTCGAACCATGCCCGGACATGCGAAATCGTCCGGAATTGTAAATGATGATGAGGTCGGCTCCACCTTTTTCGATGAACTTGGCACTGATGCCGGTTCCCGCTCCTGCGGCAATGATGGGCTCCCCCTTCTTCAGGGTCGCCCGCAGACGTTCGACGACTTCGAGCCGGGTGTAGGGATTACCTTTTCCAGTCCAGGGATTTGGCATGAGTTCGGATATGTTCAGTCGTGATCTAAGTAAAATCGATGTCGATCGCGCTGCAATGTTTTGTAGCGAGAGAACTTTTCAGACTTGCCCCTCGGGCGACTACAAAATGTCTCGAGCAGGCGGTGGAGGTCAAGTCAGCGATACTCGATCATCTCCGAAACGGGAAAGCGCACCTTGGCCAGTGAAGCGTATTTGTCGGTGTCCGCTCGATAGCCCACCGGGCAGAGGACAGCGGTGGTGAACCCCTGCGCGGCCAGTCCGAGGATTTCATCATACGGGGCAGGCTCGAAACCCTCCATCGGACAGGTGTCGATGCCGAGCAGAGCGGCGGATGTCATCAGGTTCCCCAGAGCGATATAGGCTTGGCGAATGGCCCACTCGGTGGAGATCTTCGAGCGATCGCCCTCCACGACATCTCCCACGATCAGTTTGCGGTAGCCAGCGATCGTTTCGACCGGGATGCCGCGCGCCTTTGCCGTGGCTGCCATGAGATGATCTACATAGGCGGTGTCGATCTTTTTGCGCACCGTCATGACCACCAGATGTGATGCGTCCGCGATCTGACGCTGTTTCCAGGAGTGGGGCACTAAGCGCTCACGGAGCCCTGCGTCCTTTATAATAAGGAACTTCCAGGGCTGAAGACCGAAGCTGGAAGGGGTCAGAACGAGGGTGCTCTCCAGGGCTTTCCAGAGTTCGGCTGGAATCTTGCGCGTTGGATCAAATTGCTTGGTGGCGTAGCGCCAGCGGAGCGCTTCGAGCAGGGTATCAGTTGTGATCGGGTTCATGCGTCGTTTTGTCGTCCACTGTGTCATGGGTAGTGTCTGGATTCCAGTGCTGAGATTTTGAGCTCAGTGATCCGGCCTTTTGTTCTGGCCTTTTGTTCTCGTCAAACTCGGTGCGGTGAACTATCTTTTGGAAACTGAAGCACCGGCAGTTGTATGGCTGTAACTCGTAACCGTCCTCGGCGTGGGATAACAAGGGCCAGCGGTCCTTTTTCTTGGCGGGTCCATCCTCGGACCTAGCTCGAACATATCTCCCCACTGCGACGAATTTGTCGGTAATCGCGACAGGACATGCGTATATGAACACGAATATCGTTCTCTTGAAAAGCAATCGATGGGAGTGGAAGGCCCGCACCCCAAGGCCCGCCCGGCTCCATCTGCGACTTTTGCTGGCCTTCCTGATCCTACCTACCGTTTGTCGGGCAGAGTTTCGGTACGAGACTTTTGGAGAGGGGATCAGCATCACAGGGTATGATTGTATCGCGGGCGATGTGAGCATCCCTAGGATGCTGGATGGCTTGCCTGTCCTCCGCATCGGTCAGAGTGCGTTCCTCGACTGCGACCTTCTCTCGAATGTAACCCTTCCCGCGAGTGTTACCCAAATCGATGTGGGTGCTTTCCGGAACTGCACGGCTTTGGAGACTGTCACCATCTCCGGTGATGTTACGGATATTGGAGACTTAGCATTCGCAGGATGCGTTCGACTGAAGGGTGTCAACCTTCCCTCGACGGTCACCCGCATCGGAGACTATGCGTTTCTCGGTTGTGCTAGCCTGCCGAGTCTGCAGATGCCTAGCGGGCTTTCCAGCATCGGAAGGTTTGCGTTTCAAGGATGCACATCGCTCGACGGGGTCGCGATACCGGACAGCGTCACCTTGCTCGAGGGTGGCGCGTTTTCAGACTGCACCAACCTAACGCGAATCGCGATCCCAGGGAGTGTCAGCGCGCTTGCGACTGCAACGTTCCTTGGATGTACGCGCCTAGCAACTGTTGTCATCTCCAGCGGGGTCATCAGCATTGGGGACTTGGCCTTTTACCAATGCACCAGCCTGACCAATTTGGCTTTGCCTCGCAGCCTGAGTAGTATCGAGATCTCGGCGACGCATGGCTGCACCGAGCTTACGGCTATCACAGTGGATCCTGAGAATTCCACCTATGGCAGTTTAGACGGGGTCTTATACGACAAAAGCTTTACGACGCTGATCCAGTGTCCTGCCGGCAAGGCTGGAGGCCACACATTCCCCGCCAGCGTGATCCGAATCGGGGATCTGGCGTTCCTGGATTGCACCCGGATAACGAGTGTCACGCTCTCTGCAGGCGTCACGCACATCGGTGAACAGGCTTTGTCAGGTTGTAAGCGGCTCGCGAGCGTTACAATCCCCAGCAGCCTTCTCAGCATTGGGCACTACGCGTTCCGAGGCTGCGCTGACTTGACGAGCGTTTGTTTTCAGGGCAACGCCCCGGATCTCGGACAGGCTGTGTTTGAATTGGCGGAGAGTGTGATCGTGTATCGATTGGCCGCTAGCACCGGATGGGGCGCGCTGTTTGGTGAGCGACCGGTAGTCGTGGGGGGCACGGATTCAACCGTCTCGATCACCCCATCCCTCGAACTTGCTCTCGTAGGAGCTCCGGGAAGTACTCAGACCCTCCTAAGTCGTTTAACACTCGATGACACGGAGGCATGGCAGGTGATGACCAATGTGACTTTGGAGGTGACGGGTAGGGCCGTGGTGCGACTGCCGCCTGCGCCGGGTCGGAGCGGCTTTTACAGGCTGCGAGTGCCCTAGCAGCCTGCCACCCTTGTCCGAACCGGCTGTGAGTTCGGCTGTGGAGCCCATTTCTGCTGGGCTCCACGGGGGCTTTCATCTGTCGCGCTTCGCCTCTTCACTGGCTCAGCTCACATTGACGACCTTTTGACGCTGCGGTTTGCCTGCCAGCATCAGCGTCACCGCATCCCCGGCCCTCTTTCCCACCAACTCTCTTCCCAAAGGTGAGTGAGGCGTCAGAACAAGAATCTCCTTGTTGGCATGACGAATCTCGGTTCCTCCAGCGCAAGGGGCGATGAAGTACCAGAAGCGCTCTTTGTCCTGTTCCATCTCCACCAGAGTGCCTTGACCGATGGCGGTTGGAGTGTGGGACGCAGCCGAGGCCAAGCCTCTCAGCTGAATCAGCGCCTCCTCCGTTTCGGCGACTTGGCGTGCCTGTCCTCGGGCGAGATAGGACGCTTCCAGCCCCCGAGTGTCGTATTTGTTCTCGGCTTTGCTTTGCTCGCTGGTGGCCTCCTCGAAGGCCGCTTTCGCGGCGCGTCGGTAGAGCTCCATCTCTTCCTCCAACTGCCCGATGATCTTGCTCAGGATGAGTTGCTTGTTCACAGGGCGCGACAGGTGGATATGAGGGACAACATCCACTCTGAAGTAAGCGATCGGGAGTCTGGGGTCAAGGTTTGCCGATTTTCACCCAACAGTGTGAGATATCTTGAGCGACAAAGTTTCTTGGAGGCTTGAGGTCGTCTCGATAGGATCGAATGCATGCTGCGACTCACTACTCTCCTCGCCACGGCTGTGGCCCTGTTTCAGTGCCTCGGCGTTAGCCGTGCTGCGGACCCGATGCTGCCGACAACTCAGCGCGTTCTTTTTCTCGGCGACAGCATCACCCATTCAGGTCAATACGCGGAGGCCATCGAAGCCTACTTTGCCACCCGATTTCCTGACCGGTCGATCGAGTTCAGGAACCTGGGCCTTCCGAGCGAGACAGTCTCCGGCCTTTCCGAGAAAGGGCATGCCGGGGGTCAGTTCCCGCGCCCGGTGCTTGAGGAGAGACTTGGACGCGTCTTGGAGAGTGTGAAACCCGATCTCGTGGTCGCGTGCTACGGGATGAATGATGGGATCTATCTCCCGTATGCTGTCGACCGGTTCATGGCGTTCAGCAACGGCCTGGTACAGCTTCGGGAACAAGCCGCCAAAGCCGGTGCCAAAGTGCTGCACGTGACTCCTCCTGTCTTCGATGAAGCGAAGGGCGGCAGTCCAGGCTACGCCAACACACTAGATCTTTATTCCGAGTGGTTGATCGGCCAACGCCAATTCGGGTGGGACGTCGTGGACTTGCATGAGCCGATGAAGCGTTTCCTGGCCCTTCGACGCCAGGCAGATCCCAAATTCTTCCTCGCGGGGGACGGGGTTCATATCGGCGATCTGGGACACTGGATTCTCACCAAGCAGGTTCTGCTGCATCTGGGCGCAGCTGATTTAGTGAAAACGGAAAGCGTTTCGGAGATGATGCTTTCTCATCCCAACGGGGCCGAGATCCTGAGGCTCGTTCAGCAGAAGCAACGCATGCTGAAGGATTCCTGGTTGCACCACACCGGCCACAAGCGCCCGGGGATGGGGAAGGGGCTCCCTCTGGCCGAAGCCTCTTCAAAAGCAATCGAACTCGATGCACGCATTCGGGCCTTGGCGAAGGGGCAGCCTGTCGCCCCATTTCCTGGGGTTAAGTCCGCTTGGAACGGGTTCGACCGCTATGACTTCCAGGTCGACGGTAAATCTGTGCTGGTGGTTGTGCCCAAGGTCATCGCACCAGGAAAGCCCTGGGTATGGCACGGAGAATTCTTTGGGCATAAGCCCAATCCCGACATCGCCCTTCTGGAGCGCGGATGCCACATCGTTTACATGACCGTTCCTGACATGCTCGGGTCTCCAGTGGCTGTGGGCCACTGGAATGCGCTGTATCGGGAATTGGTCGGCACCTGGGGACTCTCCGCAAAAGTGGCACTTGTGGGGCTCAGTCGGGGCGGCTTGTATTGCTACAACTGGGCTTCCGCCAATCCGGGGAAGGTAGCCTGTCTCTACGGGGACGCTCCGGTCTGCGACTTCAAGAGCTGGCCTGGGGCCTTCGGCAAAGGAAAACGGAGCGATCGGGACTGGCAACTGGTGCTTTCCGGGTACGGCTTCAAATCGGACGACGAAGCGAAGGCCTACACGAAGAATCCTGTCGATAGCCTAAAGCCTCTTGCTGCAGCAAAGGTTCCGCTGCTGCATGTCTTCGGCGACGCTGATGAAGTCGTCCCCTGGGATGAGAACACCGGCGTGATCGAAGAGCGCTACAAGAAGCTGGGCGGCAGCATCACCTTGATCCGCAAGCCTGGTGTGCGGCATCACCCTCACGGCTTGGAGGATTCCACCCCGATCGTGGACTTTCTTTGGGACCATTCTGCTAGCAGCGAAGCGAAAACCTGGTTCGCAGGTCGTAAGGGCAATCCCTGAATCGCCAAATCCAATGTCCCAGCGTCACGTTCACCACTGAGGACCACCCTCCTTGGGGAAATGCCAGCGCTCAAACTCGTCGGTAACGGGGTCGTAAACGATCCCATTGAGGACCTTGAAAGCGTCGATCACGAACTGCGACATGGCTTCTCCATCAAGGGTGCCTTTGGTGAAGTCGATGCCAAGGGCTCCCATGTAGGTCGACCAAGGAGGCTCGCGATTCTCTTTTGCCCAGTAGCAACTCCGGGGAGTGGGTGAGTGGAGTTACAGCAGTTCTCATGATGGCAGAGGTGAGGCCCAGCCGCATGGGTTCAGTCCCCCTATGCCAAATGGGGATGCGTAAACCAGACTGTGATTCTTATCCTCACGTCACCGTTGTCTTTCTCGCTAACTCTGAAACTTCAGATTCCCCGCAGATTCTGCCATAGACCCGAACTTAGTAACGCGAGTTACCGGCCAAGATCTTGCGACAAAATCATGAGGGGTAAAATCATACTCATTTGCCGGAAGGTGGTTTCCTATGATTTTACCCTACATGATTTTGTCACCGTGTATTTTCAAAATGAGAACTGCTGGTGGAGTCACGCAGAGCCTTTACTTTTGTAGATCTCTTCGCGCTGACCGACCGCCTACTTCGGTATCGAATCGAGCATGGGCTTGAACCCGGGCAGGCCGCGAAGGATTCCAAATCGGGGATCGGACTTGGCGAGTTCCAAGAGGTCGTTCTGGGATTTGGGCCCTCCAGCGGGCTGACGACTCCGGCGGCTCGCCTCATACGTCAGGCTTGCTTTGAGCGACGCAAGAGCCTCGTTGGTTTTATTCAAGAGCGCCTGCATGCCCGCAAGATCAAACCAAGCTTCTGGACTCTCGCCCATCAGCGTGGCGTAGCGCGTCAGGGCCTGCTCCGCTTTGGGGATGTTCATAATCTGATTGTACATTTGCGCGGCAAAGACCATGGAATTGGCGTCGTTGCTGCTGTTGATCATGAGTGAGTCGACGACCGCCATCGCTTGATTGGTCTGCTTGGCCTCCAGCAATCCCACCACCTGCTGGATCGCGGTTTGCAACGCTGCGGCTGAGACCTGGGACGCCCTGGCTTCCGGTCCGCTCGCGGCTGCGGGCGGCGGGGCGCTACCCAGGCTGCTTCGGCGAATCCGCTCCAACTCGTCGATCAAGCCCCGCAGCTGGCCATTGGCGGGGTCGAACTTCAGAGAGGTGCGCGAGAGCATCAACGCGTCGTCAAAGCGGCTGAGTGAGACGAGAATGTTGATGTATCGGAACACCGCCTCGGGGCTGTAAGGGCAGAAGGCGAACGATTGTTTGAAGGCGAACTCCGCCTCCTTGAGAACTCGTTGCTGCTCGGCACCATTGCGGGTGTTCTGAATTCGCCAGGCGTAAAGCCCACCGATGGAACTCCTCAGCTTGGAGAAGGCCTTCTGGCCGTCGTTGTCGCGCAGGAAGGCGCGATCGCCTTTATAACCACGGAAATCCTTGTGGAGATAGACACGTTCGGCGAAGGCGCAGATCTCGGAGATCGGCGTTTCGTAGTTGATCCAGTTTCCGATCAGCCGCTCAGAGTACTGCGTCCAGAAGTCATGATCGCGATCGATCATCTCTTGGGTCAGCTCCGCCACTTGGTTGCGGTTGATTTTCATGATGATCCCGTAAGGGGTCAGATGCGGATACATCCAGTCCAGCGGAAAGCTTTCCTCAACGTAGAACTCGTGATTTGGGTTCTTGTCGAAGATCACTTTGGTCAGCAGACCGTTGATGGCCATCACGGCGACCTGCCCGGACACTTGGACCCTTCCGCCGATCACGCGCACGTCTTCGCCGGGGCGCATCTGCCTCGGTCCATTCGGCTCCCGGCTGTCGTGGTCGAATCGCTTGGTCGCATCCGTGATATACTCATTGAAGCAGCGCTGGGAGTCGTCGTTGTTCGCGGTGAGGATCTCTCGATCCGGATAGACGCCGCCCGGACTCTTGCTGATCTCTTTGGGGAAGGCCTCCTCGATGAGTAGACGGTTCAGGCGAATGCGAGTGTGGCTTTGGGGATCCTCCTGAACGAACAGTTTCACATGCTGCGACAATGCCACATTTGCGAATCGGTTCGTTTCAAATAGGGGTCCCGCTTCGAGCAGTCGGTTCAGGTCCTTGGCCAGGCGACGCCGAGATGACGAGCTGTCGGGATTTGACCCGAGCTCGGCTTGGGTTTCCGGTGCCAGCGAGGAGAAGAGATGCTTGGAGAGCGCATCTGAACCCGATTTGAGACGGCCCGCGAACGCCTTGATGTCGATGAAGTGGTCGGGCTCGAAAAAGGAACTTCCAGCGCGGCGCTGTTTTTCGATGGAGTCGCCTACCCCCAGGAAGAAGCGGTCGATGGGTGTCATCATCCGCGCAATCCAGTTGGTGGTGGTGTTGCGGGCTAATTCGCTGTTCCCCCGGAAGAGTTCGGTGAAGAAGGGGGGATCGTTCTGGGCGCTCCTGTTGTAGTGCCCACGGATGTATTGGAGATAAGTGCCGTCAGCCAGGGCGTTCTGCGTGATGAGGTAGACATCCCGGCGATCGAAGTTGGGATCGTGAGGTTTCTTGTCCGCAGGGATGAAACTCTCGCAGAAAATCATGTAGGTGGGGTTGAAGCGGCCGGGATCGGTTCCACCGTAGAGCACGGTATGCTTATCCATTTCAGGATAGAGCGGCTTGCCGTCCTTGGCCTTGAACGGAGGCGTGAACATGTCGTGCCCGAACCAGTAGCCGAAGAGATGGCCGCGCTGTTCGTTGTTTTCCCAATGCGAAAGGACGGAGTAGCCGGGCGCCAGGAGGAGCAGAAGCATGAGCGGACGGAGGGGAGCCTTGGCCGCGTTGAGAACCACCAGCGCGACCGCCGCAGCCGAGAGAGTCAAGGCGTAGAACGCGGTGAAGTGATGCAGTCCATACTTGGTGCCAACCAGCGCCTGTTGTAGACCGTAAATCGCCAGGACGGTCACCAGGCTGAACGCGATGATGAACGGCTTGCGGATCTGCTCATAGGACAGCGCCATCAGTGCCAGCAGGAGGGCGACACCATAGCCGATCCCCATGGAGATGAGGACGTGGGATGCGGTGAAAAAGACCTTGTTGAGCTCCTGGGCCTGCCGGTCTGGAGAAGGGTTCAGCAGGATCATCAGGAACGGCCCGAGGAAGATATACATCGCGGTGATCGTCACCACCCAGGCCCGCTCGCGTCGCTGCATCTCCTTCCAAAAAACGAAGGCCGGGTTCAGGAAGAAAGCGAACATGGGCAGGAGGCAGACATAAACGCTGCTCAGGAGGAGCATCCAGACGGCCCGCATTCCATGGCTTTCCACCCAGGTGACTACGGACTCGTTCAGGAGGAAGACCATCAGCAGCACCAGGCCGATGCTGCCCCCAATGCAGAGGTTCTTCTTGTCGGTGCTCCAGGCGCGACGTCCGACCCACCAGAGGCTGAGCACGAGCCCAAACACCACACACAGGATGCTGAACTCGGTGAAAGTTCCGTCAATGATGGTGTAGTCAAACTGCTTGAGCACGGCCGCAGAGTCCGTCGTGGGATGAATGCGTTCATACTGCCCGCGGGTGAACGCGTGGATGAAGCCAGTCACCGTTCGGGGATAGCCCCAGTTCAGCGGGGGATTGCTCATGCCTGCAAGCGGCATGTAGATGTAGAAAGCCGAGCCAATGGCCCATGCAATCCCGCAGGAGAACGCCTTGCCCCATTCCGTGCCCAGGGGCTTAAGTCCGAAGACCCTGGGAAAGAAGGTCAGCCCGACGAACGTGCCCAGAGCGCCGAAAAAGCCGAGGCAGGTGAGAAAAAAGCCCGCTCGGTTGCCCTGGAAGATCTCGGTGTAGCTGGTGATGTCAGCGACCACCAATCCGAAACAGCCCAACCAAGCCACGAGCGCACTCTCGCGCACCAGTTCGATAAATGGCTTCTTGGTAGTGTAGGCAAGCGTGAGCCATCCAACGATGGAGAGCAGGCCGATCAGGCAGAAGATGATCATGACCGGCCCGTTTTCTTTCAACGAAGGCAGGTAGTCCTTGCTCGCTAGGAAGAACGCTCCAATGAAGACGACCACGTTCCAGAAGAGGAGGTCACGTCCGACCTTGGGTGAGGCAGCGACCACTCCGATTTCCAAGGCCATCGCAATGACCAGGAGGGACTGGTGGTTGTTGAAACAGATGCCGAACCAGAAGAACGCCAGGTAAAGATAGCGCATTCGGCTGGGGGCGTAGATCCACTTCATCAGGCAGATCAGTACCCCGCTGAGGGAGAGCACACTTAGGGTGTAGACTTCTACGATGGTGGCCTGACTCCACATGAATCCGTTGAAGCCCATCAAAAGGCCTCCAACGATACCCGCTACCAAGCAAAAGGACGCTTCCAGCTTCCGATCCAAGGAACGAAACTGCGCGATGCCTTCGAGCAGCATGCTGCTGCCGCGAGAGATCATCATGGCGATCAAGCCGCAGGAAACGGCTCCGGCGAAGGCGGAGGATAGGGCTACTCGGTAGGCGATATTGCTGATGGGCAGCAGAGTGAAGAGCCAGGTGTAGAGGGTCCATACCGGGTAACCGGGAGGGTGGGGCACGCCCGCATACATCGAAGCCACGGCCAATTCGCCGGAGTCCTCCAGGGTGACGTCGGAGGCGAGCGTCCACCAGTAGCCGACCATCGTGATCAGGAAGGTGATCAGGAAGCCTATCCAATCCACGCTGCGGAAAAGGGATTTAGACTGGCCCTCCGTTTCCATCAAAGGGGCCTGTACAGAGGGGACGTTGGTTGCTTTGCTCGCGGCAGCGGTCGATGCTGCCGGGTTCCTCCCGGAAGGGGAAGGTTTCGGATTTTTCTCGCTCATTGGCTTAGGGCCTTACGGTGTTCGTTCCCAGATGGGAAGCGTGAGTTGACAGGCAGGGGGCCTGGCTTGTCGATGCAAAAGTCGCATCGTTTAGTGCCAAGTTGTTGTGGGGGCTATGGTTGCCCAGGTAGGAAGCGAAGTCAGGTTGGGTGACTGCTAAGGTGGATAGACTCCCGCCCGCGAGTTCGCTCAGCCGGGACGGGTTGGAGCCTGAGATCACCAGGAGCATCAGAAAGGCAGCAGCGGTGGTCGCCATCAGCTTCCACGGGAGATCCCATAATGGTGTGACTTCCCCAGTGAGGGCCAAACGCTCAGGAGGAAAGACGCGCGCCTTATGACTTGCTGAGGGCTTGCGAGGGGTCCAGGACTCCAAAAGTGTCTCCATCGATTTCCCATTGTTCGTCATAATAATCTCGTAGACAAGTTCTTAGCTTCTGCATTCCGTAGCGATAACGCCCAGCCACGGTGTGAGGACTAAGCTCGAGCAGTCTGCCAATTTGCTCAAAAGTGTGCTGATTCCAAATCTTGAGCACGATGACTTCCCGCTGGTCTTCGGGAAGCAGCTCCAAGCATTTCATGGCCGCGCGTTCCTGAGCCGTTTCCCCACTCTTTGGATCGAACCAGCGCTGGAACTCGAACTCTCTCGCCAGTCGTCGCCAAAGGCCGCGATGCACATTCATCGCTTGGTTGCGAAAGGCCCGGACACAATAGTGGGACGGCTCGTCAGGGGCTTCAGCCAGTCTGAGCAGCGCAACGAAGGTCTCCTGGACCGCATCCTCGGACTCCGAGTGCGACAGACCTAACGCCCTGCCATACAGGATTAGGCCCGCCGCCCGCTCCTCGTAAAGCGCCTCGCACCATCTTTGATTCCCAATGCTATCGGATCCCATTTCCATCCCATCGACACCAGTTGCCGGTGCTTTTGTATAAAAAAATTAACGGAGGCTGTAGAAGACCCGACCTGAATCCGGCAGCAGGGGGAGTAATATCTCTGCAAAGTCGCCCTCGGCCGTGGGGGTGCCGACTACTCGGTTCCACTGACCTGGGGTAAGACTGGGGGTGGACCAGAGGGTGGCCGGTCCCAGTGTTTTAGGCCAACGGATCCTAAGTTTACCTTGGTCCGTGTGTTGCACCTGCAACTCCACAGCCTCGGGGGGAAGGACGACAGGGGCGTAACCCACGGCGTCGATGAAGGCGCTGACTGTTCCGAGATCCGGGTTGGAGGGATCCAAGGGAACAGCAAAAAAGCCGGTGAAGCTCAGTTTGAGTTTGCCAGGAAGCTCGGTGATTTCGGTGTCGAGCTCTGCCAGCGTGCCCGGTGGGGCGTTGTTGAAATTAAGTGTGTCTTTGCAAAGGACCCCATCGGGGAGGCCAAGGCAGGCGACACCGCTGACCTCATAGTTTCCGCTGCCCTTCGTTTGGTAAGGCAGATTCGATTCAACAAAATGACCGTTCTCGATGGCGAGGAGGGGAGGGATCGGCGGCGGACTGACGCGTGCGACTTCAAAACGGGGAATTCTAGCGGTGGCCTTGCCGAGAAAGCCGAAGTCCAACCTGAAGTTGATCGTCTGCAGGGTTTTGAGCTGGAAGTCCCCCATGCCGGCTTGGGTGGGGGATAGGTAGCGATCGGTTCGCACCACGACGCTGCCGCCGATCCTTGAGGTTTGGGTGTCGGTCTGACCTAGGGCGTCCAGGGAGACCTGGGCGGTCGATGCGTTGGTATCCAGCGTGACTTGGAACAGGATCACATCGGCCCACGAGGTCATCTGCCCGAGGAGTAGAAACAGGATCACCCCGCGGGCGATCCCCGACTTCAGCCTGGAAGTCGAGGAGGTAAGCAGCAACGGCATCATGGGGCGAGGATGCCCGCGGCGACACTTTAGGGCGAGGCAAAAAGAGTCATCGGAGTTCCTCCCAACTCCGGACTGCCGGAGTGGCTTGTAGCCCGCAACCTGCCGGTAGGATCTACTGTGACAGGAATGGCTGCGGACACAGCTCAATCCTGTTGCGGCCCATGAAGTGTGCTGGCTCGGACGCGAAGTCAGTTCAGAAACTTTTCGTCAGTCAGGCTTCTCAGAAACTCCACCAGGGCCTTCTGGTCCGCGTCACTCAGACGAATCCCGCCGCTAGGATGTTTCGCCAGATTCGGATCCAATGTTTCACCTCGTTTCAGGCCGGTACTGTAGTGTTCCACAACGTCCTCGAGTTTAGCGAACCGCCCGTCGTGCATATACGGGGCGGTCAGCGCGATGTTGCGTAGGCTGGGAGTTGCAAACTTGCCCGTGTCGGAGGATTTGCCCGTGACTTTCGCGCGGCCGATGTCTTTGAACACCGAATCAAGTCCGTTATTGGCAAAGGTCTGGCTCTGGAACAATGGACCACCATGACAGTGGAAACAGTCCGCGCCGTATTGTTCCCGGCGGGGCTCATACTCGGTCATAAACAACTCGAATCCCCGTCTTTCTTCAGCGCTGAGTTCAGCGTGTCCCTTCAACGCTCGGTCGAACTTGGAGTCAAACGATGTTTGGGTGAGCAGAAAGGATTCAATCGCCAGCCCGATCTTTTCCGCAGTGATTTCTGATGACCCAAAAGCGGCTGCAAAAAGAGGGAGGTATTTTGCTTGATGCGTCAGCTTCTCCACAACGTTGACGAGTGTTTCATCCATTTCTGTAGGGTCTTCAATCGGCATCAACGCCTGAGCACGCAGGGACGGCGCCCGTCCATCCCAGAAAAACGAGTTGCGCCAGGCGAGGTTAAACAAGGGCATCGAGTTGCGAGTGCCACTCTGTTGGCGAACGCCGACGCTAAATTGGCGCGGGTCGGAAAAGGCATGTTTGGAGTTGTGGCATGCGGCGCAGGAAATCATGCCGTCCTTGGAGAGTGCCGTTTCGTGAAATAGTCTTTCGCCGAGTGAGACACGTTCGGCGATCAATGAATTGTCCTGCGGCAGGTTCGGCATCGGAAACGTGGAGCTCATCTTGAATGGATAGGGGGTAAAGGTCTCAGGCAGGTAGAGCGGCGTGACGCTCGAGACTTTCACGGGAAGGGTTGCCGTTGCGCTGAGGCGGTTGATCGAGAACGCGCCCGGGAGATTCGCCCCCAGGGCACTGGAGATGGGATCGCCCGGACGTGAGTGCGTGGACGATCCGTCCTTGGCGAAGGAGAGCGGGCGGGGTGCGTTCAACAAGCTGGCCAGATCGAAATTGAGTTCGAGCTTTGTGTCATTCGTCAGCCGCAACTCGGCGGCGAGGGTGATCCGGGTTCGATGGGTATCATTGGCAAAATGGTAGGACCAACCATCCAGCGAGCCTGCGGCATTGCGCCACCTCCCTTCCAGCGCCATGAAGATATAGCCGCTCTGCCAGTTCCAGTGCAGGCCGTTCAGGTTCGGGTTCAACGGATGGTCCGCAGGGAATTGCGCGGGATCGGCATGGTTCAGCGTCTCGCCAAGGCCTACGTCGAACCGAAGGCTGCGATACGTGGCCGCAGGTAGCTCCTGCAGTGGCCACTCCGAGCGGCCCCGCTCCAGATCGAACCAGGCGATCCGATTGGTCAGCTCAAGCCAGGAACCATCGCTGCGCTGCAGCGCGAAGCCGCTGGCGAGCCAACTGACGCGGGTGAAGGAAAAACGCTCGCCGACCGAGGTTTGGTAACGAAGCGAGTCGGGCTGGATGGGCTCCCCGGAGAACTTCGGTGTGATGAGGAGCTCCAAAGTGGCACCCGCGCTGCCCCAGCCGTCAAAGGCGAGCCATGTGACAAGACCCAGGAGGCGGAGGACTTGGGACGGCTTGAGGTGCAGTGTATCGGGATTCATCGCAGTTCTGCTTTGCAGTTCACGGCCCAACTCTAGGCGAGTCAACCTTTAGACATCGTGAAGAGAGGGAGCCGAGCTGGTTTATAGCAACCGTTCTACTGGAATGTCTGCGGTTGACTAGTTTGCCTTTGCAGAACGACACGAACAGCTCAAGCTGAGCCGCTATCTGTGCATAAGAAGATGTCAATGGAGACTGAGGCAGGAATAGGTGTGACGGACGAAACCCGCCTACAAGGCTTGCTGCGGGAGGCGGCGCGCTCCGATCGGCTTTTCGCCGCTGACTTATTGAATCAGGGGCGTGGTCCGGATGCCCTGGCGCATCTGGCGCGGTCCATCACTTACGACCCGTCTTCGACGCTCGCGGCGGAGATGTCGGTCGTCGCATTGAACACCTGGTCGCATTCCATTCCCTCCACGATTTGTCTGGGGCATACCGACATCGTTAACACGGCCGAATTCAGCCCGGATGGCTCGCAGATCCTGACGGCCTCCCAGGATGGGACGGCCAGGATCTGGGATGCCTCTACGGGGGAGTCCCTGTTCGCACTCATTGGCCACTCTGAGGAGGTCAACTCTGCGCATTTCAGCTCCGACGGCCAATGGATTGTCACGGCATCTGAAGACAAGACGGTCCGCATCTGGAACGTCAGGACTGGCGAGGTTGTGCAAGTTTTGGAGAGCCACGACAGTGTGCTGAATGCCCGCTTCAGTCCAAATGGACAAACAGTCCTCGCTGATGCCTGCGACTTTCTGGGGGATTTCCTGGCTATTTGGAAGGTTGGAACGTGGGAGTTGAAGTCTCAGGTTCGGAGTCACTGCACGGTGTATGAGTGGCAGGCCAGTGCAAACGGCGAGCTGCTTTTATTGGCAGGCGCTCAGGGGAGTGCCGAGGTATGGGAGATGTACGACGCCAAGCTTTTGACCACACTGCAGCATGTGCCAATATCAGTGACACCCCCTGCGCCAGTGCCTGAAGAACCGATGGAGGCCAAGGTCGAGTGGCATTTTATTAACGCCCAATTTAGTGCGGATGGCCATTGGGTGATCACCTCGGGGAAGGACGGAATCGCTCGGGTATGGAACTCGCGCACCGGTGAACTGTTCCGATCAATCCCAGCCCATGCAGCGGAGATCCGCCATGCCTGTTTCAGCCGCGATGGAGAATGGATTCTAACTGCATCCGAAGACAAAACGGCGAAAGTTTGGTCTGCAAAAACGGGGCGGCTCAGTTTGACCCTCCAACATCCCGACCCTGTCTGGGAAGCCCATTTTTGTTCGGATGATCTTAACATCATCACCATCACATGCCGAGGATCCATCCGCGTTTGGTCAGCGCTTACCGGAGCATTGTTGTCAGGGGTATCTATTCAAGAGGTGAAGCAGTCGGAGGATGGCTGGATGATTTCACCAGATGAGCGGAGGGTTTTGTTCCATTTGAGGGACTGCTCCGTCCGCGTGTTTGAGGTGAGTGGTCAACGGCTTGGCAGATCACTTCGCAGCAAGTTCAAGAGCGTCATACATGCCCAGTTTAGCCCGGACAGCAGGCGAGTTCGCACGTCCCATTCAAAACCGCTTTTCCAGGAGACAGACTCCCAGCACTCTTGCGAACAGATCTGGGATGTCGGTTCCGGGACGCAGCTCGGCACATTAGGCGATGCTGATGAAGGCGGCGGCTTTAACCCAGATGGCACCCTCTTGATCACTAGGTCTTACGAGCCTGGTGAGCAGGCCCCGATCTGGGACACTGACACTGGTGAACTGCAGCTTGTGCTCGGCGGACACGGCGACAATGTTTGCGCCGTGGCTTTCAACCCGAATGGTCGACAGGTTGCGACGTCGTCCGTGGACCGGGCACTGCGCCTTTGGGATGCGATAACGGGGCGATTGCAATACAAACTGCCTCAGCCCGTACGCGAGGGGTTTGATTATAGCACATGGATCATTTACAGCCCGGATGGAAAGCGAATCCTGACCTTCACACAAACAACAGCGTTCCTTATCTGGGACGCGCAGACGGGAGAGTTGCTGTGGATCCTTGATGGACAGGAGGAAAAGGATATAAAGTGCTGGGCCTGGACGCCGGATAGCCAGCGTGTGGCCATCGGCTCGGAGGACCACACGGCAAAGATCTGGGATGCGAGAACGGGGCAACCGTTGATCACCATTGAAGTCGGAAGCATGCCGAGATCCATTGTGTTTGATTCGGCGGGTAGACAGGTTGCTATCGCGACCTGGGATGACGTACGAGCTTGGGATGCAGTGACCGGTGCTCGGATCCACCCACCCAATCGTTACGGAGATTCCGCATCTTGGGGGTGTTGGTTCAGGATCAGTCCGGAGGGTCGCCGGGCTTTGGCCTGCACCTCAGGCGAGATTACTGCGTGGTTGTGGAACGTGGAGACTGGAACGAAATTGGTTTGCTTGCGGGGGCACGAGGACGAGGTGAGGGAAGCGGCATTCAGTCCGGACGGCCGACATTTGGTAACGTGCTCTTTCGACGGTATTGCAAGGCTTTGGGAGCTCTTGGCCACCAATGATCCTCCTCCTTCATGGTTCGCTGATTTCCTGCGTCTCATGGCGCAAAGGAAATTCAACGACGATGGAGAACTGGTGGCAATGGCAGCGGGAGAGTTTCTTGCCTTGCGTGATCGGTTAGAACGTATCGTGCCCGAGGAGTGTTCGCGTTATGCTGCAATTGCGTCGCACTTCCTCGCTCAGCCTGCAGCCCGCTTCGGAGGGCGCAGGGCAGAGTAGACTCATGGCGAAGCCAACAACGGCTCTTATGGGTGCTGCCTCATTGCGTCCCAGTTCACGCAATGATTGCCTTAACAACATGGCCGTGCACGTCGGTCAGGCGGAAGTCGCGTCCATCGAATCGATAGGTGAGCTGTTCGTGATCTAGGCCGAGTTGATGCAGAACCGTGGCGTGGAGGTCATGCATGTGAACCTTGTCCATGACCGCCTTGTGTCCAAACTCATCGGTCTCCCCGAACACGAAGCCAGGCTTCACGCCTCCCCCTGCAAGCCAGACGGTGAAGCCTCCCGGATTGTGGTCGCGTCCTGTGCCGTTCTTCTCGGCATAGGGCGTTCGCCCGAATTCACCGCCCCACCAAACCAGCGTGTCTTCCAGGAGTCCGCGCTGTTTCAAATCAGCAAGGAGACCCGCCACGGGCTTGTCCACAGCGCGGGCATGCACCGCGTGTTGCGGAAGATCGGAATGCTGGTCCCAGCGCGGATTGGCGGTGTTGTCTCCATAGGTCACCTGCACGAAGCGAACCCCTTCCTCGCAGAGCCGACGCGCCATCAAACACTGCCGTCCGAAATCGTCCGTCACCTTGTCGCCAATCCCGTAGAGGGAAAGCGTGGCGGCGGACTCTTTGGCGAGGTCCAATACGCCTGGAGCATTGTTCTGCATGCGCCATGCGAGTTCGTAGGAATGGATGACGGCTTCCATCTCGGAGTCCCCATGCCCCGTTTTCATCTGCTCTGCGTTGATCGCTTGCACCAAGTCGAACTGGCGTCGCTGGGCGGCGTGAGAGAGCAGGCTGTTGCCCAAATGACGAATGCCGATCTCCTTCGCCGCTTGCCCTGCCGTGCCAATGGCCGTTCCCTGGTAAACTGCGGGTAGGAACGCATTGCCAAAATTTCTAGGACCGCCATTGCCCAACGACGGGGCTAGGGTCATGAATCCGGGCAGGTTCTCGTTCTCACTGCCTAGGCCGTAGTTGACCCAAGCCCCCATGCTCGGCCGGACAAAGTTCGTCGACCCGCAGTGGAGAAAGAGTGTGGCCGGTCCGTGTGCGACACCCTCCGTATGCATCGAACGGATGAAACAAAGATCATCCACGTGTCGCGCCATTTCTGGAAACAGCGTGCTCACCCAGCGTCCACTTTGCCCGTGTTGCGCAAAGGTCCACGGGGATTTCATCACGCGCTGATCCGTGCCCCGATTCCCTGTGTTGGCGATGGTGCGCGCATCGTCAAACGGCAGCTTCTTCCCGTCATGCTGCTCGAGACTTGGCTTGTAATCGAAGGTGTCGAGATGGCTTGGCCCGCCTTGCATGAAAAGAAAAATGACGCGCTTCGCCCGAGGCGTGTGATGGGGCAGGCGTGCTCTCAGCGGATTCGCAACGCCCCCCGCCGCCTGTGCCGCCAGCCCGGCGAAAGCCAGATAGCCGAAACCGCATGCCAGCGACTTCAAGGCGCGTCGGCGATTAAACAGAGATGGATCGCTCAGATTCATGTCAGTGGGACGTGGGCTTATCTAATCAAGAGAGCGGAAATCGGCGCTCGCGAAAAGCGCGTGATAAAGTTCGGTCCACGCGTCTTCCACGTTTGCGGCTTCGACGCCGGACAGATGACGCAAGGCCAACGCGCTCTCACTGCGCGTGGGCGAGCGCCCCAGCGACTGGAGGTAGGCGTGATCAATTCGTTCATGCGCATCCTTTGCAGGCAGCGCAATAAGTCGGCTCGCTGCCGCCTCTGCCTGCTGGCGCACGAACGGATGATTCAATAGAAAAAGCGCCTGGGTCGGCACCGTGCTGATCGTGCGCCGTCCAGTGACCATGCTCGAGGGGGCGAAATCGAAAACGTCGAAGATCTCTGGCAATGCATTGCGAAACACAGGGGCATAGACACTCCGCAGCGGCTCATCGAAAACGAAGCCAAAGTCGGCAGTCCGAGCGGGCGGATACGTAGGACCGCTGCTGCCTAGTTTCAATCGTCCGCCAATCGTGAGCAGGGCATCGCGAATCTGCTCCGCCGTTAAGCGACGGCGATGCGCATGACTGAACAGGTGGTTCTCGGGGTCCCGCACTGCCGCGGTCTCTGAGCCGATGGAGGAAAGCTGATACGTCCTCGAAAGCACGACTTCGCGGACCAATGTCTTCAGGGACCAGCCTCCCTCCACGAAGCGTGTGGCGAGGTGGTCGAGCAGGTCGGGATGCGACGGAAGATCGCCGGTGGTTCCAAAGTTATCAGG
>CAMAVD010000010.1 GCA_945861575.1 Akkermansia muciniphila
GGTGGCCGCAGAATGGGTTCCATCCGCAATGAAACCGGGCCGCCCGGGGATAATCAGGTAGCTGCCAGGCTGGCTCTGGATCTCATAGTGGCCGCTCACATCGGTGAAGGTCCCGCTTAAGGCAAACCCGCGAGCATTCAAAAGAAATACAAAACTGCCCCCCAGAGGCGAACCGCCCTCCGCTGCCGTAATGCGCCCTCGAATTCCCTGGACGTAGGGCTTCTGCGTCACCGTGAATGTTTGCGTCACATCTTTGAAGCCGTTCAACGGGTCCGAGATGCGATAAATAAATTTCCCGGCGAGGATGCCTTTAATCCTATCCGTGCCGGGCACATCGAGTTCCACGCGGATTTGACCATTCACCGCGCCATCGTCGTCCCCAGGGACATTCAGATTGCGCACACCTCCGATGACCGGCAACTGACCATCTGTCACCGTGAATCCTCTGATCAAGCCGTCCGTGGAGGCGTCCACCGTGCCGTTCCCGTTGAGGTCGAAAAGGCGATCCACTCGGACGCTCTGGCTGGGTTGCACGCCCGTGATGGTCAGCGTCACTTTGCCGACATAATCGTTGGCAATGCTGGCAGGCGCCACGGTCAGATTGACGGCCCACAAAGCCTGGCAAAGAAAGACGAGGTGGAGCGCAAGCCATCGGAAACAAAAAGCAGAAAGTGTAGAGCGCTTCACGAGTATTTTAGATGATTTAGAGGGGAACAACCTAAACACCCTAGGTTCAACCTCGAGTATAAACAAGCCGTTTCAGACGGCAGGATGTTTGTCTTTGTGGCTTGTCCCGCAGCACGTTCTGTATCCAAGGCGAATTGAACCAGAAACGTGAGGAACCCCTCTTTGATCTGGCGGTGCAGAAGCCGACGGCGGACAGGGATGGCCAAGCCTCCTTAGGGCGTCTCCGACACGTGGAGGAGTTGAAGCTCAGTGCGAACGTGCGCCCAGGGCTTCGTAGAATCGTAGCGCCTCACGATAGCCTTCAATCAGCGACGACGGCACCACGCCCTGGCTCCGCTGAATCGGTATTCCTTGGGAACCATGCGTGTCGGGCATCCACCCGAATAGGCTGGGTTCCATAGTCTCCCGGAAAGCCCTGTCGGCTGGCGGCAGGCGACACAGTCGAGACGGTGGTCCAATCCACCATCGGACGCGCGAAGGAATTCCTTGGCCCGTCTCCGAATCCACCACCGCGCCCTCTACGCTCACCTCCGTGATCGTGGCTTTGCGGCGCTCGACCACTTCCAAAGGCGACGAGGGCACCACTTCAGGATCCCCAGAGGTAACCCGCTTTCCCTTCCGCGATGGTTCGCGACAGCGGTTTTTCGCACCAGATGTCCTTGCCGGCTTTGGCAGCGGCAATGGAGATCAGCGCTGTCAGGGAAGTGATGGATGTGCCGAGAATGCTGCGTCGGGTGAACCTAAGGTTGCCTTGCCCTTGTCTTTAGCGGGGGGACACAGTACCTTGCTACAACATGCGGAGACGTTCCTGTGTGCCATTCCTAGCCGTCCTAACCACGGCCGTCCTGACCGCGGGCCTCCAGCCCTGCCGAGCTGCCTCCGTAAGCTTCGGCCTGCCACCAGGACTCCTCCCCCAACCCCAAACACTCACCCTCACTGCCGAACCGCCCGACGCAGAAATCCGAATCAGCTTCAACGGCTCTGTACCCAGCCAGGCGAGCCCGAACTCTGCCGCAAACGGCATTCCCTACTCCGAGCCCCTGTTGATCGATCGCACCCAGGTGATCCGGGCGCGTGCCTTTCCCAAGGACGGGTTGCCTTCCCCAGTCAACACCCGAACGTTTGTGCTGGCTTCCTCTCTGCTGTCCCAGGCAACCAATCCGCCAGGTTTCCCCTCCCTCTGGGGTTCGGTTAAGGCGGACTACGCCCTGGATCAACGTGTGGTCCAGGACCCTCGCTACCGAGACGGCTTCCTCTCAAACCTTCTGCAACTCCCCTGGGTCAGTTTGGTCGCTCCCCCGGCGGATCTGTTTGAAACCAATGGACTCTACGCGAACCCCCTTGAGAACGGCACGAACTGGGAAAGGCAGGTCTCCCTCGAGATCTTGAACCCAGCCAACGGCAGTCCCCCTCTTCAAATCGACGCCGGACTGCAGATCGTCGGCGAAAGCTCCCGCTCTCCCGAGGTGCCTAAACATTCCCTGCGCCTCGGCTTCAAATCACGCTTCGGACCTTCAAAGTTGCTCTATCCCGTCTTCCCAAACTCCACGATCACAGAATTCGACACCCTCACCCTCCTCGGTGGTTCGGTCGACGCTGTGCCGCAAAATTTCATCGGCTCGGGTCTCGCCGTCCCCCTCCATCTTCGTGACGCTTTCCTAAAGCAGTCCCAGATTGAGATGGGTAGGCCAGGGGTGCACACCACCTACGCGCATCTCTTTCTGAATGGTCTCTACTGGGGACTCTACCGGCTTTCCGAACGGCCAGACGCAAGCTACGCCAGCACCTACTTCGGGGGGCGCAAGTCCGATTACGACGTGCTGAAGCACCTGGATTTTGCTCAGCTTGAGGTGGTCGACGGCGACCGCCAGGCCTGGGACGCACTGTACGCCATCGCCTCTCAAGGGCTTGAAGACCCCGCACGCTATGCAGCCATCCAGTCGTATCTCGATCTCACTGCCTTCATCGACTACCTGATTGTGAACATGCATCTGGGGAACGGCGACTGGCCCCAGAAAAACTGGTACACCCTGCGCCGACGCGCGCCAGGCGAGACCTTCCGCTTCTTCTGCTGGGATGGCGACGGTGTCCTAGGGCTTTTTGGTATCACGCTCAACAAAACCGGCTTTGCCACACCCAATACACCGGCGTTCCTCTATTCCAAACTGAGAGCAAACCCTGAGTTCCGCACCCTTTTTGGCGACAGAGTCCAGGCGCTCACCCTGGGCGATGGACCCTTGTCCGTCGCCGCCTGTCAGGAGCGTCTCCAGCGGCTGGCGGAATCAATGCAAAGCGGGATCGTCGGCGAATCCGCGCGCTGGGGGGACTCCTACTTTTTGCGCCGGGGGAAGGATCTCTTCACCTTCGACGATCACTGGTTACCAGAATTGGCTCGGGTCCTGGAGTCGGTCATCCCCGATCGGCATCTCCGTTCGCTCGAACACTTCCGCGCGGCAGACCTGTCTCCCAGGATAGGCCCCCCTGATCCAATCCCCGCCTCCGGCATTGTCGGGCCGGATACACTCCTAAATCTGTCGCAAACGAACGCGTCGGGGACGATTTATTATTCACTAAACGGCACAGACCCTCGTCTTCCCGGGGGAAATCTGTCTACCCAAGCGATGCCCTACTCAGTGGCCATCCCCATCACACACCCCGCCTCGTTGAAAGCACGGGTCAGGACTGCGAACGGGTGGAGCGCTCTCATCACCCAGCGGGTCCTTCCCTGGCCTGGTCCGGGATTCACAGCCGCTGAGACTATAAACGGGCAGGTCCGGCTGCGCTTTGCGGTTCGAGCGGGGTCCCGCTACGAGCTAAGGGCCTCGGAACAGGCCGACTCCAAGGACTGGGGCTTGGTCCAGGCCTTCCCTCCTCAGGAGATGGACGGTACCCTGGAATGGATCGACCCACGTCCCGCCGGGGCGACCTCCACCCGCTTCTACAAGCTGATCGCAAATCCAGGCTGGCCATCGCTCCCTCCTTCCGGCTAAAACGGCCGCGTGAAGAATCAAGCCGGGATCCTTGCGGTGCTGTCGGTTGCAGCAATGTTAGCCTCCATGCCCCTGGAGGCAGCCAACATTGGTGAGTGGAATCAGATGAGGCATATCGTGCCCCGCAGCTACCTTTGCTTCCGCGCCACCGAGGCCCCGGTGATCGACGGTGCCCTGCATGATAAGGCGTGGGCGAATGCCCCGTTCTCAGATCCCTTCGTGGACATCATCGGCAGAGGGCACACGCGCCCGCGCCACCGCACTCAGGTCAAAATGATGTGGGACGACGAGTATCTCTACATCGGCGCCCAACTCGAGGAGCCGCATGTGTGGGGAACCATCACCCAGCGCGACGCGGTGATCTTTCAGGACAATGATTTCGAAATCTTCATCGACCCCAATGGGGACAATCACGAGTATTATGAACTCGAGATCAACGCGCTGAATACCCTGTGGGATCTCTTCCTCAACAAGCCCTACAAAGATGGTGGCCGCGCACAAAACGAGTGGGATCTGGTAGGAGTGAAGACAGCGGTGCAGGTTCAAGGCTCGCTGAACAACCCGAAGGATCGTGACGGTGGCTGGACGGTCGAGATGGCTCTCCCCTGGAAATCTCTAGGCGAACACGCCCATAGGCCCTCTCCCCCTTTGGAGGGAGATCAATGGCGAATGAATTTCTCCCGCGTGCAGTGGAAAACCACCGTCAAGAAAGGCGCCTATGTGAAAGTCCCCGGTCGGCGAGAGGACAACTGGGTCTGGTCCGCACAGGGCGTGGTGGACATGCATCGTCCGGAAATGTGGGGCTCCGTGCAATTCACCAGCCTGCCTCCAGGAAAAGCCAAACTTTTGCCGGACCCGACTGCCTACGGCCGCAAGTATCTCTACCAGGCCTACTACGCTCAACGGGCCTTCCAAGCCCACTACAACAGGTTCGCGCGAAACATCGACGAGTTGCAACTGGTGAATGAGTTCAACGCGCGCCATCTGGTTTGGCCCCTGACCTTGACCCCGACAGACGACGGCTATCGCGTGCTGGCCGAGGTCCGGATCCCAGGGGGCAGCGAGCGCTGGTATATCCGCCAGGACGGCAAACTCTGGCGTGAGTGAGGCCTCAGGGCACCCCCTCCTCCAGCCCCACCTTCTTTGGCGATGAGCGAGCCTACAGCCCTTGCGGAATCGGCAGCCCCGAACAGCCTGATTTACCGCGTTCCCAACCTCCTGGACCGCATCGTCTGGACAGATGTTTTCCCCAAAAGCCAACCCGTCGAGGTGGAACTCGGCAGCGGGGATGGATCCTTCCTAGCCCGCTGGGCGGAGGCCAACCCCTGCCTCAATTATCTAGGAGTGGAGCGGCTGATAGGACGCCTCAAGAAGCTCGACAGAAAAGGGCGGAGACTCGAGCTCAAAAACCTGCGCCTAATCCGATTCGAGGCGTCGTATCTTCTGCGCTTTCTTCTGCCGAAATCCTCCGTCAGCGCGCTGCATATCTATTTCCCTGACCCGTGGCCCAAACGACGCCATCAAGACAAGAGGCTGGTGAACACCGCGTTTCCCCAACTGGCAGAAGCTGTGCTGGTACCGGGAGGCATCGTCTGGCTGCGCACCGATAGCGTCGATTATTTCAACCAGATGCTGGAAGTCTTCGCGGCCGAGACTGCGCGCTTTGAGCGAGTGGAGACCCCGGAGTCCATGGCGGCCGTCACGACCGACTTCGAAAGGCATTTCAACGGCAAGGGCATCCCCACCCAGCGCGCTGGCTACCGGTCTCTGCGGACTATTTGACATCCTGCTTTCGTTCGGCATGAGCCTAGGCTAGCGTCTCCGCAAATGAATGCGGTGCCCTCGCGTGTCCGACACTTCGCCAGCGACAACTATGCAGGCATCTGCCCTGAAGCATGGGAAGCCCTGGCGGAGGCGAACCACGGCCACGTCTCCAGCTATGGGGACGACGAGTGGACCACCCGCGCGGCCGACCAACTCCGTGACCTTTTCGAAACCCGATGCGAGGTCTTCTTCACCTTCAACGGCACGGCCGCGAATTCCCTGTCGCTGGCGTCCATGTGCCAGTCCTATCACAGCATCCTCTGTCACGAGACCGCGCATGTAGAAACCGACGAATGTGGTGCGCCCGAATTCTTCTCCAATGGAACCAAAGTCCTGCTCCTCCCCGGCGAGAACGGGAAGATCGATCCCACCGGCATCGAGCGTGCGGTCAAGAAGCGCTCCGACATCCACTATCCCAAGCCTCACGCCGTCAGCCTCACTCAAGCCACGGAACTGGGAACAGTTTACTCCGTAGACGAGATCCGTTCGGTCTGGGCCCAATGCAAAAAGCATGGGCTAAGACTGCACATGGATGGTGCCCGCTTCGCCAATGCCGTCGCCTCCCTGGGCGTCACCCCCAAGGAGATCACTTGGCAGGCAGGTGTGGATGCCCTCTGCTTCGGAGGCACTAAGAATGGGATGCCTGTGGGTGAAGCGGTGGTCTTCTTTAACCTGGAGCTGGCACGCGAGTTTGACTACCGGTGCAAGCAGGCCGGACAGCTGGCCTCCAAAATGCGGTTCCTCGCCGCCCCCTGGGTCGGCATGTTGAGAGACGGTGCCTGGCTCAAGCGGGCGACCCATGCCAACGACATGGCGGCTCTGCTGGAGAACGAGCTCAGGGCACTGCCTGAACTCCGTATTCTCTTCCCTCGACAAGCCAACGCTGTTTTCGTGCAAC
Organism: Akkermansia muciniphila; assembly: GCA_945861575.1. GTDB lineage: Bacteria > Verrucomicrobiota > Verrucomicrobiia > Limisphaerales > UBA11320 > UBA11320. The sequence goes on from CAMAVD010000010.1 coordinate 6,400, forward strand.
TCACTGCTGGAAAGGCGGATAAGCTTCGAGCGACGGGCTGGAAATTCTACACTTTCATCGGCCAAGGGGGCTGCCGCTTCATGTGCGCTTGGGACACCCAACCCGCAGATGTCCACGCTTTGGTCGCCGACCTGCGCGCGCTGCCGTGAGATCCGTCCGCTAGGGCTGTCAAAGACCAGACCCGGGGCTTGCTTGCAACGGCTATTTACAGGAGAGTCTGACAGCCTTGGAAACACGGCCGTTGCAGTGCTCCTGGAAAGCGACCGCCATAACCCTGGACTTTAAAAAAGCCGTTCGACGTATGCATTTCACCCGCAGTGTGTCCTCCGCCGTCCACTGGATAAGCCCACTACTCACCGGCTCCTGCCGGTCCCTTGCGCTGCTGCTTCTGTGGATCGGCGCTCTCTCAAACTCCCAAGCTGGAGACTTTCCCGGTGTCTTGCATAGCTGGGGAGACAGCTCAGGAATGCGGACAACTCCGCCTGCAGGTTTGGGAAAAGTGTTGGCCATCTCCGCCAGCCGTGCCCATAGCCTGGCCATCAAGGCGGACGGCGGTGTGGTAACCTGGGGCACTGAAGCGCCCCCTGTCCCCAACAGTCTGCCGAAGATCTCCCAAGTTGCCGCCGGTTTCTACCACAGCGTGGCCCTAGGTACGAATGGGTTGGTTTATTCCTGGGGAGGAGAAACTGCCCTCAAAACACCCGATGGACTCAATAGTGTGGTGGCGATCGCAGCAGGCGAGCAGCACACCATGGCTCTACGTGCCAACGGCACAGTAATCGTCTGGGGCCTAAACTACTCCGGACAGCTCAACGTCCCCAACGGCCTCGGCGGCGTCAAAGCGATCGCAGCCGGCGACAACCACTGCCTCGCCTTGCTCTCGAACGGGCGTGTCGTCGGTTGGGGAGATAATCGTTTCGAACAAGCTCCCTCCCAACTCGCCGTTAACGCCACCGCGATCGCGATCGCCGCAGGAACCTCCCACAGCTTGGCTCTCCTGTCCGACGGCAGCCTGCATATATGGGGGGATCAGAGGATGGGACAGGCAGCCGTCCCAGCCAACTTGGGCAAGGTGACCCAGATCGCAGCGGGCGGAAATTGCACACTCGTGATCACAGCCAATCGCCTCGTCAGGGCCTGGGGGGAGCCCGAATCCCCACTGCTAGATGTGCCTCAAACGCTCGTCAATGCCTTCCGGCTGAGCGCCGGACTGGGTCATGCCCTGGCCATCCAAGTGGATCCACCGGTGATTCAAACCCAGCCGGTTGGGGGCGATCTGCTGATCGGATCCCCCATCACCTTCAGCGTAGGCGTGACGGGCAGCGACCCTCTGACCTACCAATGGCTGCATGCAGGAACGAATCTCCCCACCGCAACAACTCCCACTCTGACACTCAATTCCGTCCAGTCCTCGGATGAGGGACTCTACAGCGTGTCCATCGCGAACGGAGCAGGGTCTGTGCAGAGCGGCAACGCGCTGCTGACCGTGCGCATCCCGCCTACGATCAGCGTCCAACCGGTCGACGCCACGGTAGGGCAAGGGAAGAGCTTGAGTTTCAAGGTGGTGGCAACGGGGCCCAATCTGACTTTCCGATGGCGTCTGGCCAACTCCCCCCTGCCCTTTGGCGTCTTCTCCACTTACAATATCGCTTCAGCCCAACTGGCAGACATCGGTGGCTACTCGGTCGTAGTGAGCAATTCGTTCGGTGTGATCACCAGCCGGGTCGCCACCCTCTTGGTAAAGCCGCTGCCCACCATTGTGTCCCAGCCCGTTTCGAAGGAGGTTTTTCCCGGCGTGGCCACGTCGTTTTCGGTATCAGCCCTCAACGGCGAGTCCTATCAGTGGTTCAAGAATGGGCAACCCCTGGAGGGCGAAACCACCCCAAACCTACAGATCAATCCAGTCGGCGCTCAGCACCAAGGCAGCTATCATGTGCGAGTCAGCAATACTTGGGGCGAAATCAATAGTGATCCTGCCACTCTGACCGTCACGCCGGTGTCCGGCTACTCCGAACTCTTTGGATGGGGTGAGACCGAGGTCTGGAATGGGTCCGCGTTCGTCAATGTGCTGCCCCCCGCGGGATTGGCCGGCATTCAGCTCTTTACCGCAGGACAGCGCCATGGCCTAGCCTATCGCACCACCGGAACCTTGATCGGCTGGGGGGACAATTCCAACGGCGAGATCACCATACCCGGGGACCTCGGGCCTCTCTTAGGGATCGCAGCGGGCGACGGATTCAGCGTGGCGCTTCGGACGGATGGAACCGTGCGGGCTTGGGGCAGGACAGATGGAGCTCGCACTTCGGTTCCCGCAAATTTGTCCCAGGTGATATCCATCGCGGCGGGCTACAGCCATACTCTGGCGCTGCGAGCCGATGGCTCCGTGATCGGATGGGGAACGACCCCGGATGGGGAATCCGCCGTGCCTGGTAATCTCGGGAAGGCGAAAGCGATCGCTGCAGGACTCTCCTATAACTTGGTAATTCTTCAAAATGGAACTGTCACCGGCTGGGGCCGAAACGACTTCGGCCAGCGACGGCCGCCCACCGGGCTATCGAACGTGGTTGCGGTAGCGGCCGGACAAGCCCATTCCGTGGCCTTGCTCGGAGACGGCACCCTCAGAGCTTGGGGGGACAACTCCTTCGGACAAACCTCGATTCCCTCCCTCAGTGCGAAAGCCATCGCGATCGCGGCGGGAGCGGATCATTCCATCGCATTGCTCGCAAACAATCAGGTGGTCGTCTGGGGCAGCAACAATTCAGGGCAGAGAGAGCCACCGAGCGAGGCCCAACCGGCTATCGGTATCAGTGCATTCGGAGACCATTGCGTCGTCAACCGGCGTCGAGGGCTGCGCTTCAGCAATGTCCGCCTCACCAATGGGCGATTCGGCCTCACGCTCTCCTCAGCCGACGGCGCAGCCATCGACGCGACCCGGGCCGCTAAAATCAAACTCTATATCTCGGAGGACGCAGGGCTTCCTCTGGATCAATGGAGCCTCGGCGGGACATTGAGCCTGTCGAATGGAGAGCTGCGAATCCTGGAACTGTTGAACACCTCCCGGACGGCCCGCTTCTACCGCGCGGTGGAACAGCCCTAGCAGCACCCCCCCCGACGCGGTGATACGGTTGTTGTGATGTGCGGAAACCTCATTGGACCTAGAAACCCGAGTTGAGCGGCGTCGAGATGCGCAAAAGCTTGAGTGAGCATGGCTTGAGTCGAACCGCCCTGTCCGCCATCCTGTCCGCCATAGCTTTAGCGACGGTGGAAGCCTCGTGCGACGACGTCAGAAGGCGTATCCGGAAGGTGATACGGCGAGGTTCGACGAAGGTCATGCTCGCCAAGATCTTGCGCCAGATCGGTGCCGGGCAACTCGCGTTTCCAGGTTGGATCGCTTGATGGCGGGATGCTTACGCATCCCAGAGGGATGCCAGCAGGTAGCCGGTGGTTGAGGTGCAACGCGCCGACACCACCGGTTCACCGGAAAAACAAATGCATCCTGGAAGGATGCCACCTTCGCGCACAAGGCTCCTGGAAACGAACGAATCCCTCCTCTGCGACCCCTTCAGGGTAGTGATGTTTTCTTATGAAAACACCCCCGGGTGTCCTCCTTCGCATTAAGCTATGGAGGACAGGTCCCTTCGCTCAACCCGGGGCTACCGGCTTCGACCCCTCCGGGGTCGGCGGCCCAAAAGATCGTTCACACGAGTAGCCCGCTCTGCGCTCCTGATCCCGAAGGGATCACAGCCCATAGCCGGTCGGTTGAGGACCTCCGGGACGACACCACCGGTTCTCTGTTTGAAAGGATAGGATCCTGGAGGGATCCCAGCGTGAGGCGAGCTTTGAACCTAGAAACGCTCGATCACCGGGATTTCTTTGCCATATTGTGAACGACTGGGGACAACGGGGTCGAGGATTTGCATGGGTCCGCGCTTCGTCAATATTGACCATGACACACCGCTCATTTTACCCCTCAAAATCCGACGGCCGGATTTTGAATGCTAGCAGGCCGGCATCCAGAAACCCCCCAGAACCAAAGAATAGCCCTGGCGGGCACCCCGCAGAACGATATTCTAAGGTAGAGTCGAGGCCTGCTAGTCGACCAACTTGCCTTTGCCAGCTAAGTGCTGCTTCAGGCGCTCGACATCGGCCTCGACCATCAACTTCACCAGGTCCTTGAAGGTGGTCTTAGGAGTCCATCCGAGCTTGGTCCTCGCTTTCGTGTAATCCCCGATGAGGATGTCCACCTCGGCGGGACGATAGTAGGCGGGATCGATCTCTACATGTTTCTGCCAGTCCAACCCAACATGTCCGAACGCCTCCACTAGAAACTCGCGTACGCTGTGGGTCTCACCAGTGGCGATCACGTAGTCGTCCGGCTCCGACTGTTGCAGCATGAGCCACATGGCCTCCACATACTCCTTCGCGTAGCCCCAGTCCCGCTTGGCGTCCAGGTTCCCGAGAAAGAGCTTATCCTGTAACCCTGCCTTAATCTGAGCAACGGCACGGGTGATCTTGCGCGTCACGAAGGTTTCACCCCGGCGAGGCGACTCGTGATTGAAAAGGATGCCGTTGCTGGCGTGCAGTCCATAGGACTCGCGATAGTTCACCGTCACCCAATAGGCATAGACCTTGGCGCATCCATAAGGGCTGCGAGGGTAAAACGGAGTCTCCTCAGACTGGGGAATATGCTGCACCTTCCCGTACATCTCGCTGGAGGACGCCTGGTAGAAGCGGGGCTTGATTCCGGCCTCGCGAATGGCCTCCAAAATTCGAGTGACGCCCGTCGCAGTGATGTCGGTGGTGTACTCCGGGCTATCAAAGCTGACGCGCACATGGCTTTGGGCGGCGAGATTGTAGACCTCATCGGGTTGGATCCTCGCCATCAGTCGGGAGAGCGCGCTCGCATCGCTCAGGTCGCCGTAATGCAGGTGCAATTCGTTCTTACGGGAATGAGGATCCGAATAGATGTGGTCGAGCCTGCCGGTATTGAAGGTGCTGGATCGACGGATGATTCCGTGGACCGTGTAGCCTTTTTCCAGAAGGAACTCCGCGAGATAAGAGCCATCCTGACCGGTGATCCCAGTAATAAGAGCGCATTTAGCCATAATTAATCGCCTTCGAGGGGAAGCCCCGCTCGCAAGCGAATCCGTTTATTCTCAACCACGGCTCACGATGCAAGCCGTTTCCGGCAGCAGTCCTCATTTTGCCAACCGTGGGGCGGGTCTCCGACCTGCCGGTTCAAGGAGTCTCCGACTCCGTGCGAGGTCGGCGCAAAGAAATGGATTGTGGTTGGAATCGACCTTACCTAGCCTCCCGAGCCGAACCGATCAACAGGTCCTCTTATGCAGGTTGTCATCCTTTGCGGTGGTCTCGGCACGCGTTTGCGCGAGGAGACCGAATTTCGTCCGAAGCCGATGGTCCCTATCGGCGGCCGGCCGATCCTCTGGCATATCATGAAATCCTATGCCCAGCAGGGCCATAAGGATTTCATCCTTTGCCTCGGCTACAAGGGCGAGATCATTCGGGAGTATTTCCGGAACTATCACTGGAACACCAGCGACGTCACCCTCCGCCTGGGCGCCCAGCCCGAGACCCTATTTCACACGTCCCACGATGAGGAGGACTGGAATGTCACCCTGCTCGACACGGGGCTGGAGACCCAAACCGGAGGCCGCCTCCTTCGGGCGCTCAAGCAGGTGAAGGATGAGACCTTCCTCTTCACCTACGGCGACGGGCTCACCAACTCCGATATCAACGCCACGGTGAAATTCCACCAGAGCCATGGGGGGCTGGCTACGGTGACCGCCGTCAACATGACCGGGCGATTCGGCGAACTGGGCATCGACGGCACGCGGGTCAACTCCTTCCAGGAGAAGCCGGAGCGCCAAGACATGTATGTCTCTGGCGGGTTCTTTGTTCTGAACAAGCGCATCGGCGAGTTTTTGGACGGGGACAGCTGCGTTCTGGAAAAGGGCCCGCTTCAGACCTTGAGCAAGAAAGGGCTGCTGCATGCCTACAAGCACAATGGCTTCTGGCATTGCATGGACACCTATCGCGAGCAGGAGCTGCTCTCCAAGATGTGGCAGTCGGGTCAAGCCCCTTGGAAGATCTGGTGACTGTGCCAAGCGCTCTGGACCATTTCTATCGGGGCAAACGAGTCCTGATCACCGGCCACACAGGCTTCAAAGGAGGCTGGCTCTCGCTCTGGCTTAAATCGCTGGGCGCTGAGGTGTGGGGCTACGGTCTGCCAGCCCCCACCGAACCTGCCCTCTACAGCCTGGTGCGAGCTCACTGCTTCCAGGGCGAGCAGGAAGGGGATGTGACCCATCTGGACGCGCTGCAGAGCGCCCTGGAAAACTCCCGCCCACACGTCCTGTTCCATCTCGGCGCCCAGCCTCTTGTCCGCAAGTCCTACGCCGAGCCGCTTCAAACCTTCCAGGCAAACGCGATCGGAACCGCGACGGTCCTGGAGGCCGTCCGCCTTAACCGCTGTGCCACGCAGGTCGTGGTTGTAACGACCGACAAGTGCTACGAGAATGTGGGGAAGGCCGAAGGCTATCGTGAGACCGACCCGTTGGGAGGGCACGATGTCTATTCCTCCAGCAAGGCCGCAGCCGAACTGGCAGTCCAATCCTGGCGGCGATGCTTCTTTCAAACCGACCCAGCGCTCGGGGGAGTCGCGACGGCGCGCGGCGGCAATGTCATGGGCGGCGGCGACTATGCCCAGGACCGGCTGGTGCCGGACGCCATCCGATCCCTCATGGCTGGGGAGCCCATCCCGGTGCGCAATCCGGCCGCCACCCGGCCGTGGCAGCATGTCTTGGACTGCTTGAGCGGTTATCTCTGGCTGGGGGCGCAGCTGGCGCGATCTGAAAAGACCAGCCCGATTCATGGGGCTTTTAACTTTGGCCCCAATCCCGAGGAAAACAAGCCAGTGCAGGAGGTGATCGAGGGCATCTTGAAACTCTGGCCCGGCCAGTGGAACAACCTATCCGTCCCGGGTGCCCCACATGAGGCGTCCAAGCTGAACCTTTCCATCTCCAAAGCATCGAGCCTCCTGGGTTGGAAACCCGTTTGGCCGTTCCAGACGACTCTGGAGAAAACGGTGCACTGGTATCATGCCCGGCACCAGCGGATGGATTCCGATCAAGCGATGCTGTCCTTCACCCTGGAGCAGATCGCGTCCTTTGAAGCCAGCGCCCGGCAGCAAGGACTCGCTTGGGCCAGCGAGGAGGCCGTGTGAGTCTCCACTCCGCTCCTCCCTGCCGCGCCTGTGCCCATCCCGAGCTCGCGCCTGTGCTCGACCTTGGGCTTCAGCCTCTGGCGAACAATCTCCTCCGTCCGGAACATCTTCAACAGGTGGAACCGCGCTTTCCTCTGGTGCTACATGTCTGCCCGCAATGCTGGCTGATTCAAATCGGAGACCTTGTACCTCCCGTCAGCCTCTTCTCGGAGTATCTCTACTTCTCCTCCTTCTCCGACGAGATGCTCAAGCACGCGCGTTCGGCGGCAGAGGGGTATCGGCAGGACTATGCGCTCGGCACATCGAGCTTCGTCGTGGAGATCGCCAGCAACGACGGCTATCTGCTGAAAAACTTCGTCGCAGCCGGAGTCCCCTGTCTCGGGGTCGAACCAGCCCGAAACGTCGCGGAGGTGGCGCGGCAGGCGGGAGTGCCTACGGAGATCGCCTTTTTCGGAGGCAACTACGCGCAGGATCTCGCATCGCGGAAGGGCAAGGCCGACCTGATTCTCGGCAACAATGTCTTCGCACACGTGCCCGACATCCGGGATTTCCTCACCGGGCTCAAGGAGCTTCTGCATCCGAGCGGCCGGGTGATTCTGGAATTTCCCTACGCCGTGGACTTCGTGCAGCGAAACGAATTCGACACGATCTATCACGAGCATGTCTTCTATCTTGCGCTCACGCCGCTGATTCCCCTGTTCCGCCGCCACGGGCTGGAGATCCACCAGGTCGAAACTCTGCCGATCCATGGAGGCTCGCTCCGACTCTTCGCCTCCCACTGTGGAACAACGGTTGTCCAACCCTCCGTGGCCCGGTTTCTGGCGACCGAGACAGCCCTCGGATTGAACACACCTGCCACGTATGCACGTTTTGCAGAACACGTGGCACGGCTTCGCAGGGAGCTACGGGCACTTTTGCAGGAGCTGAAGGGGTCAGGGAAAACGATTGCCGCCTATGGAGCTTCCGCCAAAGGAAGCACCCTGCTGAACTATATGGGCATCGGGTCCGATCTCCTCGACTTCGTGGCCGATCGCAGCACCTACAAGCAAGGTCGACTCACCCCAGGGACCCATCTTCCGATCCTTCCCGCGTCCTCGTTGACCGATCGGATGCCCGACTACACCCTCCTGCTCACCTGGAATTTCGCAGACGAGATCTTGAAGCAGCAGACCGCCTATCGGGAGCGTGGCGGGCGCTTCATCGTCCCAATTCCTGAAATCAGGGTGATTTGACCGACCGCCATGAAGTTCACGCGCACCCGTCTGGAAGGAGTCTGGCTGATCGAACTAGAGCCTCGTGGCGATGAACGGGGATCCTTCGTCCGCACCTATTGCGAGGGGGAATTTGCGGCCCAGGGCTTGAACACACGCTGGGTGCAATGCAACAGCACGCGAACACGGCGTCGAGGCAGCCTGCGAGGGCTTCACTACCAGGCCGACCCCTTTCCCGAGATCAAGCTCATCCGCTGCACCACCGGGAGGGTGCTCGATGTGGTGGTGGACCTCCGACAGGATTCTCCCACTTTTGGGAAGCACCTAACCATTGAGCTCTCCCCGGAGCTCTCCAATCAACTTTACGTGCCCGGGGGATTCGCCCATGGATTTCAATGCCTGGAGGACGAGTGCACCCTCTTCTATCAAATGTCGGAGATCTACCATCCTGACCTAGCGAGAGGGGTGCGCTGGAATGATCCCACCCTAGGAATCGCCTGGCCGCTGGAGGTAACCGACATTTCCGATCGCGATCGGAAACTTCCGCTCCTATCTGGTCTCTCCCTATGAGGATCCTTCTGACAGGGGCCTCCGGATTCCTGGGCCGCGCATTCCTGCAGGCGGCCACCCAGGAGGGCCACCAGGTCATCTGTCTAAGCCGCCGCCCCCCCCCGGAGAACTCCAGCCGCCTTGAGGGGCAGATGGAATGGATCCAGGCCGCCTTGGATCAGGCACCCTGGGAAAGAATCCGGCGACTAGCGCCATCGGCGTGCGTGCATTCGGCTTGGATTACTTCACCTGGCGTCTATCTGGAGTCCGAAGACAACGATAGTCTTCTCGAGGTGAGCCGATCCTTCCTCACCCGCGCAACCCAGGAAGGGGTCACCCAAATCCTGGGAATTGGAACCTGCCTGGAATATGGTCCCTGCGATGGGCCGCTGGGGGAGGGAAGCCGAACATTGCCTATCTCGCGCTACGCCCGATGCAAGCAAGCCTTGAGCGTCTGGCTGGAGCAACACGCCAAAGAATGCGGGATCAGAGCTGCCTGGGCTAGGGTCTTCTACCCGTACGGCCCGCATGAGCATCCTCGTCGGCTAGCGAGCTCAATCATCCAGTCAATTCGGAACGGCGAAACTGTGCGCCTGAAAACTCCCGCCAGCGTGAAGGATTATATCCACTGCCGCGATGTGGCTCAGGCCTGGTTGCGTATTCTCCAGACCCAATACGCGGGGCCGATCAACGTGGGCACGGGGGAAGGGACCTCGGTTCTGGCCCTAGCACAAACCATCGGACGCATCCTAGGTAGACCCGAACTGGTTGAATGCGCCGCAGATCCAGCCGTGGACTCAAACGCGTATATGGTCTCCGACCCCGCCACGCTTCACACCCTCGCCTGGCAGGCCAAAGTACCCCTGGAGACGGGACTCAAGGAGCTCGCTGAATTATGACACCTCTCAAATCCTCCCACCGCTGCCCCGGATGCGGCTGGACGAAGGTCTCGAAGGGCTGGACCGTGTCGTCGCTACCGGTGGTGATGAACTATCGTTTCCGGACACCCCGCGAAGCCATCCGGGTCGCACGCCGAGACGTGTCCCTCGTCGAGTGTGGGCGCTGCGGGCTCATTTTCAACGCGACATTTGACCCTAGCGTCATCCCCTACGATGATCGTTACGAAAACCGGCAATGCTACTCCGAGTCGTTCATGCGTCATCTCGAAGAACGATCTGAAGCCGTGCACGCCGCGCTGCGGCTCCCCACCCGGACAGGCCGGGTGCTCGAAGTGGGCTGTGGCAAGGGAGACTTTCTGAAGATGGTCTGTAAGAAGACAGGTCGTTCTGGCATTGGCTACGACACCTCGTACGAGGGACCTTCCAAAGCCCTGCTTGGAGCCGTTGAGTTCCACACACGCTATGTCAGTTCAGCCGACATCAAGGAACCCCTCTCAGCCATCCTATGCCGTCACGTGGTTGAGCATATCGGCTCCATCGGAGACTTTCTGGGTGAACTGGCGCGAATGGCGCGTGCAGGAGGCGATCCGTTGGTCTTTCTAGAAACCCCGGACTTCGGTTGGATTGCCGAACAAGGGGCATTCTGGGATGTGTTCTATGAGCACTGCAATTACTTCAGCAGGGCTGCGCTGCGGGATCTGTGCGACCGCGCTGGCTTCACAGTGATCCGCCACAACGCGGTGTTCGTAAGGCAATACCAGTGGATAGAAATGCGCCTGCGACGACGCCAAAAAACGCCCACCTATAAGCGCAAGTCCTCCTCATTGCTTCTAACGTTTGCCCGGTGCCAACAGCGACAACAATCCAGACTCCAGAAGAGCGTGGCTGAGCAGGCGGGCCCTGGCGGCTGGGGCATCTGGGGAGCCGGGGCCAAAGGCGTTGCCTTGTGCCACGCCCTGAAGACACCGCCTCCCAGAGCGGTCATCGATTCCAATCCCGCCAAACAGGGAAGCTTCATCCCAGGGACCTCGATCCCGGGGATCCTGCAATCCAGAAATTCGACCTGGTGCGCATCCCAAATTCTAACGACGAAAGGGAGATCACTTCCACCTTGCGCCGAGGCGGATTTACGAAGACGCTTCTGCATATCTAGACCCGATGAAACTCATCCTCGACACATCGAAGCAGACTCTGGAAATCCAGGACGCCGAACTCTCGCGAGCGCTGCCGCTCTACTCTGACGAGGCCTTCGCCATCCTTTCCCGTGAATGGTTGCGGGTGGGATGGAACCAGCGGTATACTTACACGTTCTCTTGGATGGGCCGTCCTATAATTCAACTCCCAGAGGACATGATCCGAGCTCAGGAGGCGATCTATGCGGTCCAGCCCGATGTTATCATCGAAACGGGTGTGGCTCATGGAGGCTCCCTCATCTACTCAGCCAGCTTGTGCAAAATCCTGGGCCGCGGTCGGGTGATCGGCATCGACATCGAGATTCGCCCGCACAATCGCCAAGCAATCGAATCGCATCCGCTCGCCTCCTTCATCCAACTCATCGAAGGCAGCTCCACCGATCCCGCCGTCGTGCGCCGGGTCCATGACTGTGTCAAACCAGGAGAGAAAGTCCTCGTGATTCTCGACTCATGCCACACCCGGGCCCATGTGCTGGCCGAACTCGAAGCCTATCAAGATCTCGTGTCGGTCGGCTCCTTCATCGTGGCGACCGACGGGATCATGCGCGATCTGCATGATGTGCCCCGAGGACAACCGGAATGGACCTCCGATCACCCAGCCCAGGCGGCCCAGGATTTCCTCAGCCAACATCCAGAGTTCGAACTCTCCGCCCCTGCCCGCCTTTTCAACGAAAGCACCCTAACCCTCGATATCACGCATTGGCCGGACTCCTGGCTGAGACGCAGGGGAACTGACTAAAGATGAGCACGCCACTCTTCAGTGTTGTGATACCAACCAAGAATCGAAGCTTCCTGGTTGGGCACGCTATTCGAAGTGTGCTTGAGCAATCTTTTCCAGACTACGAGCTAATCGTGGCTGACAACGACGACACTGAGGCAACCAGCCATGTGGTCCGCGCCCTAAGAAATCCTCGGCTGAGGCACGCGCGGACTGGAGGGCTTTCGATGCAGGACAATTGGGAACACGCGAGCGAAGCGGCACGCGGCGACTACCTTCTAGTATTGGAGGATAAGCAGATGCTTAAACGCCATGCACTAGAGCGACTCGCTACAGAGATCGACCGCCTCAAGCCAGAATCGCTGCGCTGGCGCAGTGACAGCTTCGATGATGAGTGTTTCCCGCCAAGGATTCGAAGAGGAGCGGGCGACGGCTCAGCACTAATGGTCAATTCGGATACCCTACTGGGGGACTTCCTAAACAACCCACGACTGGGCTATAAACTGACGCTACCACTACCACAACTCAGCTGCATCAGCCGAAGTCTGCTGGAGCGCATCAGGAGAGGTCCAATGCAGAGGCTTTTTCACGCCGTTTCTCCTGACGTCGTCCTCGCACTTCTCCAACTTAACTATACCGACGCAGTTTGCGACATCCAGTCACCGCTCGTGCTATATCTCTCCAGCGTACACAGCAACGGCAAGAGCGTCTCTAACAAGGGGGAGACCGGAAGACAATTTATTCGACAACTGCCTGGCGGTGAATGCGACTGCTACGATCGGGTGCCCGTAAAATGCATCACCATCCCCGGCACAATTTACAACGACTTCCTTCGCACCCAGGAGAGGGTTCAGGGGCGACTTGCTCGGCACTCTGTAAATTGGGCACGCTACTTCGTGGACTGTTATCTCGCGCTGCTCGGCCCAGCAGAAAGGGGCATAGACATGTCAGAAGAGATGAAGGAATGGCAACGTGCGTTCAGCGAACAACCCGCTGTCGTGCAAGCCGAGGTACGGCGGGAACTTCCTCAACTGACAAAAGGAAACCTGGCGATATCGACCACGACCGCCTCGAGACTCCTGAGTAAGTTCGGTCCACGCCGACTGGAACGACTCGTTAAGTGGCTATACCGTGGCTACATCCGCAGAGACCCTGAGTGGCGCTTTAGCAATCCTCTGGACTACTACGAATGGGAAGCGAGTAATGTGGCTAAAGGCACCATTCTGAAGAAGCCAGCAGCCGAAGTAGGAACCCTCGCATAAACCGCGTCGTGATAGTAGCAAAAGGATTGAGAGTAACTAACCGTTCCAACCGGACATCCCCACTGTCCGCTTCAAGAACCCCATTACACCCGAACAAAGACGGCGTCTGCATAGAGCAGAAAGCCTTGTGGCCCTCGGCGCCAACCGTGGAATCCGTGTAAATGAAAACCGAGCGGCCGCAGGAGTTCATGCAACTCTCCAAAGAGCGCACACCCCTGGTAGAGGGGCTCAAAAAGCACCTCCATGCTGAGCACCGACACCCGACGTAAGGCATCCTGCCCGCCCTGAATCAACAAGCGCTCCGCACCCTGGATGTCCACCTTCATCAGATCCACCGCCGCAATGGATTCTTGGGCAAACAAATCGTCGAGAGATACCCCAGGCACGGTAACCGTCTTCTCCTCGCTCAGGTCCTTCGCAAAGTGACGGGCCGCTCCCGCATCCACCGGAAGCAGCGAACTGGAAGCAAGATGTCGATTGATGCGAAAGGTCACCTCACCGCTTCGATCGGTCACAGCCACCGGAAGCACTCGACAGCGTGTGTCCGCAGCCCATCGCGTCTTCAGAGCGTCGGCAAGATCAGGAATCGCCTCTACCATCCACACGCGCTCCGGTTCGAAATAGTCCAGGGCATGCGCTGTGAACTCACCCTGATGCGCCCCGATGTCCATCACCGTTCGGATCGGCCTTTCCGGCAAACCCCGAAAGTTCCGATGCGCTCTCCGTATCGGACCCCGAGTTAGGGCGACCCGCTGGCGCCACCAGGGCCAGCTTGGAAATCCGTTTCCTGAGCTCATGACGGCATGCGCACCACTCCGATGCCAATCGCGCGCTGTCCGGGCCGCGTCTCAATCCACTCGCGGGGCTCAAGGGCAGACGCCTTGAGCTCGTCCCAAAACTGCCACACCTCAATGCGGGGCTGATCGGGCCTGCGAACGATGTCGTGCAAACCCACCAACCCGCCCGGCGCCACCAGCGGCGAGTAGAGCTGGAAATCGCGCTTCACCCCTTCGTAGGTGTGATCCCCGTCGATGAAAAGAAAATCAAGGGGCTCACCCGCCAGCAACTCCCGGATGCGCTCCGCGGTCGCAGCATCGTGGGAGTCCGCACGCACGAGGTGCAGGTGCTGCTTCGGACGCTTGAAGGCTTGATAGAGCCGCGAACGACATTCTCGATAGCCGCCCCCAAACTCCCCCGAAGGCAGATCCAGACTCACTAGGGTCGCCTCCGAATGAGCAGCCTGGCACCACATGTAAAGCGTGCCCCCATGACAGGTCCCAATTTCCATGACCCGACGCGGCCGCCGTGCCAACACCTCACTGAACAAACCCTCAATCTCCATTTCGGACTGCATGGGTCGGATCCGCTTAAAGAAGCCGCATCCCTGGTAGCGAAAGGGCACGCTCCATAAATCTTTGGCCTCCTTCAGGGAGGACTCGACCTCGCGCAGTCGCTCCACCGAAAGCGCCAGATGACGCTCAAGGCGCCATCCATAGAACCGCTCTTTCAGAGTCTTGAGAATCGGGATAGCCATGACGCTTGGAGTATCGAAGATGTCGAAGCACTGTTCAACCCGGAAAGGCGCCCTGGCGTTTACGAAGCCAGATCCGTGTGCCGATCGCCCAACGATACTTGATCGCTAGCAAAGGGGTTCGATTCCACTGGCGCAGGGAGTTCCAAAGCATACCCGATCCCAGAGTCTTGCCGAGAGGCACCGAGAAAACCTCCAGCCCAGCGCGGCAGGCCAACTCTCGCAGGCTGCGGTTCGAAAACAGGTTCAGATGGATCATCGGCGACAGGGCATCGATGTCGCGATGCGAGAGCCGACTCACTGGAGCCGGATGTCCGGCGCCCGCTCGAATTTTAGCAGGCAAGCTGCGATGGCCCGGAACCCCCAGGAGCAAGAGTCCTCCCGGCTTCAGTGACCGTGCCAAGTTCTGGAAGAGCGGCACCGGTGCGTCCAAATGTTCCAGGACTTGGTCGATGAGAATAAAATCAAACTCCTCCGGCTGAAGCCCGCTCAGATCGCGGAGCCGGATCCCGTGATCCTGACCATGGCGAGCGGCGGCAGCCGACATCTCGACTCCATGAACCTCACAACCAAAGGCCTGAGCAAGCATCGCGAAACGGCCCCAACCCATGCCAAAATCGAGCACCCTCGGCCTGCCCGCGCCCAGCAACTGCCGGACCAGCACCGCATCCTCCGCCAGATGCGCCAAAGCCGGCAGAGCGTGATCCTCCGCTAGGCGTTCGCACGCATCGCTGGCCCCATACAGGACCTGGCTTTGCGACGCTTCCAGAGCATGGCGCTGGTAGAGCAAACCGCAGTGCACACACTCATGAAGGCTGTAATCAAAACCCAGAAACCAATCCGCCGGAAGACCAAAACCGATCTCCTGCAGATAACCCTGCAGAGCCTTATCGTCAAAGGGAACCCGGAGCACAGGCTTGCCGGCATGCGTGCCGCAGATGGGGCATTGATCGCGAGTGAGCATCAGGAAGAGAGAAGTTTGCACCAAAAGATCGCACCTTGCTCCAGCGAGTGTCGTGCCTCGAAGTGAGCCCGAGCCGCAGCCCCGCGAGCCTGACGATTGGAAGGATTCTCGATCAAGGACTCTATTCCTCTCTCCCACTCCTCTACCGTCCCGGCAAACAACGCCCCGCCCGACTCCCCGAACAGTTCGCAAGTCGCGGCAAGGGGCGTCGCAATGGTCGGAATGCCGGAGGCCATATATTGGAGACCCTTGATGGGCGACTTGCCCGCGGCAAAGGGAGTGTCCTCTAGGGGCAGCAAACCAATGTCAAATTCTCCCACCTCCGCCGCCTCCGCCCCGGGCCGCCAGGGGATATGCTCAAAGCGCACACGAGTCCATCGGGGTTTCTGCCCGCAAAGCACTCGAACGCAGAGGGAGGGATACCGCGCCTGAAGCCTGACGAGTGCCGGCTCCAACGGCTCCAGATAGCGCAGATTTCCGGGCGCACCCGACCAACCCACAAGGACCTCGCTGCGCGAGGGATTACGCTCGCGCGCCGGGGGCCAGGCGGATTCATCCAAGACCATCGGAAGCACCTCAACCCGCCTCGCGAAAGGCTCAAGATGGGAGGCGATGACCCGGTTGGCGACCACACAGACATCGGCTTGACTGGCTACCGCGCGCAGACGCCAGTTCGTCCTTAGCCGAGTCCACCAGTGATGCACCCTGCCCTGCGGGAGCCAGATGGCGTCATCAATATCGTAGAGGAGACGGCGAGCGGACCGTCGGATGCGACGCAGCCGTCCCAAGGAGAAGAGCTTCTTCTGGACGATCACCCCGTCATAGTTCGGAAGATCATCCCACGCGGAAAAGGCATCCGCCGCTATCGCTTCCACCTCGATGCCACGATTTCGGAGCGCTGGCAAATAGGCTAGGATCCGATAGTGCGTACTTGCGCAGGTCTCATCCCCGAAGTTCAGGCTGAGATAGCGGCGCGTCGTCATGCGACCACAGGTTGAGCCGACAGCAATTCTTCGCACGCGGCCAGCACACGATCATACGAGACGCTCGCCGCTGAGGTGCGGCTGACTGCTTCCAGAAAATCAGGCCGTGCGAGCGCCAACTCCGACTCCGGAGCGGAGATGAGATGGCAGGAGTTCCGCCACGGCCTCCAAAATCGCGGCACAGAGGGGCCGAAGATGGCGACGGTCGGACACTGGCAGGCTGCGGCGAGATGCATGGCGGCAGTGTCGACGCCCACAAAGAGGGCCGCCCGATAAAGCACCCCTGCCAACTCAGCCCACCGGGTTGCGCCATCCGTGCTGGCAATGCCTCCTCCCACGCCTTCACAAATCGCATCCGCAATCGCTCGCTCCTCAGCATCCGGCCCGCAGCTAACGAGAACGCGCAACCCACGCGCCTGCATCTGTTTTCCAAGACGGACCCATAGCTCCACCGGCCATTGCTTCCGGACCCACCGGGTGCTGGGATGGAAAACCACGCAACGCGAAAACCCTACGAGTGACTGGGGGAGTTGGGATCGATCTCGGGTAAAAACCAGCTCAGGAGGCACTTCAGGCAGGTCGAGGCATTCGCGGACAAGCGCGTAATCCTTCTCAACTCGGTGCCCTTCCGTCCAAGGGGTGTCCGAAAATCGAGTGATAGCATGTCGGGCCACCCAGTTGAGGCGCACGTAGTGCCGGGTGGCAAGACGGCTCACCGCGCCACTCAGCCACGCCAGCCATCTCCCTCGGTCTCCGTCACTCAGCTCGAATGCGATATCGAACTTTTCTCGGCGTAGTTCCCGCACGAGCTGGATTTGTGAAAACCAATCTCGCAAGCGGCGACGCCCCTTCTCAGGAGCAGGTGCGGTCAGTAGGCGATCTATCTGCGGACAACCCTCCAGAATTCCCTGGGTCCCTTCGCGAACTACCACCCAAATCTGCGCCTGCGGATACGCCTCCCGCACCGCTTTCAAGGTCGGCGTCAGCAAAAGCGCGTCGCCGATATGCTTGAGCTTGATGAATAGGAGTCGCATAGCTGCGACGGAGCCGACGCGCACTCAATCCGAAAGGCCATCGGGCAAGAACGCCCGCCGCCAAGGACCGCGCCCCCGCTCCGACATCACAGCACCTTAGGAATACTCGCGCCTTTCGGGGCTTCCTCAGCCTTGACCGTGAACTGGGCCTTGACTAGGGAAACCGTGTTCTCAGCGGTGAGACCGTATTTCTGGCGCAAGTAGTCGACGGAGGATGCGTGTTCGATGAAAGCGTCCGGCCAGCCAACCCGCACGACGGGGGTATGGATACGGCGGTCGCTGAAGAGCTCCAGCACGCTGCTCCCATATCCGCCGGGCAGCACATGATCCTCCAAAGTAACAATCACATCGGAGATGTTGCCGTAATGTTCGGTGAGCTTGGCATCGATCGGCTTGGTAAAACGCGGATTGATGACGGCAACGTCGAAGCCTTGAGCCGTCAGCTGCTTCGCTGCCTTGAGGCCAACGACCATCATTTGGCCAAGCGCAAAAATTGCGACCCTCTGGCCCTTGTTGTTGGCGAAGTTTTGAACCACTTCACCCTGTCCGATCTCCAACAGCTTGGGCTGTTCCTTGATGGGAACTCCCTCACCCGCGCCACGCGGATAACGGATGAAACTTGCACGCTTTTGATGCGAGGCGGTAAACATCATATCCACCAACTCATCCTCGTCCTTCGGCGACATGCAAATGACGTTCGGCACGCAGCGCATGTAGGAGATGTCGAATAGACCATGATGGGTCGGCCCGTCGTTGGCCGACAGACCCGCGCGATCCATACAAAAGATGACGGGCAGATCCTGAAGGGCCACGTCATGGATGATGCAGTCGTAGCCACGCTGCAAGAAGGTCGAGTAGATGGCGACCACCGGACGGAATCCCATTGTCGCCATACCGGCGGCGAAGAGCACTGCATGCTCCTCGGCAATGCCTACGTCGTAATAACGCTCAGGCATGTCTTTCTCAAGGGCCTTGAGGCCGGTGCCCGTGGGCATGGCAGCCGTAATGCCAACAAGGCTCGAGTCCTTCTGGCACAGCTTCACCATCGCCTGGCCAAAGACATCCTGATACGCAGGAGGAGTGCCCGCCTTGGGGTTGGGAGTGCAGCCGGTCTCGACATCATACGGCCCCAGGCCGTGGAACTTCTCGGGATGCTTGAGAGCCGCCTCATATCCCCGACCCTTCTGGGTCAGAATATGGATGACAATGGGCTGGTCGAAGGTCTTGGCAAACTCGAGGGTGCTGATCAGCAGCGGAAGATCATGGCCGTCAATCGGCCCCAAATACCGCACGCCCATCTCCTCAAAAAGAATGCTGCTGCCATGCCCGCCGCGGCCATCCGTGTCGAGCGGACTGGGGTTATGCTCCAGGGAGACCGCCGCAGCGGCTCCCTTCAGGAACTCCTCCGCCTTGTGCCCCAGTTTCAGCGCCATGTCACCCTTCGGCAGACGCTTGATCCAGGCCCCAAAATCCTTTGCCAGCTTGTTGTAACGGGGATTGGTGGTCAGCTTGCCCAGGTAGGTTGCAATCGCACCCACGTTCTTGGCAATGCTCCACTCATTATCGTTGAGGATGGCAATGAAGCGCTTGGTCGTGTGGTTGACATTGTTGAGCGCTTCGAAGGAGATGCCGTTGGTCAACGCTGCATCGCCAAAAATACAGACGACATGCTCGTCACCCTTCTTCTGGTCGCGCGCGGCCGCCATGCCCAGCGCCGCAGAAAGCGCCGTACCGGCGTGCCCAGCACCATAGCAATCATGCTCACTCTCAGACCGCAACGCAAAGCCGTTCAAACCGTCGGTGGTGCGGATGGTGTGAAAGCGGTCCTTACGGCCCGTTAGAATCTTGTGGACGTAGCATTGATGGCTCACGTCCCAGACAAATTTGTCCTTCGGCGTCGAGAAAACATGGTGCAGAGCAATGCTCAATTCCACCACGCCTAGGTTCGGACCGAGGTGTCCCCCGTTCTTCGCCAGCTTGGTGATCAGTTCCTGACGGACCTCTGTAGCCAGCACCCCCAGCTGATCCAGGTTCAGCTTCTTCACATGCGACGGGTGGTCCACCATGTCCAAATAACGGCTCATACGCTTATTCATCATCCGAATCTGCGGTGTCGCCTGGCTTGATCGCCAGATCACCGACAATCGTCTTCTCCAACTGTTCGATTCTCAACTCTGCATCCGCCAGCTTGCTCTGACACGCTTGAGTCAGACGCATGCCCTCTTCGAAATGCAAAAGCATCTTTTCCAAAGGCAAATCGCCGGTCTCCATCGCTTCCACGACGGACTCAAGCCGCTGCAACGCCTCCTCAAAAGGCACGGACCCAAGGTCCGGTTTCAAAGGGGCAGTGGTCTTCGCTGTGCCTGGCACGGGCGACAAAGTATCCAATGCTCTGCCAACAGTCCAGCTCTGTGTCCGGTCAAATCTGCGCCACTTTGACACGGTTTAAGGTTCGAAATGACCTGCCATTGGCAACTCAGGGCAAAAAAGCAGCAGCTCTCATTTTGGTCCTAGTCATAGGGTCAGACATCCTGACCTCGAGCGAGAGCACGTAGGCAGGAGTGGAACGAGGATGAGCCAAAGGGCAGGCCGTTTTCTGGCTTTCCCTGAGCGTGGAGGCGGCGATCTCAACGAAGCTGGGACCCGAACGTTGGACCGAAACTTCGGCGTTGAACGTTGAACGTTGAACGTTGAACGTTGAACGTTGAACGTTGAACGTTGAACGTTGAACGTTGGACGTTGGACGTTGACCGCAAGAAGAAGGAGGAGGAGGAGGAGCGGCATCCTGGGCCGGTCACCGAAGGAGGCTCATAGCCACAATCGCCATCACTTCGGCAACCAACAGACCCAGGTCACGCCACAGAACGAACTCTCAGCAACCACTCAATCTAGGCACCAACCACGATGCCCAAACTGATCCAACCGTAATGATCGACTGCGCAATGGCAAAAACGTTCAAAAGAAAATGCGAAATGCAAGAAAGTCGGTTTCAGGCACGCCGAGCGGCCCATAAAATCTCAAACGGCTCAAAATCCGGCCTCCGGATTTTGAATCGTCGCAGGCCGACCTCCAGAAAACCCTGGGCCAAGTCGACCTCGAGACGGGCACACCGCAGAGACGCGGTCTAAGAGCAACGGCCTGCGACAAGCGAAAGCTTGGACCGCCGCAAAACATCCGGGAGTTCCGATTGATCGAGCAAGAGTGTCTTCCCCGCCTCAAACGCCAAAACCTGAATCCCTGCACTACCGCAAACCTCTAAAGTCGTTCGCCCAACGCAGGGAATATCAAAACGCATATCATGTTGCTGCTTAGATACTTTAACAGCTACGGCACCCCCTTTTTTTCCCGCTAACTCTCCTCCACGCGTGAGACAGCGGTCCGTTCCTTCGAAGCCTTCCACAGCCAATACCGCCCCGTTCTTCACGATCACGGTCTGACCTATCTCAAGACGGGAGACTTCTTTTGCAATTCGGAAGCCGTAAGCCACATCCGCCTCCTGATCTTCGGTCAGTGCCTTACCCATCGCGAAGCCGGGCGCGGGCATCAAGGCCTGCAGCCAAGGCGTGGCTTCGATCAGGGTGATCCCGTCGGCGGCTAATTCCTGAGCAATCCCCCCAAAAATCGAATGCGCATGCTTCTCCTTCAAACGAAAGAGAAGCTTCATCGCCCGCAGGTCTGGGCGAAGGTCGAAAAGATTCTTCGGAGCGAGTTGTCCCACCATGACGCAGCGCCGCACCCCCTCATCGGCAAAGAATCGAATCATTCGGTCCAGCTGGCCGACCCGAAGCCATTCGATTCGGTCTACCAAAGAGGCGAAGGCGGGATCGGTCTCCCCTTCGAACGCCACGGCGACGAGGCGGCGGACCCCCGCAGCTCTCGCGCCGCGCGCGAGCTCGAAGGGCAACGAACGGTTGCCAGCGATGATTCCCAAGATGTCCTGAGCTTCCGACATGAGAAAGACTCTACCCGTCGTAAGAATGCACTCAAGCCTCTCGCTTGGATTCCGATCTCAACTCAGACGAACCACGTGGACACGTTCCACCGCACTCGTCCGACCACGACCTCATGATGTGGAGTCCGCCCTACAGCTGGAT
The DNA here is from genome assembly GCA_945861575.1 of Akkermansia muciniphila. Taxonomy (GTDB): domain Bacteria; phylum Verrucomicrobiota; class Verrucomicrobiia; order Limisphaerales; family UBA11320; genus UBA11320. The sequence goes on from CAMAVD010000010.1 coordinate 28,081, forward strand.
GCATCGCATCCCAGTCCTTGCTCGCCCGCACCAATCGCAGGCCCGCAGCGGCCTGCACGCGCTCGCCGCCCTCCTGATTCCGGTGGTCGCATCGGCCAGCGACACACTTGCCGGAGGCGAATCTCCAAGCTCGGCCCAGACAGGATCCACCTTTGTGATCCTCGCCAGCGTGCTGGCAGCAAGCGGTGCCCTACTCATCTGCCGCCAATGGCTGCGAAGCAGCGACGTCCACCAAAACCCATTCCACCACCTCAAGCCCGGGCAATTTTCCTCGCGCAAGCAGGCGCACCTGCCTCCCGCTGAACCCAGTCAGCCTATTCCAACCCTCAGGTTGCCGGGGAGCGACAGCCCCTCTGACACAGCTGCACCGGCGGGGGACGGATTTGTTTATTCCGCAGCCCACGACCTCCACGAGCCGCTGAGAAAGTTCAAGGTCCATCTCTACAGACTAGAGTCCCAACCCGCAGTCGAATCGACCCTCGCGATCAAGGAGGAGGTTCAGCAAATGCGCCGCACCGTCATCCGCATGCAAAACCTACTCGACAGCCTCCTCAGCCTCGCCGGGATCCAGGGCCGGGGCAGCCTCTTTCAGAAAGTATGCCTGACCGAGGTTTGGCGGGATGTTCTTTCGAGCCTTGAGCCGCGGATCGCAGAGACCGCCGCAACTCTCACGGTTCAAGGAACACTGCCTGATGTGGAGGCAGATCCAATCCAACTGGAACAACTCTTTCAAAACCTCCTTTCCAACGCGCTCAAGTTCCATCGTCATGGTGTGCCGCCGAACATCCGCGTCACCGTCGTCACACTCCACAACACGCAAAACCGCGACCGGCAGGCCAGCGACACAGAAGGCTGGTGCGAAATCCAGATTCGTGACAATGGGATCGGATTCGATGCCGGGGAATGGCAGAAAATGCTTCGAGGCTTTCACCGGCAAAATGATCGAACGCGCTTCGAAGGGACCGGACTCGGGCTCGCGATTTGCCGGAGTATTGTGGATCGCCACTCCGGCAGCCTTTCTGCCAACAGCATCCCCAACGAGGGCAGCACCCTGATTCTCCGACTGCCCCTTCGCCAACACGCCCGATCGGGAGACACCTCCCTTCTCACCGTTGGATTGTCCCGCGCCGTACACTTGACCGACACCTCGCTCCAGGGAGAGCGCCGCCCATGAATCTCCTCATCATCGAAGACGACCGGGAAGACTACCTGCTGACGCGTGAACTCCTCGGCGAAACACTTTCACCCTCTGGCACGGTGGAGTGGAAGAACTGCTTGAAGGAAGGGCTAAAAGCCCTGGCGACCGGGGCCTACGATGCCTGCATCAGCGACTACCGCCTCGGAGGAAACACCGCCTTTGATCTACTGAAGAGCGCGCGAGCCAACGGCTATCCCACACCGATTCTGCTGTTTACAGGCCACCGAGAGCCCGGCCTCGATGTCCAGGCCCTGGCCGCCGGAGCAGCGGACTATCTGAACAAGGGGGAACTGGACGCGCTCGGACTGGATCGAGCCATCCGGTTTGCGATTTTCAGAAACCGATTGCAACGGGAAGCCGCCTTGGACAAAGAGAGGCTGGCAGCGCTGGGTGCCTCTGTCGGGAAGGCTCTCACTCACTCGGGCTGTGCTCACGAGGTACTGCAGCCCTGCGCCGAGGCGTTGGCGCGCTTCCTGCCGATCCAACTCGTCCAGATTCACGTTTTTTTTCCAAAGGAGGGAGAGCTGAAAATCACTGCGTCTGCAGGGAAGCTGGAGGCGGACCCACCTTCTTATTCGCCCGCTGCGATCGATTTTGTTCAGGGGAGCACGTTCCTAAGTTGCCCCGCCTCGGAAGATCATCGCCTGGGAGACTCTGCCTGGTTGGAGTCTCATAAGATTCAGAGCGCCATCACCTATCCACTCAGCCATCACGAGCATCTACTGGGGTTAATCACCCTTTACTCCAAAGACGTGCTGACCGAAACCGTTGAGCACGAGCTTGGATCCGTCGCTCCGGGCATTGGCTCCTACCTCGCCCGCTTGATGCTAGAGGCACAAGTGCGTCGCACCCAGCAACTGGACTGTGTTGGCAAAATGGCGGCAGGCCTCGCTCATGAGTTCAAAAACAATCTCATGGTGATCGGAACCCATGCCGAGCAGATCTTGCAGGAGTGCCCTGGAAACACCTACATCTCGGAGTGCATCCAGTCCATCAAGGCCGTCTCGGACAGTGCCACAGGGCTGGCCCAACAGCTCATGCTCTTCGCCAAGCCACAAGGCTCCGACCCGCGCCCGATCGATCTCAGCGAAACGCTGTTGAGCATGCGTTCAATGATCCAAGGCGCCGTGGACCAGCGCGTCGGCCTGAACTTCCAATGCCTGGCCAACCCCACAATCGTCGAGGCGGACCAAGGCCTCCTGCAACAGGTGTTCATCAATCTTGCAGTGAACGCCCGAGACGCCATGCCGAAAGGCGGCACGCTTTGCGTTCGGACCGACAATGTTGAAATCGACACCACCAAAGCCGCCACAAATCCCGATGCGGTGGTCGGTCGCTTCGTGCGCATCCAGGTATCCGATACCGGCTCCGGCATGACACCGGAGACGCTGGCGCGTGTCTTCGAACCCTTTTTCACCACCAAACCCCCTGGCAAAGGCAACGGGCTCGGTCTGGCCACGGTTTTCAATATCGTCCGCGAACATCATGGATGGATTGAAGTGACCAGCGAGGAGGGCAAGGGAACCACCTTCAAGATCTATCTACCCGAAAGCACCAAGCCGGTGCCCTCCCGGGAGGTGGCAGAGGGAAGCCCGGTCGCCCCATCCACCGAGAGCACCGTGCCGTGCGGCAAGCTACAAAGGGTCCTCATCGTCGAAGATGAACCGGTTCTACGTTTCGCGGCGGAACAGGCGCTTCAAAAGGCAAATTTTCAGGTCTACGGAGCAGGATCGGGACAAGAAGCGCTCAAGATTTGGGAGGAGGCCCATGGAGATTTCGACCTACTGCTGACCGACCTTTCTATGCCGGAGGGCATGACAGGAGTGCAACTCGCGACGCAACTCGTGCTCCTCAACCCGCGCCTCAAGGTCATCCTGACCAGCGGCTACGCGCCTGAGATGGTGGACCACAGTCTGGGTGATCGCCAGGCGGTGTTCCTCCAGAAACCCTACTCCCCAAGCTCTCTACCCCAAGAGGTAGGCAAATGCCTCGGCATCTAGCCGTTAAAATCCGGCTGCCGGATTTTAACAGTGTGGGCCGTGCCCACCTGGGACCCTTCCGACCTGCTCAATGAAACCATCGGTTCATCGGCTCAACGCAGGTCAGAAGCTCAAACATCCTGACCTCGTGCGAGAGCCCGCAGGCAGGAGTGGAACGCGGATGAGCCAAAGCGCAGGCCGTTTTCTGGCTTTCCCTGAGCCTGGGGGAGCGGAACCGGACGTTGGGGATCCCCTAGATCCGGAGGTTCGAGTCCTTGTAGGCGACGACGTCAGTTCTGAGCTTATCCCCTTCGAGCGCCGGGCATTATCTGCAGAACGGATCCACGGTGCCGGGATTTGAACGTTAACCGCGAATGAACGCCAATGAACGCGAATGCGACATTACTGCTGAAGGATGAAGTATACTTGGTAGTTGGGTGCGCCTTGGAGGTGATCAACGGCATCGGCCATGGGTTGCATGAACTCCAATGAACGTTAATCCAGAAGTCACAACCCAGGAGCCTTTTTCGCATTCGCGTCTATTCGCGTCCATTCGCGGTTACATTTATGGCCTCCTCCGGGTCTCACTCCCTTCGCTTCAATGTCGCATTCTGACGGCTCACTCTGCCTAGGGTCATTCCTAAACTTTGCAAAACCCTCACCGACACGGAAACGACCTTTGCCACCACATCGATCCGTCTCGTCTATCCCCAAGTGCGCTCAGCCTGATTCCACTCTAGATCAGGAGTTCTGAAGCTAGGACATTGTCCCTCTCCAGAAATAGACGATGCAAGGCATCGCGGTATGAACGGCGGATGGAGCCGTTCCGAATGACACTGTTTGCCTCCCCGCGCTACCAAGTCACAGGAATCCCGAAGCTCCGGTCGCCGGAGCTTCTTCTAGCAGAGAACAGCTAGTGAGATTGAATTTTACGACGGAAGACTTTGTCGCTGGAGCAGACGTAGAGATAGCTCCGGCCGGCCCCTGCGAATGCGCAGCTGACCGTCCCCTTGGCCTGAGGACGCGCGATCACGCCGCCCAACCGCCCAGTGGAGTCGAACATCTGGATGCCCAAGGCTGAAGTAACGTAGTAGCGGCCCTGGCTGTCAACGGCCATGCCATCTCCCTCGCTGCGAGTCGTCCCCACCGGTGTGCGTAACTCCATGTTGCGATCCCCAGCGCTCAAGCCTCCATCCGCATCGATCCTAAACAGCCACACATTAGTGCCAGTGTACTCCGACACCGCCAGTGTGCCATGGTCGGGCGACAACCCAATACCGTTGGGAGCAAGGATCCCCTTGGCCGCCGCGCGCATCTGGCCGTCCTTCGTGATCACCGTAACCTGCCCTTTGCCCGTCTCGGTAAAATAGACATGGCCATGACGGGTCACTACCAGATCGTTGGGTTGCACGTCCTCCGCCAGCACGGTCATGTGCCCCGAGGGAAGCTCAAAGGCGACGACCTGCTTCTTGGGACTTTGGGTGCACGCATAGAGACGTCCGTCCGGACCAAATTTCAAGCCGCTGATGCGCGGCGTATTCGTCACCACCGAAGCGACAAGCCCGGCGAGGTCGATGCGCACGATACTCGTGCCCGCAGCCACGTCGGCAAAATAGAAGTTACCCGCATCGTCTCCGCAGGCCGCGTCCGTAAACTTGTAGCCCTCCGCCACAGTCTGCCAGGCCTCGCCTTCAATCAGAACCTTCGACAAAGCCTCGTCGCCTTTGAGATTCTGCGCAGACGCCGACAAGGAGAGGAGCACGGCTGCAAACAGCGCTGTGGCAAACTCCGTGTTCAAAAGCAATAAGGACCGGCGTAGCGAGGAGTGCATAGTGCTTTCTTACTTCTTAGCCTTGGGATAATCGCGCCAAAGCCAACGGAGGGCCTCAGGCAGAATAGCTCCCCCATGCCGACCATTGTGTCCACCGTCACCGAACTCAAACTTATAGTCGTAGCCGGCGAACTTCAGCGCTGCCGCCATCTCCTGATTGGCCAGAGGCCAGCTGCCATGAAGATTGTCCAGATCGTTGGACCCGTCTTGAAGATGGATACGGATCGGCTTGCGCTCGGTCTTGCGAATCAACGGTGCGCAAGCATGGCCACCTCGAATATTGGTGAAGCTGCCCACATGGCTGATGACCTTTGAAAACTGGTCAGGCCTTTCCCACGCCACCGTCCAGGCACAGATGGCACCCGAACTGATGCCGCAAATGGCCCGGCCGACAGGGTCAGCGGTCAGCCGATACTTTGCCGCAACCTCGGGAAGAAGCTCCTCCAAGAGAAAGCGCGCATACTGTCCCCCCAAGGAGTCATACTCAAAACTGCGATTGCTCCGGGCCTTTTGATCCGCCTGAGAGGACGGAACCTCTCCCGGATTGATGAAGACCCCGATGGTGACGGGCATCTCTCCTCGATGAATCAGATTGTCGAACACCACCGGCACCCGGAACTGGCCCTTCAGGTCCTGGTAGGTCCGGCCATCCTGAAAAACCATCAAGGCCGCCGGTTTCGAACCATCATACTGCTGAGGCACATACACCCAGTAGTCACGAACTGTCCCCGGAAAGATCTTGCTGGTCCAGTTGGTCTGGTGCACAGCGCCTTGTGGAACACCCGGCTGCGGAAAGGAGTCCGGCCCCAGTGCATAGTCGTCGGCTGACTGGGAAATCGCGGGCGCCAGGGAGAAACAGGCGAGCAACAGTGAGCTCAGCGTCCAGCGGAGTCCGAAGTGCCTCGCTGCAGGACGCGGTCGAGGATTGAAGGATGAATTCATGAAGGTTTCGTCGAGAACAGTGGTCAGCGAGTTAGGAAGTTGGAATGCTCATTTAAGTCCTGACCCAGCTTGTAGCGAGGACGCGCCTTGAAATTAAACACCACTGCAACGGTGTAATCCTCAGGCTGCCCATTCCGGCCGTCCCGAACACGGAAGGACAGCACACTGGTCCAACTCCGCCAATCTCGATACACGGAATAGATCTGCTCCTCCATCTTGCCATCACGCGCCTCGAAATGCTGCGTGGAACGGAAGCCCCAGTTCTCGCTCAATCGGTAGTAGAGCCGGGTGGAAATGAGATTGTGGCCCGAGTCCAGACCGAAGGAAGGATCGTCCCGGAAGTACCGATGCCCTACGGAGAAGCTCCAGGTGTTGTTCGGCAGGAGGGTGATGTAGTGATTGGCCTCTTTCCAATCTCCGTCGTCCAGATTGTAGCGAAGCTCGGAGCTCAGGTTCAACCAATGGAATGGAGCGAGATCCAGGTCTGAATACAGATCGGAATACGAGCCCTGTCCCGGACGCGGATGCAATCGCCAATCGCTGTAGATCGCCCAGCCCACCATGTCTTCCACCTGCCCGCTCCGCTTGGTCTGAAGCTTGTTCCTCAACCCCATCCGGATAACATTCTGACTATCGATCGAATCAATGGCGTTGTAGTCCGGGTAGTCAATGGGTAGAAGCCGACGGCTGGGAATCTCGTAATCGAACTGAGCCAACTCTCTCGGGGCACGCGAAGGCGAAGGGACATAAACATAGTTGAGCGACGGCTCCACAATATGACGCAGCCCATCAACATCAAAGAAACGGTTTTGCACCCCACCCCAAACACGTGAGGCCTTGGTGCTGACCTCAGCACCGGTATTGAACACGTAGCGCTGCCGCTCGTTGAGGACCGAGTTGAACCCATCCACCTCGCCGTAATGGGTGAGCCGCCCGCCCACACGCGGGGTGATGTTCAGCCAGTTGAAAAAGGTCTTGGGCAAGATGACTTGATGATAGGTGTCCGCCCGCGTGGCCCCAAAAGCATTGGTCGCACCGTCGGCAAACTCGCGACGAAGATAACCGGCCGAGGTGTCGCTCTCGTAGAAGAAGGGTGTCGCCCCAATCTGCTGTCGAAGGCCGGTCAGCTTCACGTCGGGCAGACGCTCGACGGTCTCGAAAAAGTCGTTAACCCGCGGCTGAACCAGGACATTCAAACTCCAATTGTCCCACATCTTCGCCAACTCGGCGTAGGTCGCCGGCTGCACATTGCGTCGGTATTCCGGCTCGAAGAAATCACGGATGACCTCCGCATCGGTCTGGTACTTGACTGCTCCCTTAAAGGTGAAATTGGTGCCAAGTCGGCTCTGATGCTCGAACCAGGCACGCTGGCGCTCGTCTGGAATCGACAGCAGTGAGGGATCCAATCCCGGCTTGTCGTCCTGGATTCGATAGTAGCGGGCCTCCCCCTTGCCGAAGCGCGGGTAGTCGTAGCTCAGCTGGGGGCCGTAGCCGAAGCCCCTCCTCTGATAGGTGTCGATGTCCACTGTCGCCAGCAGGTGATCGTTGACATGATAGTTGAGGCTCGAGAGCAGGTAGGGGCCGAAGCGGCTGCGGAAACCGGGGGTCTCGACCCAGTAGTAACGATGCGCTTTGAGCGACCGAGTCCAGACTGGCAGGTAGAAGACCGGCAGGTTGCCCACCTTGATGGTGGCTCCTTCCGCACGCACATACTCGCCCGGCACGATGATGATCTTGCGCGCCCGGATATGATAGCCGGGGGTGGCATAGTCATCCATCGTGACGATTGAATTGGTGGCGGAGTAGGTCTTGGCATTGAGATCCGAGGCCAGGGATTCGCCACGCGCAAACAGCGGGCTCTGTCCGGTACGGAAAGATTTGCCGGAGAGCGCGCGGGACTTGTAGTTATAGTCCAACGCCTCCCCCATCCACACCTGTCCCTCTCTCTCCACCCGGACATTTCCCTCGGCGTGAATCTCGCCCGTCGCTCGGTTCATGCTGACCTTTTGTGCAGTCAACACCCCGTCCTGGTAGCGAACTTCTATCCCGCCGTCCGCCTCCATATCCCCCGTGTTCGGGTCATATTTCAGGTTGGAGGTCTCCGAAAGAGCCTTGAATTCGGGGCCTGGTGCGGGCTCCGCCCCGTGGCCGGTGACGGCGCTAAGGCAGAGTTGAAGGAGTAAAATGACACTCGCGATCCTCATGCTGGCGGCGAGAGCTAAACAGAAAGCCTCCGTCGGGGGGAAGAGAGAAATGGATTCTCAATCCGGAGGATCTCGGCGAGCCTCCCGACGTGACGGGTTGGGAAATGCTATTTAGCGCCGACGCCGCGCTCTGGTTTCTCATGAACGGAGCCGCCGCGCGGAACCTTCGCCATATCCATCGCCTGCCTGCCGCCCAAACGAACCTCCCCCCCACAGCCCCTCCGTCCGTGACGGTGATCCTGGCCGCTCGCGACGAGGAGGAACGCATCGAGAACACTCTTCGACACCTGCTCGAGATACGGGATGTCGACCTGGAGATTGTGGTGGTTGACGACCGATCCCGGGATCGCACCCCCGAGATCCTCGACCGGGTCTGCCGCGACAACCCACGCGTGCATCGAATTCGTGTGGACACGCTCCCAGACGGCTGGCTTGGCAAATGCCACGCCTGCCATCTAGGTGCCGCCAAAGCGCAGGGCCACTGGCTGCTCTTCACCGACGCCGACTGCTGGATCCAGCCCGATGTGCTCTCACGAGCCATCCAGACCGCGCTCCGGGAGAAGGCAGATCATCTGGCCCTCACGCCGGGCATCCCCCCCGATCATCTCAGCGGCATGGCATGGCACTGCACCTACCCCGTCCTCGTAGCGAATTGGCTGGCAGGTGTGAATCGCGACCGACGCCGTTCTTATATGGGGGTCGGGGCGTTCAATCTCCTCACCCGCGAGGCATACCAAGCGGTGGGAGGACACGAAACGTTGCGGCTGACCGTGGTCGATGATGTGAAGCTAGGCCTCCTGCTCCAACGTGCGGGGCGCAGAACACGGGTCTACCTAGGAGGGCCCGAGGTGGAATGCCACTGGGGCCACACCGCGTGGGGCATCCTCGGGCTGACGGAGAAAAACTGCTTTGCGATGGTGGACTACCGGATCGTGCTCGGTCTGGGCGGTGGGATTTTCCCACTCGCCTTCTGGCTGCTCGCCTGCATCGGACCCTTCCACGGAAGCCTGCCGGGCTGGCTGGCCTGGGCAGGGCTGATATCCTTCATGCTTCCCGCCGCACGCGTGGCCCGACGCTTGGGTTGGTCCCCCTGGCTAGCACTGCTCACCCCCTTCCTCATCCCGATTCTGCCGCTCGCCGCCCTCAACTCTACCGTGCGCACGCTGTGGCGTGGGGGCGTCCGCTGGCGCGACACCTTCTACCCACTGGCCTTGCTCCGTGCGCACAACGTCCGACGGTGACATCCCCGCGCTGGGCGAGCCCGCCATCTTAGTGCGAGGCATCCCCCTTCCCTCGTAATCGTAATCGTAATCGTAATCGTAATCGTAATCGTAATCGTAATCGTAATCGTAATCGTAATCGTAATCGGCTAGCCGTCGTTCTCGCCGCCGAGGCGTTGGTCGTGCAGTCGGTAGCTCGAGCGAGAGACTTTGGCACGTCCCTGAGAATCGACTCCAGCCAGGTGATGAAAGTCAGGGCGGCCTGGTAAACTTCCTGCTTTTCGTGGTCGAGACGGCGGCTCATGTGACTCCGATTACGATTACGATTACGATTACGAGGGGGAGCGGATTGACGCGAGTGCAAAATACTGAAATGGGCTCGAACGGCTGCCAGCCTATACTTCACTGGTGACAAGCACGCCCTGAGATGGAAGTGTGCGCCATCACAAGAGCACGCATCATGACAGCCCCACTTTCTTCTCTGAGGTCGGCCGCGACCAAAACGCCCATTGTCCGCAAACTCGCCCTGCTGCTCTGCCTCACAGCGATCCCGTGTTTCGCAGATGGTGCCATCGATAACCGACTCGACGGCGTACGGCGTCAACCACCCCTCGGCAGCCCCATTTCTGAAGCCGACCGGCAGGAGCTTCAAAGCGGCGTCGACACCCTGGGGAAGGAAATCCGCTCTCTCGAAACCGAACTGCAAAAGAAGCCCTCCCTCCTGGCGCTGCTGCCGGATGTACAGATCTTCCACAAGGCGGTCGCCTGGGCTCTGCAATACGACGAGATCTTCAACCCCACCAACGAAGTCCCGGCCGCTCGAGAACAGCTGCGAAAGGGGCTCGAACGCGCGCGTGCACTCCGCGAAGGACGCAGCCCCTGGACCCTCGCCACCGGACTTGTCGTGCGCGGGTATCGCTCCAGGCTCGACGACAGCGTCCAACCCTACGGACTGGTCGTCCCCCCGTCCTTCCAACCCCCCAGCGCGACCCGGCACCGCCTGGACTTCTGGTTTCATGGACGCGGTGAAACGTTGTCAGAGCTGAACTTCTTGCGCGACCGCTCGCGTTCCCCAGGCGAGTTCAGGCCGCGCGACACCTTCGTCCTCCACCCCTACAGCCGCTATTGCAACGGACAGAAACTGGCCGGAGAGGTGGATGCCTTCGAAGCTCTGGAACATGTGCAGAGGAACTACCCCATCGACAACAATCGTATCGTGGTGCGCGGATTTTCCCTCGGCGGCGCCGCCTGCTGGCACCTAGCGGTGCATCACGCCAGCCGTTGGGTCGCCGCCGCGCCCGGCGCCGGCTTCTCCGAAACCCCCGACTTCCTCAAGGTCTTCCAGCGCGAAACCCTCCAGCCAACCTGGTATGAGAAGAAGCTCTGGCACCTCTACGACTGCCCCGACTACGCGATCAACCTCACCCACTGCCCCACCGTGGTCTACAGCGGCGAGAAGGACTCCCAAAAGCAGGCGGCCGACATCATGGAGAAGGCCCTGCTCAAGGAGGGAATGAACATGACGCATATCATCGGCGCGGGAGCCGGACACAACTACACACCCGCCGCCCGAGCCGAGATCAATGCCCGCATCGACTCGATTGCAGCACGCGGTCGAGAGATCGTTCCGCCGCGAGTCCGCTTCGCCACCTGGACGCTCAAATACAATCAAATGGCCTGGGTCGTAGTGGACGGACTTGAAACCCACTGGGAGGAGGCCCGTATCGATGCCACGCTTCAGGGCAACACAGGCGTGACCGTCTCCACCCGCAATGTCAGCGCCTTCTCGCTCGAGATGCCCGCCGGCCACTGCCCCCTCGACGGCACAGCTGCCCCTGCCGTGACGGTGGACGGCACGGTGCTCCGTGCGGCAAGGCCCGGCACCGATCGATCCTGGACCGCTCGCTTCGAAAAACGGGACGCGGCCTGGAAGGTCCGGGCGCAAGAGGCCGCAGCCTCGGACGGTCTGCGCAAAAAGCATAATCTCCAAGGACCGATCGACGACGCCTTCCTCAATAGCTTCCTGGTCGTCAAACCAAGCGGGCAGGGTTGGCACCCCGCAACTCACGCCTGGGCTCTCAGTGAGAGGGAGCGGGCCGTGGAGAATTGGAGACGGCATTTCCGTGGAGACGCCCGGGTCAAGTCCGACAGCGAGGTCAATGAGCAGGACATCCAATCGCACAATCTCATCCTCTGGGGCGACCCCGCCAGCAACCCGCTCATCGCGCGCATCCTGTCCTCCCTGCCCCTGGGCTGGACCAAGGAGGCGCTCACTCTCGGCGGCGCGCGTTTCGATGCCGACAAGGCCATGCCCGTGCTGGTCTTCCCCAATCCGTTAAATCCCTCACGCTATGTCGTGTTGAACAGTGGATTCACCTTCCGCGAATACGACTATCTGAACAACGCCCGACAGGTTCCGAAGCTCCCCGATTACGCCATCATCAACATCACCAAGCCCGCCACCAGCCGTTTCCCTGGCGAAGTTTCCGATGCCGGGTTCTTCACCGAAACCTGGACTCTGCCCAAACACTGATGAGCGACCCCGGTTCAAATACACTGACAGACGCCCCGCTGTATCGACGGCTCCTGCAACTGCCGAATACCGGATCAGACGCCATCCTGGACGCGTTTCTGGACTACGCCACATCGAAAGGTCTCTCGCTCTACCCCGCGCAAGAGAACGCGATGCTCGAGCTGATCGAGCGGAAAAACGTCATTCTCAACACGCCCACAGGATCCGGCAAATCCCTAGTGGCTGCGGCGATGCACTTCCTCTCCATCGCCCAGGGCCGCCGCTCGATCTACACCTGTCCCATCAAGGCCCTGGTCAACGAAAAATTCCTCTCGCTCTGCCAGGAGTTCGGACCGCAGAACGTCGGCATGGCCACCGGGGATGCCACCGTAAATCGCGACGCCCCCATCCTCTGCTGCACCGCCGAAATCCTCGCCAATTACGCCCTGCGTCACGGGGACCGAACTCCCTTCACCGAAGTGATCATGGACGAGTTCCACTATTACTCGGATCGCGACCGCGGCGGCGCCTGGCAGGTCCCCCTGCTCACCCTCCGCAACGCGCGCTTCCTGCTCATGTCCGCCACCATGGGCCAGACCGATTTCTTCGCCTCCGAGCTCACCCGCGTCACGGGCGCGGAAACCGCCATCATCCGCTCCACCGATCGGCCCGTCCCTCTGACCTTCGAATACTCCGAGCTCCCTCTCGCGGAGGCCGTGACGCAGATCGTGACCACCGGCCGGGCACCGGTCTATCTGGTCCACTTCACTCAGAACGACGCCGTCCAAAGCGCGCAGAATTTCATGAGCTTGAATTTCTGCACCCGCGAGGACAAGGCCTCCATCGCAGAGGCGCTCCAAGGCTTTAAGTTCAGCAGCCCCTTCGGCAAGGATATCCAGCGCTTCCTCAAGCACGGCGTGGGCGTTCATCACGCCGGACTGCTGCCCAAGTACCGGGTGCTGGTGGAGCAGCTCGCTCAGCGCGGATTGCTGAAAATTATCTGCGGGACCGACACCCTGGGGGTGGGCGTCAATGTGCCCATCCGCACCGTGCTCTTCACCCAGCTGTGCAAGTTCGATGGACAAAAGACCGGCATCCTCAGCGCTCGGGATTTCCATCAGATCTCCGGTCGCGCGGGTCGTCGCGGCTTTGACACCCAGGGATGGGTGATCGCCCAGGCGCCCGAGCACATGATTGAAAACAAGCGCATCACCCAGAAGGCGGAGCGCGACGGCAAAAAGAACGTCCCGAAGCGAAAGCCGCCCGAGCACAATTTCGTCGGTTGGGACGACAAGACCTTCGCCCGGCTGCAGCAAGCCACGCCCGAACCGTTGGTGTCACGGTTCCAGGTCACCCATGGCATGCTGCTCAGCATGCTCAGTCGCACCGAGGAGGACGGCTGCCGCGCCATGCAACGCCTCATACGCGAGTCTCACGAGCCCGCCCGGGCCAAGGCCGGCCACCGCGACCGCGCCTGGCTTCTCTTCCGCGCCCTGGTGGACCGCAAGATCATCGAGCCCGGCCCCCGCACCGAGGGGGGCCGCAAGCAGCTCCGGTTGAACATCCAGCTGCAGGACGACTTTTCCCTCAACGAGGCCTTGGGGCTCTATCTGATGGACACCCTCAAGCTGATCGATCCCAACGCGCCCGACTATCACCTCGTCCTTCTCACCCTAGTGGAATCCATCCTGGAGAATCCCGAGATCATTTTACGCCGTCAGCTCGACAAGGTGAAGACCCAAAAGATGGCCGAGATGAAGCAGGAGGGCATCGGCTTCGATGAGCGCATCGCCAAGCTGGAAGAGCTGGAGTATCCGAAGCCCAACAAGGACTTCGTCTACAGCAGCTACAATGCGTTTGCGGCGGCGCATCCGTGGGTCGGAGACGAGAACATCCGCCCCAAGAGCATCGCGCGGGAGATGTATGAGAACTTCCGCTCCTTCAACGACTACATCAAGGACTACGATCTCGGCCGCGCCGAAGGGGTTTTGCTCCGGCATCTGACCAGCGTCTACCGGACGCTTTCCCAGACCGTCCCGGATTCCGCCAAGACCGAGCCGGTGCGTGACATGGAGCTCTACTTCTCATCGCTGGTGGAGCAAGTGGACTCCAGCCTTCTGGACGAATGGCAGCGGATGAAAGACCCCGAGACCGCGCTGCGCAAGCAGCGTGAAGAAGCGGCACGAAAACCTGGGGCGGCTCCGAGCTCCGACGCCGGAGCAGGCGCCTCCTCCAAGCCCGACATCACCCGTGACGTCCGCGAGTTCACCCGACGGGTTCGCCAGTATGTCTTCGGCTGTTTGTGCAGCATGGTGTCAGGCGATTTCGAAACCGCTCTGGAATGGCTGGAAGAGCGCAACACCGCCGCAGGAACACCCTGGACAGAGAAGGACCTGAAAGCATTGCTCGACGCCTACTACAAGGAGCATGCCCATCTCTGCCTGGATCCCAACGCCCGCAACCTCCGATTCACGATCATCAAGCCCGACGAAGGCGGCAAGACCTGGACCCTGGAGCAAGTCTGGGTCGACCCCGAAGGCCACAACGACTGGGTGATGGTTCTCAGAGTGGACCTGCTCAAATCCCAGGAGAAGTCGAAGCCCCACCTTCAGCTTCTCAGCATCGGCCCCAGTGCCTCGCTTTAGCCGAAACGAGCTTTCTTCCGAACCCAAATCCCGGGACACTGACCGCCATGCGAAAGATCAACATTTCCGAAATCGCAACGGAGCATCGTTGCTCTCCCAAGGGACGCTTCGAACTCCATCGCCAGCACATCTCTCTGGCCCTTGGTGGAGTGAAGGATGTGGGCTGCTGGGGAGGTGGGCATCCCTTCGACATCGAGCTCGCATCGCTCCCCCCCGGCAAATGCAACTACCCGCTCCATTCGCACGCAGCGCAGACCGAGCACTACATCATCCTTGCCGGCCGAGGGATCCTGCGGGATGGGGTGAGTCCTGATCTCCGGCTGCAAGCGGGCGATCACCTGATCTGCCATCCGGGCGACGCCCATCAACTAGAGAACGACGGCGCGGAGATGCTGGTTTACTTCGTCATCTCGGATCATCATCGGGCCGACATTGGAACCTACCAACGAACGGGCAAACGCTACCTCAAGCCCGAGTACCGCACCGTGTCCGCCATCGACGCCGGCTACTACGAAGGGGAGGAGTAAATCCGACAAAGCAGCCCTCTCTGTTTCGTTCTGGAGGAGACGCGATGATCCGGCTTACGCCAGATGCTACCCCTTCCGTACGGGTCGCATCCGACGTCAGTCGAATCCAACTCCTCCCACCCCCAGCGCGATCTCACGCCCCCTCGCGTTCGCAAGACCACAAGTGATCCGGCTTACGCCAGATGCTACTCCCTCCGTATGGGTAGCATCCGACGTCAGTCGGATCCAACTCTTCCCACCCCCTGCCCGATCTCACACCCTCTCGCGTTCGCCAAACCATACAGTGATCCGGCTTACGCCAGATGCTACCCCATCCGTACGGGTAGCATCCGACGTCAGTCGGATCTAACTCCTCCCACCCCCTGCTCTTCACTTAGGTAACGAGTCCAGCCCCCTGCCGCAGCGCAACGATCGCCACTTCACCTGACTCTTCACTGCGTTTTCATCTGCGTAAATCCTTCCCAATCTGCGGATCACAGGTCTTCGTCCGGGTCGGGGGAATTATTATCCGCAGATTGGCTTCAGGATTTACGCAGATTGGGACCAAGACAGGGAGTTACCAACTTCGGAGTGCGATCCGAAGCGGGCCCTTCTCGGCCCCGTTTTCTCTGCGCCTTTGCGCCTTTGCGTCTTTGCGTTAAATTTTGACCGCACCGTTCCCGCCTTAGACCCAGTTTAAGATCTGCGTAAATCCGTGCTGATCGCGAGAATGGACCTGGAACCCCACGGACCGCGTCGAACACATCGGCAGTTCCTTGCTCGCCCCGCGCTTCCTGATTCCCTTCCTGCCCCTGGTCTGCTATCCAGAGGGCATGTCCGCCACCGCGTCGCATTCCCACGAACGCAGCCACTCGTTCTCCTTTCTCAAAGGACGCCAGCGCGAGGGCCTGACAGTCTGGAGCCGTCGCAGCGTCCTGAAGGCTAGCCTTGCAGGCTTTGCCGGACTCACCTTCCCAGATCTCTTACGCCTGCGATCTCAAGCGGCTGAAACCGGCGGAACGGGAGCCCTTCGCAAGTCAAAGGCGGTGATCCTCCTCTGGATGACGGGCGGCCCTTCACATATCGACACCTGGGACGTCAAACCAGACATGCCTTCCGAGATTCGAGGCCCCTTCAAGGACATCCCCACTCGGCTGCCGGGGGTCCACCTCTGCGAATACTATCCCAAGCAGGCAGCCATGATGGATCAGCTCACCCTGATCCGCTCGGTGGATTGCCGGGAGAGCAATCACGAGCCAAACATGGTCATGCAGACGGCCAATCTGGCCGCTGAACCCCGACTGAACCCCCGCGGGCATCTCTACCCCGCCATCGGATCTCAGGTGGCCCGGCTTCATGGCGCGAATCATCCCAGCATTCCTCCCTACATCGCCCTCAACCTGAAGGACCGTTCCCATGTCGCCTGGGGCGGGTATCTCGGCCAGCAGTTCGACCCTTTCAACGGCGCGAATGTGAGCCAACTCTTCCAGCTTCCCGCCGGGCTAACCCTCGACCGGATCAAATCGCGTCAGACGCTCGCAGAGCAGATGAGCCAAGTGCGCAGCGACCTCGACACCAGCGGGCAGATGGCGTCGCTCGATCGTTTCACCGCGAAAGCGTTCGATATCGTCGCGGGAGGACGCGCACAGGAGGCCTTCGACCTGAGCAAGGAGCCGGCGAAGATCGTCGAGCGCTACGGAACGCATGACTGGTGCAAGCAGGCCCTGCTCGCTCGGCGCCTGGTGGCGGCAGGTTCCAGCTTCGTCACCATCGATCTCAGCAATCACTCCGCCTCGGGCACCTGGGACACACATGGTGACAACATCCCGCCCTACGGAGGCATCTGGAGCGGCCTGCGTCCCCTGCTCCCCACGTTTGACCATCTAGTGACCACACTGATCTCCGATCTCAAGGATCACGGCATGCTGGACGACACCCTGGTGATCGCCATGGGCGAGTTTGGGCGCACACCCAAGCTGGGCACTCAGGGGAGCACGGACGGGCGGGATCACTGGCCCTATGTGATGTCGATGCTGATGGCAGGTGGCGGCTACCGACATGGGCAAGTGATTGGGGCCAGCACGCGGGATGGCGGCGACATCGCCGAGCGACCGGTCAGCCCAGGAGACATCGCGGCCACGATCTATCATCATTTCGGAATCCCGCACGACGCGACCTATCTCGACCATGGAGGCAGGCCCAACCGCCTCGTCGAGCAAGGCGAGCCCATCCGAGAGCTCCTTTAGTTGGTAATAGTGGGTTCTTGCTCCAAAACTGGACACTGAGTTCCTCGCACAAAGGCACAAGGCTCACGAAGCCTTCTGAGGAGACAGCTAGCAGGAAAGCAGGCACCGAAGTTTTCCCAACTTGAGTTGCAGTCCTGGAGCTGCTGGAAGCACTGGAAGGTTGTCCTTCCCCCATTCACCGGCTTGCGCCTTTGCCTCCTTCCCGCGCCACCCTAAAACGTGGCAAGCCTTTGCGGCGATATCTGTGGCCGCTCTGAAGCCGCGTGTAGCTCTCCTCGCCGCTCGCTTCTGGCGTCAACAGCCTCTCTTCGCTGCGTCTTCATCTGCGTAAATCCTTCCCAATCTGCGGATCACATATCTTCGTCCGGGTCGGGGGAATTATTATCCGCAGATGAGCTTCAAGATTTCCGCAGATTGGGTCCAAGACAGGGGCTCAACATCGAAAGCGGGTGGGCACGCGGCTACTGAACCTCGATCACCCGGAAGTAACGTCCAGAATCCTGGACATCAAACTCCCGCGAGAGAGTTTCATCCTCAGCCACGAAAGCCTCTCCCAGGGTCCACACCGCCAGATCCTGGGATGAATCCAATCGGTAGCGGCGGCCGAGGACCAAGGACAGCTCCACTTCAACGCGCTTTGTTTTGATGGCCAGGCCGGGGAGTCCGCCGGGCGAAGCGATCTTCACCGCTGGAGTATTCGTGTATCCCCGACCCGTGTTGTCGATATTGACAGCGACAACGACGCCATTGCTGACCACAGCCCTTGCTACTGCCCCGTTTCCGCCGCCCCCCAAGAAACGTACCGCTGGTGTATTGGTGTATCCAAACCCGGTGTTGATGACGTTGACACCCACCACGAACCCGTTCACCACCTGCGCCACACCGCGAGCCACCGCAGGTTTGCCGCCCGGGGCTTCGTAGAGGATCTGCATGGCTGGTGAACTTATATCCGGTCCCCCAACCGCTCGCGTCCCGCGTGGATCTTCAATGAAGATTCTCCCCACAAGCCCAGCATCCCAACCTCCGTCGATGCTGTAGGTTCGACGAGTTAAGGTGGGATCTGTCGGCCGGGTAGGCGGATGATTCGATCGGCCGTTTCGATTCGGATCAGTTCCCTGACGATGGGCTGTTCGAGGACATGGATTACAGCGGGTCCAAACGGTTCCAGAGTGGGAAGCCGGTTGTCGGAAGTGACCAGAATGATGACTGGCACCGGCAGGGCTGCGAGGTTCTGCTGGAATTGCAGGTTTTGATCGACGGTAAGAAAAACATCGAAGCTCTCACTGCATCGGCTCAATAAAACTCCGTTGGTCAAGGCAGACCAACCCATGTCGAAAGTGGTTCGGACCTCATGCCCGATGAGAAGACGACCAAAGCGCTTCGGGACACAGTGGTCGAGAAGGATCCTCACGCGATCTTCGCCTCGTCGAACAAATGTCGTCCTGCGATTTCGATGACGGCTTGAGCTTGTTCACGAGTGACTCCGGGAAAGTCCTCGAGGAAGATGTCGAGCGGATCTCCGGCTTCCAGATGGTCAAAGAGGCTCTTCACGGGGACACGGGTTCCACGGAACACAGGCACGCCCCCCAGGCGAGCAGGGTCGCGCTCGATAAGACGGTCGAGTAAGGATGCCATGCTCGCCCCGGAACGTTGCCCCATGCTCAGTGCCATACCACAGGAATGTAGCATCCGATCGAGCGGTTTGGCAATCGACTGTGGAAGGTATTTCGAGGATCCTTTCCAATGCTGCGCTGCTCTTCACTTAGGAAACGAGTCCAGCCCCCTGCCGCAGCGCAACGATCGCCACTTCACCTGACTCTTCACTGCGTCTTCATCTGCGTAAATCCTTCCCAATCTGTGGATCACACGTCTTCGTCCGGGCCGGGGGAATTGTTATCCGCAGATTGGCTTCAGGATTTACGCAGATGGGAACCAGACCAAGACAAGAATCCCTGACCCTCCCCGTCTTTTCCCCAATCTGTGAAAATCGGTCCCAATCTGCGGATCACACGTCTTGGTCCGGCTCGGGGCATGGTTATCCACAGATGAGCGCCAGGATTTCCACAGATGCGAATTTGGACAACGGGCTCTTCACCTGGCTGATCACCACACCGCTCAGAAATTCCCCGAACAGGAGGCTTGCGGGAAACTCAACGCCTTTGGTAGTTTCACCGAACTGACGGCGTTGCAAAACGTCCGTCCTGCCAGCAGCAAGCAAGATTGGTAAGCCGACGTGGCGGAATTGGCAGACGCGCTAGACTCAAAATCTGGTACTCGTAAGGGTGTGTGGGTTCGACCCCCTCCGTCGGCACCAAAAAAGCGCAGCGCGCTTTTTTGTCCCGCCATAGCTTCGAGCGAAGGCGGACAGGAGATGACCCTAGGCAGAAAGGCATCCCGAGCTAAGGCCCGGTACAGCCAATGTCAGCAAAGGAGAGAAGGTGTTCCACTACGTCTACATCTTGGAAAGCGTAAGCACGCCCAGGCGACATTACGTTGGGTTGACCGAAAACCTCAAAGAACGCCTGGCCAAACACAACGCCGGAGCCGTAACCCACACTCGCAACGACAAACCGTGGGTCATCCACGTCGCTATTGCATTCCGCCACCGAGAAGGCGCAGTCGAGTTCGATCGATATCTGAAGAGCGGATCAGGACGAGCGTTTTCTGAAAAGCACTTCTGAGTCGCAGACTCGCAACGAAGCGAGAGCGAAGGTTGCCACGTCGAAGCTCGCAGAGCGTAGACGGGCCTCTACGCTACAGCTACCCCCCTAAGCGAGCTACGGTCGGCAGGCCAATTCAACCTTGAAGCGCTTCCCTGATTTGACCCAACTGCCCTATCGAGACGCACTCAATGCTTTCATCCATCAAGTAGCCGGTCTGGCCAGGATACACCACCCACAGCCGCTCCAGCTTCAAATCCTGCATCGCAATACGCATCGACTTTGTGATCGTCGGCGCATCCTGATACTTCACCTCGATACCCCAGCGCTTACCTTTGGCCAGGATCATCAAATCCAGTTCTGCTCCGCTGTGCGTGCCCCAGAAGTAGGCGTTCCGTTCCCC